>JBBSGC010000017.1:0-21908 GCA_038254525.1 Propionibacteriales bacterium | reverse complement strand
TTGCACGGGCTGCACGCGACCGACCAGCTGTCGGTGCGCGTGTCCGACCCGTCCCAGCTCGCGGCCGCGATGAGCCACCTGCGCGAGGCGCCGCCGGCCCGGTTCGGCGACCAAGCGGTCGAACGCCTCGACGACCTGGCAACCGGGTCGGTGGACCTGCCGCCGACCGACGCGCTGCGCTTCGTCCTTGCCGGCGCTGGCCGCGTGGTGATCAGGCCCTCCGGGACCGAGCCGAAGCTCAAGTGCTATCTCGAGGTGGTCGTCCCGGTCGACGGCGACGTCGTCGCTGCCCGCATCGCCGCTGCGGGGCGGCTCGACGTCATCCGGAGGGACATCGCCGAGGTGGTCGTTAGACCGATGTCGTGACTGTTCGGTCGACCCGACAGCCCGAATGTCTCGAGATCCGTGAGAGGCCGGCCGGCGACGCGACTTCGGCGGGTCAGCTCCGCGCGATGACGATCAGCACCACCATCATGACGGCCAGCACGACCAGCACGGCGACCTCGGCCCAGCGCCACCGGGTCACCACCCGCAACCCCTCCGACGCCGGCTCACCTGCCTGCCCACCGCAGTGCTTGCGAACCAGGTCGCGGAGCCGCTGTGCGACGTAGTCGGTGTAGTCGACGCCCTCGGTCATCTCGCGGCCGGTGAGCGGCTGGTCCATCGACCGCCGCACGGTGACGCCGGCGGTCCGCTCGTAGCGCCGTTGTTGACGTGTCGTGCGGCTGAACGCCAGGGCCTTGACCACCCGGTCGCCGGCGACGATCTCCAACAGGTGGCGCACCTCGACCAAGGTGATCAGCCGCCAGGGCACCTCGACGTCGGTCAAGGCGTTGCGCACCAGCACCGAGTCGGCCCGGGCGTACACAGCGGGACGCAGGTTGACCAGCACCAGCGTGGTGGCGAGAAACAACCAGCCGGCAATGACGGCCCAGTGCGCGACCGAGTGGCCGTCGCTGAGGGTCAATGCGATGCCACCGACCACGACCAGCAGTCCGAGGTAGGAGCTGACCCGCGTCGTCGGGGTGAACTTCTCAACGGACCCGTTGGCCGGCCCGCGGGTGACGAACCGCGACGATTCCATACCGGGCATTGTGCCTCGTCTACCGCCATCCGCACGCGCGCTCCTAGACTGCGGCGGTGAGTCCCACCCTGACCAGCGTCGACGACGTCGCACTCTCCGAGTCGTCGTTGCGCCGATTCTTGGCCGGGTTACCCGGCGTCGACGCGGTGGGCGCCGAAGCCCGCGCGGCCGGGTTGGCGACGCGATCCATCAAGACCACGGCCAAGGCGTACGCGCTGGACCTGGCGATCTCGATGGTCGACCTGACCACGCTGGAGGGACAGGACACCCCCGGCAAGGTGCGTGCGCTGGCGGCCAAGGCGGTCCGGCCGGACCCGGCCGACCCGACCTGCCCGCCCGTCGCTGCGGTGTGCGTCTACGGCGACCGGGTCGCGACCGCGGTCGAGGTGCTTCGCGGCAGCGGCGTGCACGTCGCCGGCGTCGCCACCGCGTTCCCCTCGGGGCGGGCCAGCATGGAGGTCAAGCTGGCCGACACCCGCGATGCGGTGGCGGCCGGTGCCGACGAGATCGACATGGTCATCGACCGCGGCGCGTTCCTGACCGGGCGTCTGGGGCAGGTCTTCGACGAGATCGTTGCGATCCGGCAGGCGTGCACCCGGCCCGACGGCAGCCGCGCGCACCTCAAGGTGATCCTGGAGACCGGCGAGCTGGCCACCTACGACAATGTGCGGCGCGCCTCGTGGCTGGCCATGATGGCCGGCGCCGACTTCATCAAGACCAGCACCGGCAAGGTACAGCCGGCGGCCACCCTGCCGATGGTGCTGGTGATGCTGGAAGCGGTCCGTGACTTCCGCGACGCGACCGGGACGCAGGTCGGGGTGAAGCCGGCCGGCGGCATCCGCTCGGCGAAGGACGCGATCAGGCACCTCGTCGTGGTCAATGAGGTGGCCGGCCCCGACTGGCTCGACCCGGCGTGGTTCCGCTTCGGGGCCTCCACGCTGCTCAACGACCTGCTCATGCAGCGGACCAGGCAGCGCACCGGCCGATACTCGGGGTCCGACTACTTCACCCTCGACTAGGAGGACCGTCACCACATGAGTGGGTCTGGCTTCGACTACGCGCCGGCTCCGGAGTCGCGCTCGGTCGTCGACATCAAGTCCGCCTACGGCTTGTTCATCGGCGGCGAGTTCGTCGAGCCGCACGACGGCCGGCACTTCAAGACGGTGAGCCCCGCCAGCGAGGAGGTGCTCGCGGAGGTCGCCGAGGCGGGTCCGGCCGACGTGGACGCCGCCGTGGCCGCAGCGCGCCGGGCGTACGAGCGGGTCTGGTCGCTCATGCCGGGGCGCGACCGGGCCAAGTACCTCTATCGGATCGCCCGCATCCTGGCCGAGCGGTCACGAGAGTTCGCGGTGCTCGAGACGCTCGACAACGGCAAGCCGATCAAGGAGTCGCGCGACGTCGACGTGCCGATGGCGAGTGCCTGGTTCTTCTACTACGCGGGCTGGGCCGACAAGCTGTCCTACGCCGGGCAGGGTCCCGACCCTCGGCCGTTGGGCGTCGCCGCCCAGGTGATCCCGTGGAACTTCCCGCTGATGATGCTGGCCTGGAAGATCGCCCCCGCCCTGGCCGCCGGCAACACCGTGGTGCTCAAGCCGGCCGAGACGACGCCGCTCAGCGCGCTGCTGTTCGCCGACGTGTGCCAGCAGGCGGAGCTGCCGGCCGGGGTCGTCAACATAGTCACCGGCGCGGGCGCCACCGGGCAGGAGCTGGTCGGCCACCCCGATGTCGACAAGGTGGCGTTCACGGGGTCGACCGAGGTGGGCAAGTCGATCGCCCGGGCGGTCGCCGGATCCACCAAGCGCGTCACGCTGGAGCTGGGCGGCAAGGCCGCCAACATCGTGTTCGATGACGCCCCGATCGACCAGGCGGTCGAGGGCATCGTCAACGGCATCTTCTTCAACCAGGGCCATGTCTGCTGTGCTGGGTCGCGGCTGCTCGTGCAGGAGAGCGCCAATGACGAGCTGCTCACCTCGCTCAAGCGGCGGATGGCGACCCTGCGGCTCGGCGACCCGCTCGACAAGAACACCGATGTCGGCGCGATCAACTCCGCCGAGCAGCTGGCGCGCATCCACGAGCTGTCCGACGTGGGCGACGCGGAGGGGGCGCAGCGCTGGTCACCGGCCTGTGAGCTGCCCGAGCACGGCTACTGGTTCCCGCCCACGATCTTCACCGGCGTCACGCAGGCGCACCGGATCGCCCGCGAGGAGATCTTCGGCCCCGTGCTGTCGGTGCTGACCTTCCGCACCCCGGCCGAGGCGGTCGAGAAGGCCAACAACACCCCGTACGGCTTGTCCGCCGGTGTCTGGACGGAGAAGGGGTCCCGGATCCTCTGGATGGCAGACGCGCTGCGCGCCGGTGTGGTGTGGGCCAACACGTTCAACCGGTTCGATCCGGCCAGCCCCTTCGGCGGCTACCAGGAGTCCGGCTACGGGCGTGAGGGCGGGCGGCACGGGTTGGCGGCCTACCTGCGATGAACGATCCGACGGCCACCGGACCCGCGCGTGTCGAGGTGCGCAAGACGTACAAGCTCTTTGTTGGCGGCGGCTTTCCGCGCAGCGAGAGCGGGCGGACCTACGCCGCGCTCGACGCGAAGGGCGGCTTCGTGGCCAACATGGCCAAGGCGTCGCGGAAGGACGCTCGGGACGCTGTCGTCGCGGCGCGCAAGGCCTTTCCTGACTGGTCGGGCCGCACGCCCTACAACCGTGGGCAGGTCCTCTACCGTGTCGCGGAGATGCTGGAAGGTCGGCGCGAACAGTTCGTCGCGCAGGTACGCGCCGGCGAGGGCGTCTCCGAGCGCGCCGCGGCCGCCGCTGTGGACGCCGCCGTCGACCGGTGGGTCTGGTACGCCGGATGGGCCGACAAGCTCGCGCAGGTGACCGGCTCGGCGAATGCCGTGGCCGGTCCCTACTTCGACTTCTCACTTCCGGAGCCGACCGGGATCGTCGCGGTGCTCGCGCCCCAGGCGTCGTCGCTGCTCGGCCTGGTCGGCGTGCTCGCTCCGGCGATCGTGGCCGGCAACACGGTCGTCGTGGTCAGCTCGTACGCACGCCCGGTGCCGGCCGTCACGCTGGCGGAGGTGCTAGCCACCTCCGACGTGCCCGGTGGAGTGGTCAACGTGCTGACCGGCGACGCTGCCGAGGTGGGCCCCTGGCTGGCCTCGCACATGGACGTGAACGCGATCGACCTCGCCGGTGCGGACCCGGAGCTCGCCCGCACGCTGGAGGAGGCGGCCGCCGACAACCTCAAGCGGGTGCTCCGCCCTGCCGGGACCGACTGGGCGGCGGAGCCCGGCATCGAGCGGATGGTCGCGCTGCTCGAGATCAAGACCGTCTGGCACCCGATCGGCGTCTGAGCGGCTGACGCCTGATGCCGGACGGTGACGTTGTCAGTCCAGGGCCAGCACGGCTTGCAGCGCAGCATCGACGGCTTGCAGGTTCGCTACCGTCGAGCCCGGTTGCCGGACGCGAACGCCGCGACCCTGACCGGCAAGGAGTTCTTCCCTCGCCTGATCTCCCGAGCCGTTCCACGGTGGCCTGGTCGTCGTCTTCAGCGCAGCGGCCATCATGATGGTCGTCGCGGCGGCCGCGTCGTTGGCCCGAGGCACCCGCTACGTGCACGACGAGCTGGCGGGCGAGCCGGCCGGCGACGAGGCTGCTCCCCGCACGGTCGTTGTGGGATGAGCGAGAGCCTCGATGTCGCGCGGCTGTACCTGTGTTTGGCTCGGCTGAGCCGGCTGTTGCGGCGAGACGCGCCCGCGGGGCCCCTCGGTCACGGCTCGTTCAGCGCCCTGATCACGTTGGTGAAGCAAAGGTCTGTTGCGGGTCGGTGAGCTGGCTGAGCTCGAGGGTGGTGCGGCGCGGTCGATGACCCGGATGGTCACTGCCTTGGAACAGGTCGGGTACGTGCGCAGACGACCCGATCCTGACGACGGTCGCGCGCACCTGGTCGCGGCCACCGAGCAGGGCCGCGGCGTGGTCGAGGCGGGCCGGTCACGGCGATTGGCGGCATTGACCCGACGGTTCGAGCAGCTGTCGCCACCTCAGCAGCAGGCGCTGCTCGAGGCGATCGATGCCCACGGCAGCGGACCCGGGCCACGACGAGCGTGATCGCGGGCAACCGCATCGACTTGCTGGAAGCCCTGGAGAAGGACAACACCGATCTGGTCGAGGCGGTGGTGCTGCGCGACGTGACCGAGCTGGACTACCACGAGATCGCCCGGCTGCTGGACCTGCCACTGAGCACCGTGATGTCGCGCATCCACTACGCACGTCTGCGCATCATCGGTTGCTAGTGGAACCACGGTTCGGCCGATGCGACGACCACTTGACTTTCCGTTTTCGCCAGAGGACATTTCGACTAGCAGAGCATTGGCTGTTGTAAGTCTACTCACACTTGTTTGGGGGACCACATGAGCAAGATGATTGGCGCCGCAGCATTGATCTGCGCTGGCGTGGGCTTGGTCGTAGCGTCCGCGCTGCCCAGTAGTGATGGTGGATCCCCGGTTCGTCTACATCCAGGAGCCGATACGGCCAGTCCCGAGCCGCCTGATAGCGGTGGTCCCTCGACCAAGGCGGACGTGGAAGCTTTGGTCAACCCAGACAAGTCCCCCTTCACGTGGGTCTGCGGGCCTGATGCCGATGGCAACTTCACAGTCGTTCTTGCCCGCCCCTCCGCGCCTGACGCCAAGCCGGACCCCGAGGCGGGACCTCCAGTCGAACTTCCAGCCGAGCTGAAGAACTGCCCCATGCCGGCCACGAAATGATATGACCGCGGCGGCTGCTGATCGCGCTCACAGCGATGCTGCACTGGCCGGTCCCCTGGCCGCGTCCGCGCCGGCCAGCGCCAATCATGGACTGCCCTACCACTGGAACCGCAACTTCCCCACGGCAACGGCCGTCGCCCAGTGGCACATCGAGGATTTCTCGGGACCCAACTGGCCGGTTGGCGGTGCCGTGCAAAAATGGGACCATCGTCCGGCCTATTGCAGATTGTTTTGGCTCAACGGTGGGGACTGTTCGCACACCACCCTTCACTGCGTGCCTGTGCATTCGGCCAATTACGGGGCCACCGGCTGCGACGGAATCACCACGTACCAGGTGCATTCTGAGTCCGACCACATCGTCCATGACTCAATGACCGTACGGTTCAACAATTACCGCTCGCTGACCGACCCTCAGCGCGAGTCCATAGCCTGTCATGAGATCGGTCACTCCTCCGGTGGGTTCGACGACGCCAGCCGGAACGAGGCCAGCTGCATGCACGGAACGGCCGCTGCCTATCCGCTGGACCCAGCCGCCCACGACTTCGCCGTGCTTGAGAACAACTACAACCACTGACGTGGACGGTTGGTCGTCCCTCATCGCCTACGTGATGCCTATCGTCCAGGCAGGTCATCGGCTGCCCGGCTGCTCAGCGGCTGAGCGCCGCGTACGCCGGCTTGATCAGGTCCTCGATCATCGCCAGCCGCTCGTCGAACGGGCAGAAGGCGCTCTTCATCGCGTTGACGGTCAGCCACCGCAGGTCGGCGACGCCATAGCCGAAGGCTTCGCTGAGCAGCGCCAGCTCCCGGCTCAGCGTGGTGCCACTCATCAGGCGGTTGTCGGTGTTGACGGTGACCCGGAACCGTAGGCCGGCCAAGAGCCCGATCGGGTGCGCCGCTATCGACTCCGCGGCGCCGGTCTGCACGTTGGAGCTCGGGCACATCTCCAGTGGAATGCGCTTGTCCCGGACGTACGCCGCCAACCGACCTAGCCGCATCCCGCCGGACCCGTCTTCGGTGATGTCGTCGATGATCCGGACGCCATGCCCTAGCCGGTCGGCGCTGCACCACTGCAGCGCCTGCCAGATCGACGGCAGCCCGAAGGCCTCGCCGGCGTGGATGGTGAAGTGAGCGTTCTCCCGCTGGAGGTACTCGAAGGCGTCCAGGTGCCGGGTGGGCGGGTAGCCCGCCTCGGCGCCGGCGATGTCGAACCCCACGACCCCGGCGTCGCGGTTGGCCACCGCGAGCTCCGCGATCTCCATGGAGCGGGCCTGGTGCCGCATTGCGGTCAGCAGCTGCCGGGCGACGATCGGCCGCCCGGCGGCGGCCGGGGCGGTGCTGCCTTCGGCGAAGCCGGCCCGGACCGCGCCGACGACCTCGTCGAGGGAGAGCCCGCCCTCGAGGTGCTGCTCGGGTGCGTAGCGGACCTCGGCGTAGACGATGCCGTCGCCGGCGAGGTCCTCCACACACTCCCGGGCGACCCGCTGGATCGCCGGTGCGGTCTGCAGCACCGCGACGGTGTGCTGGAACGTCTCGAGGTAGCGCTCGAGCGACCCCGAGCTCGCGGACTCCAGGAACCACCGGCCGAGCTCGTCGGGGTCCGTGCAGGGCAGCTCGTGACCGATCTCGGCGGCGAGCTCCACCACCGTCGCCGGCCGCAGCCCTCCGTCGAGGTGGTCGTGCAACAGCACCTTCGGCGCGACCGCGAGGACCTCGGCGTCGAGCCTGCCGGCCACGAAGTGATCGCCTCCCACGTCGCCGCCCCCTCAGCCGCGCAGGACGAGCATCGGTCGCAGCCGCTGACGCGCCTTGTGGATGCGCGACTTGACGGTGCCGAGCAGCACGTCGAGCAGCCGAGCGATCTCGTTGTAGTCCAGCTCGCCGACGTCTCGGAGCACAACGGCCTCCGCCAGCTCAGGGCTCTGTGCGTCCAGGGTCTCCAGCGCCTCCAGGAGGTCGAGCCGGCTCCCCGCGATGACGCTCGTGGTCCGTGGGTCCGCGGCCGTCGGCAGGTCCGCCACCGGCTGCTCCATGCCCCGGCGCTTCAGGGCCCGGTACGTCTGGCGCGCCGAGTTGGTGGCCACCGCGTACAGCCAGGTGCTGAACCGGCTGCGCCCCTCGAACTGGCCGATCCTCGTCGCGACCCGCAGCAGCGCGTCCTGGCAGGCCTCCTCGGCGTCCTCGCGGCACAGCAGCATCCGACCGCAGATCCGCAGCACCTGTGGTTGCACGGCGACGAGCACCTGGTCGAGTGCCGCCGGGTCACCGGCCGCCGCCCGCAGCGCCAGGTCGTCCAACGTCTCCGCATCCGGCCCGAGCGGCTGCACCGGCTCACCTCGCGGGCTCACGTCCTCGCCTCCCGTCGTGCCGCGACCCTCGCTCGCGACTCGGGGGGCACGATACGGGCCACCCGCGTCAGAAAATGCCGAGGTGTCCCTCCCACCCCGCCTCGGACGCCTGCGGTGGGTGTCCCGGCTCGGCGTCGGCGGGTTCGCGACGGTGTGGCTGTATCACGACGACGGCCGACGAGACGCCGTACTTCGTGATGTCGTAGGCCGACTCCGGCACCGTTGCCGACCTGCTCCCGCAGGTTCCGCTGCCCTTGGCCCAGGTGGCCGACCTGGTGGACCAGGCCAGCATCGGACTGTCCGTGCTGCACCGCATCGGCGTCGTGCACCGCGACGTCAAGCCGCAGAACCTGTTGCTGCACAGCACCGACGGCGACGGCCTCGCCTGGTCGTCGCCAACCTCGGCGTGGCCAAGGCGCTGGCATACGCGACCGGCCTGACGCTGGTCGTTGGCTCGTCGGCGTACATGGCTCCGGAACAGGCCGACCCCCCGGCGGCGGCAGCCAGGACGACCAGAAGCGAGCGGGAGTTCATGGCAGCCCTCCACGGTGCGGACGCCAGCCTCTGTCGAAGCCAGTCGACGTTGAGATGGCGCAAGGCTCCCCGCAAGTTCTCGCACTGCTTCGGCAAGCAGTGCGCCTAGGCTCGGCGGCATGTGGACGGCGCAGCGCTCACTGGTGCCGTTGCGGGGGCACGGGTTCGAGCTGCGCGCCTTCGGCGAGGCCGACCTGGCGCAGCTGCGCTCAGCCGCCGACGACCCCGACATTCTGCGCTGGAACCCGTTTCCCGAGAGCGAGGACCGCACCGCAGACCTTCGCGGCTGGCTGACGTACCGCAACGACTGGAGCGGCGGCGACCACATGTCGTGGGCGGTGGGCGCCGGGGAGGGCGAGCTGCTCGGGTCGGTGTCGCTGTTCCACCTCGACGCCGACCAGCGCGACGGCGAGGTCGGCTACTGGATCGCGCCCGGGGCCCGCGGCCGACGCCTGGCGAGCAGCGCGGTTGAGGTCGCCGCCCGGTTCGCCTACGCCGTGACCGGGGTGCACCGGCTCTACCTGTTCCACGCCGTGGAGAATGCCGCCTCCTGCGCCGTGGCCGGCTCCTGCGGGTTCCTCCTCGAGGGCACGCTGCGCAGGTCGTACCGCTATGCCGACGGCTGCTACCACGACGAGCACCTGCACGCCCGGCTCGCCGGCGACCTCCCTCCGAGCGGCGGCTGACGGCTCAGCCGACCCGGTCGAGCACGATGCCCGCAGCGGCCGGAGCACGTGGGCCGATGTCCCACGCTCCCTCGAGCGCCGCGGTCGCCCGCTCGAACCGCTCGGGATCGTCGGTGTGCAAGGTGATCAGCGGCGCACCGCTGCGCACCCGGTCGCCGGGCTTGGCATGCAGCTCCACCCCGGCACCGGCTTGCACCGCCTCGCCCTGACGGGCCCGGCCGGCGCCGAGGCGCCAGGCGGCAACGCCGACCGCCAGCGCGTCGACGCGGCTCAGCACCCCGTCGGACCCCGCAGGGATCACCGAGGTCTCGTGGGCCTGCGGCAGCTCCGCGTCGGGGTCCCCACCCTGGGCAGCGACCATCGCGCGCCACACGTCCATGGCCGAGCCGTCGGCGAGCCGCCCGGCGGGGTCCACGTCGTCGCGGCCGGCGCCGGCGAGCATCTCGCGGGCCAGCGCCAGGGTCAGCTCGACCACGTCCGGCGGGCCGCCGCCGGCGAGGACCTCGACCGCCTCGCGGACCTCCAGCGCGTTGCCCGCCGTGCGGCCGAGCGGCGTGGCCATGTCGGTGATCAACGCGACAGTGCGCACTCCGGCGTCGCTGCCCAGCGCCACCATGGTCTCGGCCAGCTCACGAGCCGAGCCCAGCGACTTCATGAACGCTCCGCTGCCCGCCTTGACGTCGAGGACAAGAGCGCCGGTGCCCTCGGCGATCTTCTTGCTCATGATCGAGCTCGCGATCAGCGGGATCGACTCGACGGTCCCGGTCACGTCGCGCAGGGCGTAGAGCTTCTTGTCCGCGGGTACGAGGGCCGCCCCGGCGGCACAGACGACCGCCCCGACGTCCTCCAGCTGCGCCATCAGGCGCTCGGTGGAGAGCTCTGCCCGCCAACCCGGGATCGACTCGAGCTTGTCGAGCGTGCCACCGGTGTGTCCCAGCCCACGCCCGGAGAGCTGCGGCACCGCCACACCGCAAGCGGCCACCAGCGGCGCGAGCGGCAACGTGATCTTGTCGCCGACCCCTCCGGTGGAGTGCTTGTCAGCGGTCGGCCGGGAAAGCGCGGAGAAGTCCATCCGGTCACCGGACGCGATCATCGCCGAGGTCCAGCGGGCGATCTCGCGCCGCGACATCCCGCGCAGCACGATCGCCATCGCCAGTGCCGCCATCTGCTCGTCGGCCACCGCACCACGCGTGTAGGCATCGACCACCCAGTCGATCTGGTCGTCGCTGAGCTCGGCGCCGTCACGCTTGGTGGCGATGACGTCGACCGCGTCGTGCGCCCCTGGCGAGCCAGTCATCGGGGCCTCCCTGCGGTAACGGGGACTCGGGCGTAGCCGCGCAGCACGAACGTCGGGCGACGCACCGGCTCGCCGGCCAGCCGGAGACCGGGCCACCGCTCGAGCAGCAGCCGCAGCGCGACGGCCAGCTCCATGCGGGCCAGCGGCGCTCCGAGGCAGAAGTGCACGCCCATTCCGAAGCCGACGTGCGGGTTGGGGTCGCGGGCCACGTCGAGGGTGTCGGCGGCGGCGAACACCGCCCCGTCGCGGTTGGCCGCGCCGAGCAGCGCAGCGACGCGCTCGCCGGCCGCCACGCAGACGCCGGCGACCTGCACGTCGACGCCGGCCGTCCGTTCGAACAGCTGCAGCGGCGCGTCGTAGCGCAACAGCTCCTCCAGAACCGTCTCGACCGGCACCTCACCCGCGGTGACCCGGGCCAGCTGCGCCGGGTGCCGCAGCAGCGCGACGACCCCGTTGCCGAAGGCGTTCACCGACGCCTCATGCCCCGCGTTGAGCAGCAGCACGACCGAGGCGACCAGCTCCTCGTCGGACAGCCGTCCGCCCTGGTCGCGTGCGGTCACCAGGTCCGAGACCAGGTCGGGGCCCGGTGCCCGCCGCCGCTGGTCGACCAGGTCGCGTACGTACGCCGCGAACTCCTCGCTGGCCCGGACCGCGGCCGACCCGACCGCCTCGCTGCGGTCGTACTCGTACATCGCCACGATGGCCTGGCTCCAGCTGCGCAGCAGCGGCCGGTCAACGACCGGCACACCAAGCAGCTCGGCGATCACGGCAACCGGCAGCGGCTCGGCGTAGTCGGCGACGAGGTCGAACCCCTCCGGTGGGCAACGGTCGAGCAGCTCCGACGCCAGCTCCACGACCCGCGCACGCAGCCGCTCGACGTGGCCGCGGGCGAACGCAGAGGCGACGAGGCGGCGCAGCCGGGTGTGGGTCGGGGGCTCGTTCTCCATCATCTGGTGGCGGTGCAGCGCGTTGAAGGCGGCGAAACGGGGCGCCGGCTCCCGGTCGGCCCACCACCGTCCCAGCGAGCGCTCGCGGAGCACCGCCGCCACCGCCGCGTGCGTGGCCGCCAGCCACATGCCGGTCGGCTCGTGCCGCACGAGCTCCCGACGGGAGCGCAGCGACGCCAGCGCCGGATAGGGGTCGGCGACGAACCCCGGCTCGGTCAGGTCGAGCTCGACGGCAGTCATCGCTCGGCGAGGTCGACCGGCCCGAAAGCCTGCGGCAGCAGGTCAGCCATCGTGCGCACACCTTCGACGGTGAGCAGCCGAAGCTCCGGTCCGCCGTGCTCGATCAGCAGCTGCCGGCAGCGCCCGCACGGCATCAGCAGCTCGCCGGAGCGGTCGACGCACACGACGGCTACCAGCCGCCCGCCTCCGCCGGCGTGCAGCGCGGACACCATCCCGCACTCCGCGCACAGCGCCACACCGTAGGCGGCGTTCTCGACGTTGCAGCCGACCACCACCCGCCCGTCGTCGACCAGTCCGGCCACTCCGACCGGGAACCTGGAGTACGGCGCGTACGCCCTGCGCATCACCTCGGTCGCCCGCTGCTGCAGTGCGGTCCACTCGACGTCGATCATCCGGCCGAGCCACGCCGGTAGGGGACGCCGTCGGCGGCCGGCATCCGCAGCCGTTGCGACGCGAGCGCCAGCACGAGCAGTGTGGTGACGTAGGGAGTCATGCCGGTGAAGTCGCCAGGCACCTCGCTGCTGAGGAGATACCAGACCCCAGCGGCGACGCCGATCACCAGCGAGATGCCGGCGCCCACCCGCTGGGCACGACGGAACTGCCAGACGGTCATCACCAGCAGCAGCACCGCGACCAGCAGCAGGAGGGCGTGGACCGACTGGCCCCCGCTGCGCAGGCGGACGGTGTCGGTGTAGCCGAACAAGCCGGCTCCGGCGAGCAGGCCGCCGGGCCGCCAGTTGCCGAAGATCATCGCCGCCAGGCCGATGTAGCCGCGACCACCCGTCTGACCGTCGCGGTAGTTGCTCGACGCCACGATCGCCAGGAAACCGCCGGCCAGCCCCGCCAACGCACCGGAGATGACCACCGCGACGTACTTGTAGCGGTAGACGTTGACGCCGAGGGACTCCGCCGCCACCGGGCTCTCCCCGCAGGAGCGCAGCCGCAGGCCGAAGCTCGTCCGCCACAGCACAAACCAGGTGCCGACGAACAGGGCCAGCGCGATGATCGTGAGCACCGACAGCTGGCTGAGCAGCCCGCCCAACAGAGCAGCCAGGTCGGACACCAGGAACAGGTGCTTGCCCTCCAGGGTCTTCAGCGGGTCGGTGAGGAATGTCAACGTGATGGCCGGCAGCTCGTCGATGGTCGGGCTCTGGGTCTGCCCGCCGCCCGGCACCCCGCTGAACGACAGCGCGGCCAGGTACTGGGTGCCACCGAGCGCGATGATGTTGATCGCGACGCCCGACACTATGTGGTCGACGCCGAAACCGACCGTTGCCACCGCATGGATCAGCCCGCCGAGCGCACCGAGCGCGAGTGCTCCGATCACACCCTGCCACGCGCCGTAGAAGTAGCCGAAGTAACCGGCGCCGAAGGTGCCGAGGATCATCATGCCTTCGAGGCCGATGTTGACCACGCCGGCCCGTTCCGACCAGAGACCGCCGAGACCCGCCAGCCCGATCGGGACCGCGGCGACCAGGGTGGCGCTCAGCGTGCCCGATGAGTCGATGTCCTCGGCACCGGTGACGGTCCGAAGGACCGACAGCACCACCATCACACCGAGCAGACCGAGCAGCACCAGGTACGCGAGAGGCAGCGAGCGCCTCGCTCGTTGCCGAGGAGCCGCATCCGGCCGGTCGATCCGAGTGCTCATGCCGGTGCCTTCGCTGCCGAGTCGGAGCCGCGCACCTCGAGCGCCCGAGCCACCTGGCGTTGCTCGAGCCGCACGCCGTAACGGCGTACGACCTCGTAGGCGATGACCACCGTCAGGACGATCGTGCCCTGGGTGATCTTGACGATGTAGGGGGACACGTTCAGCAGGATCTGAAGCGGGTTGGCCTGCTCGTCCAGGTAGGCGAACAGCAGCGCGCCGAGCGCGATGCCGACCGGATGGTTGCGCCCGAGCAGTGCGATCGCGATGCCGGCGAAGCCCAACCCGGACTGGAAGGTGACTCCGTAGGAGTGCGCGTCGCCGAACAGGATCGGCAGGCCGACGGTTCCGGCGACCGCGCCGGACAGGAGCATGGAGACCAGAACCATCCGTCTGACGCTGATCCCACTGGCCACGGCCGCCGGCTCCGAGTGCCCGGTGGCGCGCAGGTCGAAGCCGAACCGAGTGCGGTTCAGCAGCACCGAGTAGCCGATGCCCAGCAGGGCGGCGATGACTATGAAGCCGTAGACCTCGGTGCCCGGCCCCGACCCGACCGAGATGCCAGGAATCCAGCTGCCTCTGGGGATCGGCTTGGTCCCAATGTTGTTGCTCCCCTGCACGTCGACTGCCGCCTGGCGCAGCAGGAAGGCGACCAACGAGGTGGAGATGGCGTTGAGCATGATCGTGGAGATCACCTCGCTGACGCCGCGCGTGACGCGCAGCAGCCCGGCAATCCCGGCCCACGCCGCCCCAACCATTACCGCCGCCACGATGGCGAGCACCGTGTTGAGGTAGGACGGCACCCACGCCTCACCGGCGACATAGGCGGCGACGAAGGCGGCCAGCCGGTACTGGCCGTCGACACCGATGTTGAACAGGTTCATCCGGAAGCCGATGGCGACGGCCAACCCGGACAGGTAGTAGACGGTCGCGCTGTTGATGATGTTGGCGACATTGCGGCTCTGTGGCACCGACAGGATCTGCGTCCACACGTCGACGGCGGGGTCACCGGCGACGGTGAGCACGATGCTGGTGATCAAGAAGGCCGCAACGAGCGCGAGCACCGGGGCGCCCACCATCAACGCGACGCGGGTGGACCGAGGAGTCATGCGGCTTGCCCTGCTCCGGTCATCGCGGAACCGAGCTGCTCGGGGGTGACGTCGTCCGGGTCGAAGCTGGCCACCAGGTGCCCGCGCAGGATGACGTCGATGCGGTCGGAGAGGCCGATCAGCTCGTCGAGGTCGGCCGAGACCAGCAGCACCGCCAGGCCCCGGCGGCGCGCGTCCTTGATGTGGTCCCAGATGGCCGCCTGGGCTCCCACGTCCACCCCACGGGTCGGATGTGAGGCGATCAGCAGAACCGGGTCACCGCTCATCTCGCGTCCGACGATCAGCTTCTGCTGGTTGCCACCGGACAGAGCACGGGCCAGCACGTCGATCCCCGGCGTACGGACGTCATACGTCTCGACGATCCGGCTGGTGTCGTCCCGAGCCGCGCCCTTGGCGATGAAGGCGCCCTTGACGTTGGGCTCCTGAGTCTGGTGGCCGAGGATCCGGTTCTCCCACAGCGGCGCGTCGAGCAGCAGACCGTGCCGGTGGCGGTCCTCGGGGATGTAGCCGATGCCCCGCTCCCGTCGCTCCCGCGTCGACGCACCGCTCAGGTCGACCCCGGCCAGCAGCACCCGGCCGATGGCCTGCGGCCGCATCCCCATGATCGCCTCGACCAGCTCGGCCTGACCGTTGCCCTCCACCCCGGCGATGCCGAGCACCTCGCCTCGGTGAATGGTGAGCGCGATGTCGTCGAGGACCCGCCGGCCGGAGGAGGCGACCAGCCCGAGGCCGTGCACCTCGAGGACGTCGTCGCCGGTGACCGTGGAGGACTCCGTCGCAGGGGTCGGCAGCTCCGAACCCACCATCATCGTCGCCAGCTGCTGGGAGGTGACGGAGCCGGCCGGCACCGTGTCGACCGTCGTGCCCCGCCGGATCACGGTGACCTCGTCGGCGACCGAGAGGACCTCGTCGAGCTTGTGCGAGATGAAGATGACCGTCAGCCCTTCCTGCTTCAGCTCCCGCAGGTTGTCGAACAGCTCGTCCACCTCTTGGGGAACCAGCACCGAGGTCGGCTCGTCGAGGATGACCGTGCGAGCACCCCGGTAGAGCACCTTCAGGATCTCCACGCGCTGGCGGGCGCCCACCCCGAGGTCCTCGACGAGCTCGTCCGGCTCCACTCCCAGGCCGTACGCCGAGGAGATCCTGGTGATCTCGGCACGCGCAGCCCGGCCGATGCCGTGCAGCCGCTCGGCGCCGAGGACGACGTTCTCCTGGACCGTCAGGTTGTCGGCGAGCATGAAGTGCTGGAAGACCATCCCGATGCCGGCGGCGATTGCATCCGAAGGAGAGCCCAGTCTGACCGGCTTCCCGTTGACCTCGATGGTCCCGGAGTCCGGTTTCTGGACGCCATAGAGGATCTTCATCAGCGTCGACTTGCCGGCGCCGTTCTCACCGACGATGGCGTGGACGGTGCCCCGGTGCACGACGAGGCTGACGTCGTCGTTGGCGATCACACCGGGGAAGCGTTTGCCGATGCCACGCAGCCGGACGGCGACGTCACCGTCGTCGGTCACGGCTTGGTCGGGACCGTGATCTTGCCGTCGGTGATCTGCTGCTTGTAGGCGTCGAGCTTGCTCTTGATGTCATCGACGAACCCGCCACTGGTTGCGTAGGCGACGCCGCCATCCTTGAGGTCATAGGTGCGCGTGCCTGTCGGGAAGGTCCCGTCGTTGACCTGCTTGAGGTAGTCGTAGACCGCGACGTCGACGTGCTTGACCATCGAGGTCAAGATGACGTCCTTCACCGACGGGTCCGCGGTCAGGTACTGGTCGGCGTCCACGCCGATCGCCTTGGTCCCGGCTGCCTGTGCCGCCTCGAAGACGCCGGCGCCACTACCACCTGCCGCGGCGTAGACGATGTCGGCGCCGCCGTCGTACATGCCTTGCGCGGTCGTCTTGCCCTTGGCCGGGTCGCCGAAGCCCGAGAAGTCCGGCGGCTGGGACAGGTACTGGACGTCGATCTTGATGCTGGGGTCGGCGGCCTTGGCGCCGGCGACGTAGCCGGCCTCAAACTTGTTGAGCAGTGGTGTGTCGACACCGCCGATGAACCCCACGTGGTGGGTCTGGCTCTTCAACGCTGCCGCGACGCCGACGAGGAAGGAACCCTCCTGCTCGGCGAAGACCAGGTTGGCGATGTTGGGGCCGGTGGCATCGGTGGAGTCGATCAGCGCGAAGTGCAGGTTCGGGTACTCCTTGGCCACCTTGGCGACCGCTGGCGCGTAGGCGAACCCCACGGCGATGATCGGGTCGATCCCTGCGTCGGCGAACGTACGCAGCCGCTCCTCGCGCGCGGACTCGGGTTCACCGTCTTGCGCCTCGGACTCCTTGGTGGTGAAGCCGAACTCGCACGCCGCCTTGTCCATTCCGGCGGCGGCGGAGTCGTTGAACGACTGGTCGCCGCGGCCACCGACGTCGTAGGCCATGCCGACGACCTTGTCCGCGCTCGGCTGCACGCAGCTGCTGCCGCTGCTGCTGGTCGTGGTGGTCGTGGTGTCCTTCTTGGCGCAGCCGGACACCGCGAGGGCCAGCGCCACGCTCACGACTGCCGCCATCCTGGTCGATCGACGCAAGGTGTCTCCTCGGTTCGGGCCGGGGCGCGCCCGGACGTGTCGCACGGGAGCCTAGACCCTCCGCTTACCCCGCCGCATCGAGCTCGTCCAGCGCAGTCAGCGCGGCCGCGCCGAGGACCTTGGCGCCCGTCAGGCCCGCGTTGTCGTCGACCCGCAGGCTGCCCTGGTGGAGGTCGTAGGTCCGCCGTCCGGGAGTACGCGTGCCCAGGCGCGCCATGGCCCCCGGGACGGACTCGAGGTACCAGGCGAAGTCCTCCCCGCCGAGGCTTTGGCTCGTCGTGGTCACCGCGTCCGGTCCGAGGACCGAGTCGACCGCCTCGCGCAGGGTTGCCGTCGGCCCCACGGCGTTGACCACCGGCGGGACCCCGCGTACGTAGGCCACCTCGGCGGTGACTCCATAGGGCGCCAACAGGTCGCGGATGAGCGTGCGGACCAGCTGCTCGGAGTCATGCCAGGCCGCCTCGTCGAGCATCCGCAGCGTTCCCGACAGCGAGCCGGTCGCCGGGATGACGTTGTGCGTCTCCCCTGACTGCACCCGGCCCCACACGAGCGACGCACCGGCACGGGGGTCGAGCCGACGTGACAGCGCCGCCGGCAGCTGGGTGAGCAGCACGCCGATGGCGTAGGTCAGGTCCTCGGTGAGGTGCGGTCGCGAGGTGTGTCCACCCCGGCCGGACAGGCGCACCGACAGCGCGTCGGCCGCGCCGGTGAGCGCGCCCTCGCGCAGCCCCACCTTGCCGACGTCCAGGGTGGGGTCGCAGTGCACCGCGAAGATCACTTCGACGTCCTCCATCGCGCCGGCGGCGACCATCTCGTGCGCGCCGCCGGGCATGATCTCCTCCGCCGGCTGGAAGATCAGCCGGACCCGACCGGGGAGGCTGCCCTCTTCGGCGAGCTGCGCCAGCGCCAGGCCGGCGCCCAGCAGCGCCGTCGTGTGCACGTCGTGCCCGCACGCGTGTGCCACTCCCTTGACGGTGGAGCGCCACGGGTCGCCGGTGAGGTCCTCGACCGGCAGCGCGTCCAGGTCCGCCCGCAGGGCCACCAGCGGGCCGTCGCTACCCACCTCGGCGATCAGTCCCGAGGTCGGCAGCCGGTCCAGCCGTACGCCCGCTGCGTCCAGGCGGTCGCAGACCTGCTGGGTGGTGCGCTTCTCCTCCCAGGCCAGCTCGGGGTGCGCGTGCAGGTCACGGCGGAACGCCACCAGCGAGGATCCGGACGAGTCGATGGCGGCCAGCAGCTGAGGCAGGGGAGGCACTCTCGCCACGCTACCGCCACCTTCAGCAGGCGTCCGGCGGGGTGTAGACCCCCCACACGTCTCGCAGCGTGTCGCAGACCTCCCCGACGGTGGCCCGCGCCCGCAGCGCCTCGCGCATCGGGTAGAGGACGTTGTCGGTGCCCCGGGCGGCCGCAGCCAGCGCGGCCAGCTGATGCTGCACGACGTCGTTGTCGCGCCCGGCCCGCAGCGCCACGAGCCGTTGCGCCTGCGCCGCCTCGATCGTCGGGTCCACCCGAAGCGGCTCGTAGGGCTCCTCGACGTCGAGCGCGAAGCGGTTGACGCCGACGACCGTGCGCTGCCCCGCCTCGATCTGCTGCGCTATCGCATAGGCAGCGTTCTCGATCTCGTTCTTCTGGAAGCCCTTCTCGATCGCCGCAACCGCACCACCGAGGTCCTCGACCCTGCGCATCAGGTCGCGCGCCAGCTCCTCGACCTGGTCGGTCAGCGTCTCCATCGCGTACGAACCGGCAAACGGGTCGACGGTCTTGGTGACGTCGCTCTCGTAGGCCAGGACCTGCTGGGTGCGCAGGGCCAACCTGGCTGCCTTCTCGCTGGGCAGCGCGATCGCCTCGTCGTAGGAGTTGGTGTGCAGCGACTGGGTGCCGCCCAGGACGGCGGCCAGCGCCTGCACCGCCACCCGGACGAGGTTGACCTCCGGCTGCTGGGCGGTCAGCTGCACACCGGCGGTCTGGGTGTGGAAGCGCAGCATCAGCGACCTGGGGTCGGTCGCGCCGAACTCCTCACGCATCACCTGCGCCCAGATCCGCCGGGCCGCCCGGAACTTGGCGATCTCCTCGAGCAGAGTCGTGCGCGAGACGAAGAAGAACGCCAGCCGGGGCGCGAACTCGTCGACGTGTTGGCCCGATGCGACAGCGGCCCGGACGTACTCGATGCCGTCGGACAGGGTGAACGCGATCTCCTGTGCGGGCGTCGCGCCGGCCTCTGCCATGTGATATCCGGAGATCGAGATCATGTTCCAGCGCGGCAGCTCCTGCCGGCAGTAACGGAAGATGTCGGTGATCAGCCGCAGGGACTCCTGCGGTGGGTAGATGTAGGTGCCGCGGGCGATGTACTCCTTGAGCACGTCGTTCTGGATCGTGCCGGTCAGCTGCTCGGCCGCCGCGCCCTGCTCTTCAGCGACCAGCTGGTAGAGCAGCATGAGCAGTGCTGCGGGCGCGTTGATCGTCATCGAGGTCGAGACCGAGTCGAGCGGGATGCCGTCGAAGAGCACCCGCATGTCGTCGATCGAGTCGATCGCCACCCCGACCTTGCCGACCTCGCCGCTCGCGATCGGGGCATCGGAGTCGTAGCCCATCTGGGTCGGCAGGTCGAAGGCCACCGACAGGCCGGTGGTGCCCGCCTCGATGAGCTGGTGGTATCGCCGGTTGGACTCCACGGCGGTTCCGAAGCCGGCGTACTGGCGCATCGTCCAGGGCCGGCCGGTGTACATCGAGCCGTAGACGCCGCGGGTGTAGGGATACTCACCGGGCGCACCCAGCCGGTCTTGCGCGTCCCAGCCGGCCAGCGCCTCCGGGCCGTAGACCGGCTCGAACGGCAAGCCGGACTCGGTCGAGGCGCTCATGCTCGGCAGCGTATACACGACGGTCCCGGGGGCGGCCGCTCGCCCAGGGTCACGACGGCCGCATCACCACCACGTCGCCGTGGGTGCCGTAGCCCAGCACCCGCTGGCCGTACGGCTTGCCTTCGAAGGTGACCATCAGCTGCCCGCCGCCAGGCAGGTCGACGATCTGCGGGTGCGGGATGTTGGTCAGGTACGGCGCGTCGAGCGTGCCGAGCCGGCGCATCCCGAGGTCGTAGACCGGGTACTCGCGGGAGTCCTTGTTGCTGGCCAGCAGGTACCAGGTCCCCTCCAGCTGTTGGATGATCGGGCCCTCGCACTCGTGCACGGTGTCGTCGCTGCCGACTCGCTCGAGTCCCTTGTCGTAGTCACCCCCGGGCGCGCCGACCGCCAGCGCGGGGTGGAAGTCGAAGGGGTCCTGCGACGGGCTTTCCACGAAGGCGACGTGCCAGCGGTCGTCGACCCGGGTGAACGAGGGGTCCCAGCTGCTCACCGGGGTCGGCAGCTCGAGCTCCTCGGTGGCCATGAGGTGGACTCCGCTCAGCAGGTCCTCGGACGTCGTCAGGTGCCGCACGTGGACGCCGTTGAAGTCGAAGTCCCCCCAGGAGCTCACCCCGACGAGGCTGCGGCCGCTGTCCTCGTCGATGACCAGCTGGCCGGCGTGGTCGCCGAGCACGAGCCCGTTGCGCACGGTGTACAGCTGGGCCACCTGGCGCACGCTGGTCGGGTCGGCCAGGTCGAGGGTGAACACGCCCCAGTGCGCCTGCTGGAAGAAACCCATCCCGGCGCAGGTAAAGGTCAGGTAGGCCCGCCCGTCCTTGACGTACGCGCGGCCATCGGGATGCTGGACGAGGTGCGGGTCGCGCAGACCGGTGTAGCCGAAGGCACCGGCCCGGACCCGGCCGAGGTGGACGGGATCGCCCTGCCGGCGAGGTCCGTAGCTGAAGGCGTAGCGAGCCAGCGTCGCCGGGTCGCGTAGGTCGACCAGCTGCGCGACCCGGTCACGCATCGTCAGCAGCGGCTGCCAACCGTGGCCGGAGTCGGCGACTCCGGTCACCTGGTTCTCGCACAGGACGAACCCGAGCCGGAACGGCGCGACCAGGTCCAGCTTCCGGCGCTTGACGACCCGGGTGCGCCCGGCGCTGCGCACCTCGATCGTCACCCGGCCTCGTCCGGGGTCGTAGCCGACGAGCACGTGCTCGTCGTCGGCGGTGCTCAGACCAACGGCGACCCCGCCACCGGACAGCTCCTGCACCTCGAGCTCGACGGCGGCGAAGGGCGCCGCCGGCGCCTGGTCGGTGCGGACCCGGCCCGACAGCCCAGCCGGTGCAGGCTCGTCGACCTGCACGAAACCCGGGGCGACCAGCTCGAAGGGCCGGAAGCGGTCCGCGATTCGAAACGACAGGTCGAACAAGGTCTCTCCTTGGATCGGGGTGTTCCTACTGCCGAACGCGCCGCAATGCGTTCGACAGGACGGGTTCCCCACCACCGCGGCGGTCCGGCGTGCGTACCTTCCCGGCGCTCGGCGGGGTCGAGCAGCTCAGGACCGGGACGCCGAGCGGCTCTCCCGCCAGGCCCGGACCCCCCAGCTGCCCAGCACGCCGGCGATGCCGACGTTGACCACGATCAGCACGGTATGTGCGACGTAGAAGCCGGTGGGCCGGCCGGAGTCGGCGGCCAGGTTGCGGGCAAAGGTGGCATAGGTGACCACGTTCCAAGCGGCCACCCCCAGCAGGACGACGGCATGCTTGCGCTCGAGCTTCACGTCTCGAGTATCCCCGGCCATCCCAACAGCTTCGGGCTCCGCGGGTACGACTGGAGCCCGCCCGGTC
>JBBSGC010000016.1:0-22856 GCA_038254525.1 Propionibacteriales bacterium | reverse complement strand
GGTCGGTGGCCTTCGGTGCGTTCGGCTGGGACCGGTTGGAGTCGCCGCTGGCGGCAGGCGGACTGGGACTGGCGCTCGCGATGGCCGTGCTCAGCCCGAAGGTTCGAACGTTGCCGCGGCCTGGTCGAACACGGGCAGGCTCTGGCTCTGCCAGGTTGCATCTGGCCCAGACATGTAGAGCGCGAACCCACGCGGGTCGGTGATTATGCCGCGGTTGAGGACATGGATCGTGCCCGAGCTGCCCTGCCAGGTGAACTCCCAGTCGGCGGCCGACCACCCGCGGAAGTCGATCGGGTCGATCCGGATGCGGTGGTAGCCAGGGAGTCGCGCCGCCACGGACGGCTCGTTGTCGAGCCACGCCTGCTCGGCGCTCGGACCCGCCTGAGCTATCTGGTCGACGCGCAGGTACGAGGAGCCGTCCGGTGAGACGAAGTCGACCGACGTGCCCCCGTCGTACCGCCGGTTCCAACCGCGCGGCACCGCGACCGTGAAGTTGAGCGGGTCATGGAGCAGGCGGTAGCCGGCCGGCACGCTCCCCGGCGTGCTCGAGGGGGATGCGCTCGGCGGCGTTGTCGTCGAAGCGCTGGACGAAGGCGACGTGGACGGCGACTTGGACGGCGAAGAGGACGGCGACTTGCGAGGTTTAGTCGACGGCGCCGTGGTCGTGGTCGAGCCCCTGGGCGGCCCCGCGACCCCTGAGGGATCCGACGAGGGCACGTGGGTGCCGGAGTCCCCGCTCGTTAACGAGGTGCCCGGGCTCCCGGTCGGGCTCGGGGAGCCGCCGAGCTGAGAGACGATCACCGCAGCGATCGCGAGCACCGCGATGGCGAGCGCCGCCAGCAGGGAGCGGGTGCCGGGACGCCGTCCGGAGCGTTCGGGCGCCGAGCTCGGCCCTCGCGGAGGCTCCGAGCCGCTCGCCGGATCGGCCAGCGGCTTCGGCTCCTCGTCGGTGGAGACCCAGGAGAAGAAGTCGCCCCCGGCCGGCTCGAGCGCTGCCGGCGCCATCACCGGCGGCACCGCCGGCAGGTGCACGGTGGTCGTGGGCGCAGCCGCCGCCGGCGACGGCACCGCCTCGGCCGGCCGCTCGACGACCTGCCGCAGGAGGGGGCGCACCTGGGCGCTGGTCAACCGCCGTTCCGGCGACTTGGTCAACAGGCCCAGCAGCGCGTCGCGCAGCGGTCCAACGACGCCAGGCACCGGCGGGTCGTCGGCCAGGACCGAGGTGATGGTGCCCATCACGGTCGGGCCACGAAACGGTGGCTCCGCCTCGAGCGCCGCGTACAAGGTGGCGCCGAGGGACCACAGGTCGGCGGGCGGTCCGATCGCCTCGCCGCGCAGCCGTTCGGGCGACATGTAGGTCGGTGATCCCACCAGGAGGCCGGTCGAGGTGAGGGTCGCATCGCTGTCGCTGGTCGCAATGCCGAAGTCGGTGAGCACCACCCGGTCGTCGCTGAGCAGCACGTTGCTGGGCTTCACGTCACGGTGCACCACCCCCTCGAGGTGCGCCACGTCGAGAGCGGCGAGCAGACCCAGGCCCATCGAGGCGGTCCGGGCCGGCGACAGCGGACCGTGCGCGTCGATCTCCTGGGCGAGACTGGGTGCGTTCACCAGCTCCATCACGATGTACGGCCGGTCGTTCTCGGACACCACGTCGTAGATCGTCACGATCCCCGGATGGCTGACTCTGGCCGTCAACCGGGCCTCGCGCATGGTGCGTTGGCACAGCACCTCGCGCTCCTCGTCGGCCAGACCGGTTGGAAAGCGCACCTCCTTCACCGCCACCTGCCGCCCGAGCATCTCGTCGCGGGCCTGCCAGACCTGACCCATGCCGCCGCGGCCCAGCACGGACTCCAGTCGGTAGCGACCGGCGATGAGCTGCGCGTTGTCAGGCATGGCCGCCCCCCGTACCCGGTGCCCTCGCTGCCGACACGCGCCGGCGTGGATCGGGTAAACCTGAGCCATGAGTCTGCGCCCGAGTCTGCTTTGGTACGCCGAGACCCCATTTCGCCGCAAGCTGCAGATCGCGGCCGACGCCATCGCCGCACTGGCGCTGGTGCTGTGCTACCTGCTGGGCACCGGCGTTCATGACGTGACCTCGCAGCTGGCCGGTCCTGGTCGGTCGCTGGAGTCCGCAGGCGCTGACCTGTCCTCGCGCATGAGTGACGCCGGCTCGGCCGCCGGAAACGTGCCGTACGTCGGCGACTCGTTGCGGGTGCCACTCGACCAGGCCAGCGAAGCCGCGCGCTCGATCCAGGCCGCCGGGATTCAGCAGCAGCACGCGGTTGCCACCCTGGCGACCACGCTCGGTTGGGTCGCAGGTGGCGTCCCTGCCCTGTTGGTGCTCGCGCTGTGGCTGCCGAACCGGCTTCGGTTCGGGCGGCGCGCCGCCGTCGCCCAACAACTGCGCGACACCGGGGCCGGCCTCGACGTGTTCGCGTTCCGGGCGCTGGCCCGGCAACCCGTGGCCGTGCTGGCGCAGCTGCCCCGTGACCCGGCCGCCGGGTGGCGCGCTCGCGACCCGCAGATGATCGAGGCGCTGGCGGCGCTGGAGCTGCGGCGGCTCGGCCTGCGCACCCGTGGGAGCTAGCCGCAGGGCAGGAGCCCCATTTGCCGCTTGACCCGCAGCACCCTCAGCGCATTGGCACTGACCAGCGCGCGGAACGACGAGTCCTGTCGGGCCCGCCGCAGCACCGCGGAGGACATCGCCGGCACCGTCGAGGCGTCCACGGTGAGCACGACGGTTCCGCCGGAGCTGATGAAGCGAACCGCGCGAAGGCCGACCGGGACGGCCTGGACGGCCGCCGCCGCGCCCAGGTCGTCGGACATGATCACGCCACCGAACCCGAGGTCGTGACGCAGCATGCCGCGCATGACTGTTGTCGAGAACGCGGCCACATGCCGGCGGTCGATCTTCGCGTAGTGGGCGGAGGAGACCATGACGACCGGGATCCCATCGGCGACCGCCCTCCGGAAGGGGCGCAGGTAGCCGTCGTGTCGGGTGGTGATCCGGTCGAGCACGTACGCCGTCGTGTCGGTGTTGTCGCGAACCCGGCCCAGGCCCGGGAAGTGCTTGGCCACGTTCTGCACACCAGCCGCCTGCATGCCGTCGCGGAAGGCGGCCCCGTGCCGGGCGACGCGGACCGGCCGGTGCCCGTACTCGCGGTAGTAGAAGCCGATCGGCGAGTTGTCGGTGCCCAACCTTGCCGGCACCGTGTCCAGTACGGGCGCGAGGTCGAGGTTGATGCCGGCCTTCCGCAGCTGGCTCCCCCATCGGTTCGCCCGGCTGCGCAGGGTGTCGGCGGCGAGTCTGCCCTGGTCCAGGGCGGTCGGGATGTCGGAGAAGCCCGGTCCGCGCAGCACCTGCACGTTGCCGCCCTCCTGGTCGACGGCGGTCCACAGCCGCACTCGACCCGTCGTCGTGGCGCTCACCTGCGCCTGCAGCCGCCGGGTGACCCGTCGGGTCGCCGTGACACCCCGGTAGCTCGCCCCGGTCAAGATGGCGCCGGCGAGGTGGTGGCGACGGATCACGCGCAGCTGCGCGGAGGTCGGCGCCGTGCTGCTCACGCCGGCCACGATCAGCTGTCCGACCTGCTGCGGCAGGCTCAACCTGGCCAGAACCCGCCCGGCACACCCGTTGGAGACCACCCCGGTCGGGGCCGGGACAGCGGTCGTCGGATCTGGTGACCCGCCTCCACCGAGGATGAGGCCGAGGACGAGCGACATCGCGAACGACGGCCCGTGAGCACGCAAGGGTCGCCACCTCCTTGACCGGAAACGCCTCAGCATAGGTGCACCCATGTGCGAGCGGCGCTGGGTGGACGACGACGCGTCAGCGGCTGGTCACGCTGTGAGTTTTCGCGGCGTCAGGGGTTACGTGGTAAGACCAGCCAGCCTAGGGTCGGCGAGAGTCCTACCCCCGGAGGCTCGGCGGGTGCCTCGGCACCCGCGTCATGCGATGTCAGGAGTCGCTTCATGACCCGTTCTTCCCACGCTTCCCTGCGACGACCAAGCGTACGCCTGCTGGCGGCCACCGCCCTCGGTGCGGCCTCCCTGGCAGCGTTCCCCGCCGGCGCGGTCACCTCAGGCGGCGACCAGCCGGTGACGGTCGACACCCCCTACGTCAAGGCCAACGGCGCCTCGATCACGCCCGGCGACGCGATCTCTGGCTGCGGCACCAACCGCCGTCAGCAGGACGAGCCCACGTCCGCGGTCGACCCGAGCCGGCCGCGCGTGGTGACGTCGGGCTCCAACGACTACTGCACCGTCGAGCTGGCCGGTGGCACCTGGGCCGGCTTCTACCGCTCGAGCGACCGGGGCCAGACCTGGACCGACTCGCTGCTGCCCGGCTATCCCACCGACACCTCGCCCGCGGGTCTTGCCAGCCCCCTGCACCGCATGGGCATCGGCAACGCGGGTGACCCCGTGCAGGCGTGGGACCTCAACGGCCGCCTCTACTACATGGGCAACGCCTTCAACCGGTCCCGACCGCAGAACGGCGCCGTGTGGGTGGCGACCTACGACCGGCACGCGACCCACTACGTGCGCACGGTCGTCGTCGCCCGCGGCACGCCGGCCACCAGCGGCGTCTTCAACGACAAGACCGCGATCGAGGTCGACCGCGGGGTCAACAGCCCCTACCAGGGCAACGTGTACGCCGCGTTCAGTGTCTTCCAGGGCTCGGGCAACAACGAGATCAAGTTCGTCCGCTCCACCGACCACGGAGCGACCTTCAGCAACCCGACGCGGATCTCCGAGGGTTCCAAGGGCAACCAGTTCGCGGACGTGACGGTGACCAGCGACGGCACCGTCTACATCGTCTGGAACGGCACCGTCGGCAGCCGGGCCACCGGTCATGACGCGATGCTGTACGTCAAGTCGACCGACGGCGGCAGGCACTTCACCAAGCCACGGGTGGCGGCGGAGTTCGACGGCTTCGATGCCGCCGACAGCTACGGCAGCCCGACTGCTGCCATCCAGGCGCACGAGCAGGCGTTCAAGAACGCCGACGGCCCGGCGTCCGAGGCCGAGCAGACCTCGGCCGGCGACGCGCGCGACTGCGGCTCCGGCCCGTTCTCGTGCCAGAGCGGCTTCGTGTTCTTCCGGCACGCCAGCCAGCCGCACATCACCGCCGACCCCAAGGGCGACCCCAACACGGTCTATCTGGTCTACGACGCCGTCAAGCCGAAGACCGAGGTGCCGTCGACGTCGACCTACAACACAGCTCCAGTGGCCGCCGACGGCACGCTGATGGTCGGCCAGGGTGCCATCTTCTTCAAGAAGAGCACCGACGGTGGCCGGACCTGGTCCCAGGCGCGGCTGCTGGCGCCGGTCCAGCGGGGGCACCAGTTCTTCCCCGACATCAACGCCGACGGCGGCAAGCTGTTCGCGATCTGGCATGACAGCCGTAACGACCCCGGTTACAGCGTCCAGAACCCGCCGGGCGACCGGACCACGAAGGACGCGTACGGCTACCACCTGCCGTCGAAGGGCCTGGACACCTACGGCGCGTCGTCGAGCAACGGCGGCCGGACGTGGACACAGACCCGGTTGTCGACGCAGCGCCAGATGCCCAACTACGAGATGTTCGGCGACCGCCAGGTGCCGTTCCACGGCGACTACAACTACGTGTCGAGTGTGGGCGGCTTCGCTTACGGAACCTGGACCGACACCCGGCAGGTCCGGCCGGGCGACGACCCGCGCTATCTCGGCGGGAAGGGGTTCGACGTCCACCAGTGCCGCACGCAGGACGCCAACGGAGTGTGGAGCATCGACATGTGCCCCAACGCCGGCGGGCTGGACCAGGACATCTTCGGAGCCGCCATGACCCCGTGACCTCGATGGTCGAGCTCACCTGACCCGACACAAGTCGCCGAGGGCGCCGCACAAGCGCGGCGCCCCTCGTGCTGTGCCCGATCAGGTCAGCGCAGCCACCACGAGCGCATACGCGACATGGTCGGCCAGCTGGGGAAGCACGGGCAGTCGGCGTATCCGCGGGAACCGGCGGCCGATGATGCCCAGATCCAGGCCGGCGATCAACAGCCCGGCGATGGCGGCAGAGCGCAGCCGGGCCGGAGCCGGGAGCAACCGGTCCAGCACCGCTGCCCAGCCGAGAGACAGTGACACGTGGACGCACAGACCGGTCGCCAGCAGGGGTCCAATCCGCTGCTCGCGGGGCAGCAGGATGGACCCGGCCGCAAGGGTCGCCTCAGCCGGGTCGCGCCCGGAGGCCAAAGCGTAGAGAGTCGACGGCGCACCGCTGAGGACTGCCGCGACGATGCCCGCTCGGCTCGACCCCATGGCTGCGCTCAAGAGCGTCGAGGCATCCCGTAGACGCGATCCACCGCAAGACGCAGCACCAGCCGTTTGTCGCGCACCATGGCGGCTCGGTAGTCGTCCCAGTCGTCGTGCTCCCCCTGCACGGCCCGGAACAGCTCGACGAGCTCCTCGACCGGCGCGTCGTCGGGCTGCTGGGCGACCGGGGTGAGCTCCGCGGTGCCGTCAGCGACGGCGTAGGCCCAGCCGTCGGCGGTGGTGACGTGGAAGCTGGCCCTCGGGTCCCGCCGCAGGTTGCGGGTCTTGGCCCGGTCGTCGGTGATCGAGACCCCGATCATCCGGGCGTCCCGGTCGTACGCGTAGTTGACGTTGGAGAGCTGTGGCCTGCCGTCGCGGCGGATCGTTGCCAGCACCCCCCGTTGGTGATCGGCGATCAGCCCGAGCAGTGCCTCGTCGGTCCCGTCGTTGCTCATGGGCTCCCCTCCCTCGATGATGTGGTCCATCATGGGCCGGGGGCATGTGTTTGGCGCGAGCGGGCACCCGGGCGCTGGGTTCAAGCCGAAGCGGGAGGTGAGCCGATGCCGGCACCCGAGGAGCTGCCGTCCACCCTGCAGCGTTCGCCTAGACGGGCGCAGGAGATCTGGAGCGCCACCCACGACTCGGCGGTCAAGACCTACGGCGAGGGCGAGCGAGCGCACCGCACCGCGTTCGCCGCGCTGAAGCACCAGTTCGAGAAGGTTGGCGACCACTGGGAGCCCAAGGTCGAATCCGGACCCTCCGACCCGCAGGCCGAGCGAACGGTGTCCGACCCGGGACGCCCGCGGGAGACCGCCGGCGGCGTGGACGCCAACGCCTCGAAGAAGCACCTGTACGACCTGGCGAAGCGACTAGACGTGCCCGGACGGTCGCGCATGAGCAAGGACGAGCTGGTCGAGGCGCTGCAGCGCGCCAACGAGCGTGAGACGCGTAAGGCGAGAGACTGAGCACAGCGCCGGCCGGCGCCGCAGGCAACGTGAAGGAGTAGTCATGGACAAGATCTGGCTGTGGATCATCATCGGCATCGCCGTCATCGTGGTGATCGCGATCATCGTGGCCGTGCTGCGCAACCGCTCTGACAGCAGCACAGCTACGGGCCAGGGCCGACGCGGTCGTCCGGGCACGATGGGCACCGGGACGACCGGCAACCGGGGCGTCGGGAACCGGGGCGTCGGGAACCGGGCCGGAAACGTCAGCCTGGGCAACCGCGGCTCTGCCAAGTCGACGGACACCCCGGCCGTGGACGATCAGCAAGCCGCGGACCCACAGCGCGGCGGCCGCAACGCGGGCCAGGCCGACGGACGGCGGGGCGGCAACCGCCGGTCCGGTCGCGGCACGGAGGACGACCCGCAGCGTCGCGGCCGCAACCACCCCAACAGCTGAGGTCACCGGTGCCCGACACCGACCGCGCCGACCGCGCCGACCGCACAGGAACCGACCGCCGGCGCCGGAACCGACCGACGGCGCCGGCCCATCCGTGAGTTCCCACCCACCGATCCGCGAGTTGTTGACCGCCGATCCGCGGCTTAGCGGCTGCCGATCCGCGAGTTCTTGGCTATGGCGGCGCTCACGCTTGCGCCATCGGCGTCTGGCTGCGTCGAGACTGCGCAGCCCGGGCGCGTCACCCTTCCTGTCCATCCTCGCCGGTTTCACCGGTGTCCTCGACCTCTTGCACGGGCCCGTCGTCGAGCCGGCCATCGACGTGGTCTCCGTGTTCGCCCGCGACCGGCATGAGGTCCCCGCTGTTGCTCTGAATGGCTTCGGTCTCGTCGGCGTTGCCGTGCATTCGCGTCTCGTCGGGAAGCGAGTCGACGGCCAGCACCGACGGGTCGACGTCAGCAACCGTGGGGCGGTGGGCAGGCTGGTTGGGTTCCTGTTCTGGCATGGCGCTCCTAAATCGACGGACACCTCCCGTACCCGGCCCAGTGACCGACAAACCGGCGCGTGACGAGGCACGACCTGAGTCGTCGAGTCGGCGGTCGACAACTCACGGATCGGCGGTCGACAACTCACGGATCGGCAGCCGGAAAGTCACGGATGGGCGGCCGAAAACTCACGGATCGGCGTTTGGGGGGCCGGCCAGAATGGGCGACGTGACCCACCTGCGGCTGGTCCTGACGGCCGACACCCACGTGCCAAAGCGGGCGCGGGACCTGCCGGCTGCGCTGTGGAGTGCCATCGACTCCGCCGACGTGGTGGTGCACGCAGGTGACTGGGTCGACGCGGCGTTGCTGGACACGCTCGAAACTCGGTCGCGCCTACTGGTCGCCGTGCACGGCAACAACGACGGCCCCGCACTGCGCGAGCGGCTGCCCGAGGTTGCCCGCACAGAGCTAGCGGGCCTGCGACTCGCCGTCGTCCACGAGACCGGGGCCGCCGCGGGCCGCGAGCGCCGGGCAGCCGAACGGTTCCCCCAGGTCGACGTGCTGGTGTTCGGCCACAGCCACATCCCGTGGGACACCGTGACATCGACCGGTATCCGGCTGCTCAACCCGGGGTCGCCGACGGACCGGCGACGCCAGCCGTACTGCACCTATCTGACGGCCACCGCGGTCGACGGCCGCCTCGACGATGTGCAGCTGCACCGGTTGCCGCGCCGCTGAGCCCACCCGCGCGTTTCCTCCGAATCGGCATGGGTACCCGGCTCCATGACCATCCCCGACCCGGCTGCCGGCGGCCCGCTGGCGGCGGGCGACGCTGAGCCGGCGAACGCCGCTCAGATGCGTGACGGCGACTCGCTCACGTTCATCGGCACCGCTACCACGCTGCTGCGGATCGGGGGCTTCACGCTGCTGACCGACCCCAACTTCCTGCACCGGGGCCAGCGGGCCTATCTCGGCAAGGGTCTGTGGAGCCGGCGAGTCACCGAACCGGCGATCGGCGTCGACGAGGTACCGCCTCTGGACGGAATCGTGCTCTCGCACCTGCACGGCGACCATTGGGACCGGGTCGCCCGCGCCGGTCTGGAGCGCAGCGCACCAGTCGTCACCACACCGCCCGCCGCCCGCCGGCTGCGCCGCTACGGCTTCTCCACCGTCGGTCTGGACACGTGGACCGACCACGTTCTGCACAAGAGCAACGAACGGCTGCGGGTGGTCTCGTTGCCGGCGGTGCATGCGAGAGGCGTGCTGGGCGCGCTGCTGCCACCGGTCATGGGCAGCCTGCTCGAGCACTGCGTCGACGGCGCCCCCCGCCTGCGGGTCTACCTGAGCGGTGACACGCTCACCGGTGACCACCTCGACGCGGTGCAGGCCGCCTTCCCCGACATCGACGTGGCCGTCGTACACCTCGGCGGCACCCGGGTGCTGGCCCACACCGTGACGATGGACGCGCTGCAGGGTGTCGACTTCCTGCGCCGGGTGCGCCCGTGGTCGGCGATCCCGGTCCACTATGACGACTACAAGATCTTCCGGTCCCCGCTGTCGGACTTCCTGAGCGAGAGCGGGCGCGCCGGGCTGTCGGGGCTGGTACGCCCGGTCGAGCGTGGCGAGACAGTACAACTGGTGCGCCCTGACCTTTCGTGACGGCCGCCCACACCAACGTCAGACGGCTGGGACGTCCCCCGGCTCAGCCGGAAAGCTTCGCGGTCAGTGTGATGTCGGTGCCGGCCAGCGCCTTGCTGACCGGGCAGGTGCGCTCTGCCTCCTCGGCGAGCTCCTGGAACTTCGCCTCCTCGAGGCCAGGGACGTCGGCCTCGAGAAGGAGCGCGATGCCGGTGATCGCCAACCCGTCACCGGACTTGCCGAGCGTGACGGTCGAGGTCACGTCGACCGAGGTGGCGTCGAGCTCGTTGCGCCCAAGGACACCGGTGAAGTTCATCGCCAGACAGGTGCTGTGAGCGGCGGCGATCAGCTCTTCGGGGTTGGTCTGGTCGTGCGTCTCGCCGGTTCGGGCGGGAAACGAGACGATGAACTCCGCTGCGCCGGACGTGTCCAGCGACAAGGCACCGCTGCCGGACTTGAGGTCCCCGGTCCACCTCGTCGTGGCCGTGTTGTCGGTCATCTTGGCTCCTCTTGCTCGGCCCGTGGGCGGGCGGCGGCACCTCTCGGTGCATGACGGCCGACCTCGGCCCGTCCCAACCGTACGCCGGGCGACCGATGCCGATGCATCCCGGTAGCCAGCACGACCCGTACGCCTCGAGATCGGTCGCCGCCCCGCGCAACGCCGCCGCCCAGCGCTGCGGGCAGGATGAGCTCATGAGATCCAACCTCCTGCAGCCGCGGGTCGTCGCCGTGGAGCGCCTGATCCCCGCCGACGCACAGCGGATCTTCGACGTGCTCGCCGACCCCGCCCAGCACCCCGTATTCGACGGGTCCGGCTCGGTGCGGCAGGCGCAAGAGGGCAACCCCGAGAGACTGTCGAAGGGCGCAACGTTCGGCATGGACATGAAGCTCGGCAGGAGGTACCAGATCCGCAACACCGTCGTGGAGTTCGATGAACCTCGCCGGATCGCCTGGCGACACTTCGGCGGCCATCGCTGGCGCTACCTGCTGAGCGAGGCCGAAGGCGGCACGCTGGTGCGGGAGGAGTGGGATCCGACACCGGTGCCACGGGCCTACCCGGTGCTTGCGCTCACCGGCTTCCCCAAGCGCAACGCCGAGGGCATGGCCAAGACGCTCGAACGCCTACAGGAGCACGTCACGCGGAGCTGACGCCGGGTCGTTCGGTCGGCTCACCGCGGAACCTGCGCATGCTGTACGCAAGGAGGGCCAGCGCCGCGAGCCCCGACACGACGACGCCGAGACCGGTCGACCAACCGCCTAGCGGCAGTCGCGGACCGATGATCCACACAGTGGGGATCACCGGGTCCAGCCACCACACGACGCCGACCGCCACCACCGCCAGGGCACCCAGCGCACTGAGCACGACCCTTGGCCAGGTGCGCACTCCCGCAGCGGCGGCCTCGAAGGCCCTCTCCTTGACCGGTTCCACCCGCCGTCCGGCCCAGTCGTACTCCAGGCTCAGGATCACCAGTCCGGCCAGCAGGAGCAGCAGTCCAGGACCGGGTAGCGCCAACGCCGCGATACCGGCCAACACCAGCAACCAGCCGGCGACAGTGACCCAGACCTTGCGCAGTGCAGGCATCCCAGTCCTCTCCGATCGGCGGGATGACTGCGCCAGCATGCCAAATCCCGGGACGCGCTGACACTGCGTGCCGGCCGTGGTCACTGCGCCGACCGGGGCGAAGAACTCGACGTCTTGGCGGATCGAGGCGACCACCGAGGCCGCTGCCGCAGCTGCCGGTGAACAGCGGATCAGGGGACCCGCAAGGCGACAGGCTCAGCCGAAAGGATGATTTAGCGGCCCGCTTTCCAGCCCAGGCTTGCCCATTACGCTATGTGAGCGCACGGTTACAACTGCTCCCTCCCCTTCGTCCGAGGACCTCATGCCCACCCTTGCCGTCTCCGCCATGGACGCCGTCGCCGACGCCGCGTCGCGAGCCGCTGTGCCGACCGCGCATCCCGCCGACCGACACCTGCTGAGTCGCTTCAGCTACGGCGTGACACCCGCGATGGTCACCGACATGCGCGCGACCGGTGGCTCCATGCCGTGGTTGAACCGACAGCTCACCACCTCGCGCCGTGACGGCTTCGCCGACAGCCTCCTCGACTGGTTCCCGAACATGGCATACAGCCCGCAGGTGCTCTGGCAGCGGCACCAGAGCGGGACGTACCTGGGCTGGATGGTCATGGCCGACCTGGCCCGCTGGACGCTGCTGCGCCGCATCTACAGCAACAACCAGGTGCACGAGGTCATGACGGACTTCTGGTCCAACCTCCTGCATGTCTCCGCGCCGGCCGACAAGCCGTGGCCCTGGCGGATCCGCTATGACGCAATGATCCGCCGGCACGCCCTGGGCCGCTTCGACGACCTGCTGGCCGCAGCCATCACCCACCCGGCGATGGGCTGCTACCTCGACAACGCCGAGTCGACCAAGACCCAACCGAACGAGAACCTCGGTCGCGAGCTCCTCGAGCTGCACACGGTCGGCGTCGACGCCGGCTACACCGAGGACGAGGTGAAGCAGTCAGCGCTGCTGCTCACGGGCTATCGCGTCGACATCCGCAGGACCTGGAACGCTTGGTACAGCAACACCGACCACTACACCGGCCGGCTGTCGGTGATGGGCTTCACCGACGCCAACAGCTATCCCGATGGCCGGGTGACCACGCGCCGCTACCTCAACTACCTGGCCCACCATCCACTGACGGCGCGGCGGATCGCCCGCCGGCTGTGCGTGCACTTCGTGTCTGACGATCCCTCCGCCGCCCTGGTCACCGCGGTGGCCGACGCGTACTCCGCCTCCGGGACCGACATCGCTTCGACGCTGCGGGCGTTGGTGCAGCATCCGGAGTTCGCGGCCTCGGTGGGCGCCAAGGTGCGCACGCCGAGTGAGGACGCGGTCGCGACCTACCGCGCGCTGGGGGTGCAGGCCAGCCGGCCCACGAGCGACTACAGCTTCGCCAACGCGATCCTGTACCAGACGCAGGCCATGGGCCAGCGGCCCTTCGACTGGCCACGCCCCGACGGCTTCCCCGACGTCGCTGAGTGCTGGACCGGAGTGAGCCGAGTGCTCAACTCCTTCCAGACCCATTTCCTGCAAGGAGGCAGCCACTATCCGGACCAACAGGTCGTGTTCCGTACGCCGGCCTCCTGGCTGCCGAAGCTGCCGGCTTCCTTCGGCGATGTCGTCGACCACGTCAGCCGGCAGCTGTTGGCGCGCCCGGCAAACAACACGCTCACTGCTGCGGTCTCGACTCGCCTGGGCATCGCGGCCAACACCCGGATCGGTTCGGCAGCGGACCTGCCGGACTGGCGAATGGCCCGCATCCTGTCCAGCCTGCTGGACACCCCTGCCCACATGACCCGTTGAGCTGAGGTTCCCTCGCAATGACTGCTTCCATCCCCGTGGCCGAGGCCTGCTCGTGCTCCGACTTCCGCGCCAGCCGGCGCAAGTTCCTCGCCGGCATGGGCGCCGGCGTCGGCGGCGCGATGGTCACCAACCTGATCGGTGACGCCTTCCAGCAGGTCGCTTTCGGCGCGACTGCCGCCAGCCCCAACATCGTCGTCGTCCTCAGCCTGCGTGGCGGCGCCGACGGCCTGTCGATGGTGGTGCCGCACGGTGACTCGGGCTACGAGTGGGCCCGTCCGCGGATCTCGGTCCCCAAGGAGTCGCTGATCGCGCGGGACACGATGTTCGGGCTGCATCCTCAGTTCGCGCCGCTGCAGAAGATGTGGGACGCCGGCCAGTTTGCCGCCGTACACGCGGTGGGGCTGCCCGCGCCCAACCGCAGCCACTTCACGGCGATGGAGGTCGTGGAGGACGCCGACCCCGGCTCAGCCGAGCGCTGTGGCTGGATCAACCGGCTGGTCGGGCTGTCCGGCGGATCGGACCCGGCCGAAGGCGTCCAGATGGGCGGGGCGGTGGTCCCGACCTCGTTGTACGGGCCGGCACCGGTGCTGGGGCTGAACAGCCTCTCCGACATCATGCTGCCGGGCACCGCGAGCGAGGCAGTGCCGCACCGGCGTTCGCTGGACCAGGTCTGGGGAACCGCGCGTGGTTCGCTCGGCCAGGGCGTGCGGTCCGCGCTGGACGTGACCGACCACCTCGGCTTCCTCGCGCAGACGGCGCCGAAGCCGCAGAACGGCGCCAACTACCCGACCGGGAACCTAGGTGACGCGCTGCTCAACACCGCGACGATCATCCGGGCCCAGATCGGCACCCGGGTGGTCACCATCGACTACGGCAGCTGGGACATGCACGTCAACCTCGGCACCGTGCAGGGGGGAGCCATGCAGGCCATGGTGGGCGAGCTCGCGCAGGCGCTGAGTGCGTTCTTCACCGACCTCGGCACGTTGGGGAACCGGGTGACGGTGGTGACGATCAGCGAGTTCGGCCGCCGCGTCGAGGAGAACGGCGACCTTGGTCTCGACCACGGCTACGGCAACTGCATGCTCTTGCTGGGCGGCGGCGTCAAGGGCGGCTACCACGCTGGTTGGTGGCCGGGCCTGGGCAGCGGGAAGCTCATCGACGGAGACCTGGCAGTCGGGCGCGACTACCGAAGCGTGTTCGCCGACGTGCTCGCCTCGCGGCTTCCGGACATCAGCATCCCGCAGGTCTTCCCCGGCTTCACGCCCGAGTCGATCGGCGCCATGACCCGCCCCTAACCATCCCCTCCCGCCGATCCGTGAGTTCCCGACCGCCGATCCGTGAGTTGCCGACCGCCGGCCCGTGAGTTGCCGACCGCCGGCCCGTGAGTTCCGTGACCGCCGGCCGTGCGTTCCGTGACCGGGTGGGCCTCCGGACTCATCCGCCGAGGGCTCGCAGCGCAGCGGCCCGGGCCGCCTCTGCACTGTCGCACGCGACCGCCGCCTCGGCAGCCGCCGCGCACTGCTGATGGGTCACCGCTGCCAGTCGGGCACCAACGGCGGCCGCCGCCGAGGTGGCCACCGACAACGAGGTGACGCCCAGCCCGACCAGGACGCAGCTCAGGACAGGGTCCGCCGCTGCCTCACCACACACCCCCACCGGCTTGCCGGCTTGCAGGCCGGCCTCTGCGGTCATGCTCACGAGCTGCAGGAGCGCGGGCTGCCAGGGGTCCGTCAGATCCGAGAGGGTCGGCGCCATCCGGTCTGCGGCCAGCGCGTACTGCGAGAGGTCGTTCGTGCCGATCGAGACGAAGTCGAGGTGCTCGAGCAACCCAGCGGCTCGCAGCGCCGCAGAGGGCACCTCCACCATGGCGCCGGCGACCAGGCCGCGTTGTCGGACGGCGGCGCCAAACCCGGCCGCCTCCGCAACGGTGGAGACCATCGGCGCCATGACCCACACCGGACCGGGCGCCCCGCTCGCAGCGAGAGCTATCGCGTCGAGCTGCCTGCTCAAGATGCCTGGGTCGTCGCGGGCGATCCGCAGCCCGCGGACACCGAGGGCCGGGTTCGCCTCCTCGCGGTGCCGGACGAAGCACAACGGCTTGTCGGAGCCCGCATCGAGAGTGCGCACGACGACCTTCCGCGAACCCATGACCGACAGCACCTTCGCGTACACCGCGGCTTGGGCCTCGACGGACGGCTCGCTGGCGCTGTCGAGGAAGCACAGCTCGGTCCGGAAGAGACCAACACCCTCCACCGGCGCCAGGGCGGCCAGCCGCGAGCTCTCGAGGTCCTGCACGTTGGCCAAGACCTCGACCGGATGACCGTCGCGGGTGCGACCGGGACCACGCCAGGCGGCCACCTGCTCACGGCTGGCTCGGTCGTCCCGTACGCGCGAGCGCGCCGCATCGGCGTCCGGCTCGACGATCACCTCGCCCGTGTCGCCGTCGACCAGGACCAGCCGGCCTGTGGCCACGTCGGCGAGCCCCGTGACGGCGACCACGCACGGGATCCCCAGCTGGCGCGCGATGATCGCGGTGTGGCTGGTTGGACCGCCCACCTCGGTGGCGATGGCCACGATGAGCGCCGGGTCGAGCGCCGCGGTGTCAACAGGAGCGAGGTCGTGCGCCAGCAGCACGGACGGCTCGTCGGGCACGGGTACGCCGGGTCCGGGCCGGCCGGTGAGGCCGGCCACTATCCGGTCACGCACGTCGGTGAGGTCGGCGACCCGCTCGGCCATCACGCCTCCGGCTGCGCGGAACATCTCACTGAGCTCCGCGACGGCCGCCCGCGTCGCGGCCACGACGTCGGCGCCGCACTCCACGTGTCGGCGCACGAACGCCGCCAGGCCGCGGTCGCGGGCGAGGGCAGCGGTGGCCGCCAGCACCTCCGCAGTGGCGCCGCCGGAGACGGAGGACAGCTGCTCGAGCCGCTGCGCCACCGACTCGCTCGCGACGGCGAAGCGGATCAGCGCCTCGTCTGGCTCGACGGCGCCCGGCCCTACCGGGTCGTCGGCCACCACCGGCGCCGGGCGGACGACCGGGCCGTACCCGGCTCCCGGCACGACCGGGGTACCGGTGTACCGGGCGGACGGCTGCATCGTCGCACCGTAGCCTGATGCCGGAGCGCCAACGACGTGCCCGGGCCGCCGGTCGGACGGCTGGAACGGGTGCGGCGGTCAGAAACTCACGGACCGGCGGTCAGAAACTCACGGACCGGCGGTCGGAAACTCACGGACCGGCGGTCGGAAACTCACGGACCGGCGGTTGAGCAGCCCAGCACGGAGGAGGCGGCGATGGCCAGCCAGACAGCCCGGGTCGGGTCCCGCGTGGGCCTGCACGCCCGACCGGCCGCGGCGATCGCCTCGGCGGTCACCACCGCCGGTGTGCCGGTCACGATCGGCGTCGCGGGCGGCGATCCCGTCGACGCCGGCTCGGCGCTGCTGCTGATGACGCTCGGTGCCAAGCAGGGCGACCAGGTCAACGTCACGAGCGACGACGACGCGGTGCTAGCCGAGATCGTGCGCCTGGTCGAGGCGGACCTCGACGGCTGAGGACGGTGCAGGGTCGTGGGTGACCGGGCGCCCGGTCAGAGCACCTTGACGAACAGATGCACCGCGGCCTCGGCAGCCAGCTCGGCACTTCGCCCGTCGCGGGTGATCGTGAAGCCGCCGACGCCTCGGGAGACGAGGACCTCCTGCCCGGGCAGCGCACCGACCTGGCGGAGGACACCCAGCACGGCGAGGTCGCTCTGCAGCGGCTCGCTGATCCGGCGAACGACCACCGGCACCGGGTCGCCGGCTGCTGCCACCGCCTCGGTCAACGGCAGCAGTCCCGCCAGGAACTGCTCGCCCTCACCGGCGGCACCGTCTCCCAGCTCGTCCAAGCCCGGGATCGGGTTGCCGTAGGGCGACGAGGTGGGATGGCCGAGCACCTCGAGCAGGCGGCGTTCGACGGTCTCGGACATCACGTGTTCCCACCGGCAGGCTTCCACGTGCACCAGATCGAGGTCGAGGCCGATGACGTCGGTGAGCAGGCACTCGGCCAGCCGGTGCTTGCGCATCACCCGCATCGCCAGCCGCCGACCCTGCGGTGAAAGCTCCAGGTGCCGGTCGCCCAGCACACTGACCAGCCCGTCACGTTGCATCCGGGCGACCGTCTGGCTCACCGTCGGGCCGCTCTGATGCAACCGCTCCGCGATCCGGGCGCGCAGCGGGGTGATGCCCTCCTCCTCCAGCTCGTAGATCGTCCGGAGGTACATCTCGGTGGTGTCGATCAGGTCGCTCACCGGCTCATTGTCGCCGATGCCGGGCAGGAGGAGCCATGGCTGCGCAGCGGCCCGACCTGCGCCCGGCCGGCGGCTCGACGAGGATGACGGGGTGCCGACTGCGGTGATGTGGTTTCGCCGTGACCTGCGGCTGGCCGACAACCCTGCGCTTCGCGCCGCCGTCGACGCAGGCAGCGACGGGGTGCTGCCGCTGTTCGTGCTCGACCCGGCTCTTTGGGGACCGGCTGGCCCGTCACGCCGTGCGTACCTGAGCGCCAGCCTCGCTGACCTCGGGCCCCGCGTCGCGGGCCTGACCCTGCGCCGGGGCAACCCGGTGCGCGAGGTCGCCGCAGCCGCTCGCGGGGTCGGGGCCGAAACCGTGCACGTTGCGGCCGACTTCGGTCCCTACGGCAGCCGACGAGACACCGCCGTCGAGGCGGCGCTGGCCGAGCACGGCATCCGCCTCGAGCGGCTGGGGTCGCCGTACGCGGTGGCGCCCGGCCGCGTCGTGAAGGCTGACGGGCGGCCGTATCAGGTCTACACACCGTTCGCCCGAGCATGGGCCGGGCATGGGTGGCGCACCCCGGTGCCGCCGCCTCGCGGCGTCGCCTGGCTGTCCACCGCTCAGCGCGGCCGGCCGGAGACGCAGCTCCCAGGAGCCGACCTCCCGGCGGGGCTGCGCCTGCCTCGCGCGGGCGAGTCGGCTGCTTGCGCCCGTTGGCGGGCCTACCTGGCATCTGGCATCGACCGCTATGCCGAGGACCGGGACCGACCCGATCTGGACGCCACGTCGCACCTTTCGGTGCACCTGAAATGGGGCGAGATCCACCCGCGCACGCTGCTCGCCGACCTCGCCGACTTCCCCGACCTCCCCGAACCCGGCCGGGCCAACGGCGCGCTCATCTACCGCAGCGAGCTCGCCTGGCGCGAGTTCTACGCCGACGTGCTGTGGCGCCATCCGGAAAGTGCACGGGACTACCTGCGGCCGGAGTACGCCCGGCTCGGCTACTCCGAACTGGGCACCGCGCTGCTGGCCTGGACGGAGGGTCGCACCGGCTATCCCATCGTCGACGCCGGCATGCGGCAGCTGCGCAGCGAGGGCTGGATGCACAACCGGGTGCGGATGATTGTCGCCAGCTTCCTCGTCAAAGACCTGCACATCGAGTGGCAGCTCGGCGCGCGGCACTTCATGCACTGGCTGCGCGACGGCGACCTGGCCTCCAACGCCCACGGCTGGCAGTGGGTGGCCGGGTCGGGCACCGACCCAGCTCCCTACTTCCGGGTCTTCAACCCGGTCGCCCAAGGGCGCCGGTTCGACCCTGGTGGCGACTATGTGCGGCGCTACGTGCCCGAGCTCGCCGGGATACTGGGATCCGACGTGCACGAGCCGTGGTCGCTGGCCGGGGGGCCCCCGCCGGGGTATCCGAAGCCGATCGTCGACCACGCGGTCGAACGCAAGGTGGCCCTGGAGCGTTACGAGTCGCTCCGGGTCGGCTCCGCCGCGCACCCGAGCGTGCGAGAACCCTAGGGTGGTGAGGTGACCGAGGAACGACCCGGCGCCGATGCGTGGGTGCCGGCCGGCGCCGGAATCGCCAGTCTGCGGAACGCGGCCACCGGCTGCCAGGGCTGTGAGCTGCACCGGTCGGCCACCCAGACGGTGTTCTCCAGCGGCTCTACGCTGGCGCGGGTCGCCTTCGTGGGCGAGCAGCCCGGGGACGCCGAGGACCGGCAGGGTGCGCCGTTCGTCGGTCCGGCGGGCCGGCTGCTCGACCGGGCGCTGAGCGAGGCGGGCATCGACCGGGCGGACTGCTATGTGACGAACGCGGTCAAGCATTTTCGTTTCACCCAGACTCCGCAGCGGCGGCTGCACCAGACCCCCGAGCTAGTGCACCTGACCGCCTGCCGCCCCTGGCTGGTGGCCGAGCTGGCGGTCGTCGACCCGGAGATCCTGGTCTGCCTCGGTGCGACCGCGGCGCGGAGCATCTTCGGGCCGGCCTTCCGCGTGACCCGGCAGCGCGGCATCCTCTACCCGCGTACGCCTCGACACGTCGAGCCGGCGCTGGTGCGTGCGGGCTGGATGCTAGCCACCGTGCACCCGTCGGCGGTCCTGCGCGCCAGCGACACCGAAGCGGCGTACGCGGAGTTCGTCCAGGATCTGTCGGTGGTCGCCGAGACGCTGGTGCCGGCATGACCGGGACGCATCTGGAGCCCGTTACGATCGAGCACCGCTTCCGGGGCCCGGCGAGCTCCGGTAACGGCGGATGGACGGCGGGGCTGGTGGCAACCCGGCTGTCGGACACCACCGGTCACGCTGGACCGGTGACCGTCACGTTGCGCATGCCGCCACCACTGGATGCACCACTCGACGTGCAGCTCGATGACGACGCCGGTCGACCGGGTGCGCGCCTGTTCAGCGGGGACCTGCTGGTCGCCGAGGCGGTCGTAGCGAGCCCGGAGGCGCTCGGCAACCCCGTCGAACCGGTCGACGTCGACACCGCCCGGGCGACGGCGGCCGGCTACGCCGGTCTGCAACAGCACCCGTTCCCGGAGTGCTTCGTGTGCGGCACCGCTCGTGGCGTCGGCGACGGCCTGCGCCTGGCGCCAGGGCCGCTGGCTCCCGGGCGTACGGCTTGCACGTGGACCGCACAGGCCGACCTCGGCGCTCCGTTCGTCTGGGCGGCCCTGGACTGTCCGGGTGGCTGGACCGACGAGCTGGGCGGCCGGCCGATGGTGCTGGGCCGGATGACCGCTCACGTGGAGGCCGCCGTCGAGGCGGGTGTCACCTACGTCGTCGTCGGTCAGCGGCGGGCGGTCGAAGAGCGCAAGACCCACACCGCCACCACCCTCTACGACCCCGACGGCCGCGTCGTCGGACGCGCGGCACACACCTGGGTACGCGTGGACCCGGCCCGCTTCGCGCCGCGTACCTGATCTGGGCAGCTGCCGGTCCCCGCGGTCAGGGCTTCGGGGCGCGTGCGTCGTATCCGAGGAACCGGCGCTGCGCCGCACAGGAGAGCAGCACGCCGATGACGCACGCGCAGCCGCCGACCGCCATCGCGCGGGCGTCCCCGACCAGGTCACCGAGCGACCCGGCCAGGAAGTCACCGAGCCGAGGACCACCGGCCACCACCACCGTGAACACCCCCTGCAGGCGGCCCCGCATCTCGTCCGGCGCCGCAACCTGGAGCATCGTGGACCGGTACGCCGCGCTCACCATGTCCGACGAGCCGGATAGCGCGAGGCAGACGACGACCAGCCAGACGACTCCGGCCACCCCCACGGCGGCGAAGCCAGCCACTGCCACAGCGACGCCGTAGCACCCGACCGACACGGCGATCGCCAGGCCGTGCCGGTGCACCCGGCTGATCCAGCCCGACACGGCGAACGCCGCGAGCGAGCCGACCGCCGGCGCCGCCTGCAGCAGGCCCAGCGTGCCGGCCCCTCCGGCGAACACCGTGATGGCCAGCGCCGGGAACAACGCCCGCGGCTGCGCCAGCACCATCGCGCACATGTCGAGGACGAAGGTCATCCGCAGGTTCGGCGCCGCACGCAGGAAGCGCAGGCCGTCGAGCACCGAACGCAGTCCCGGCCGTCGGCCGTTGCCGTGCAACGGCGGCATCGGCGGAAGCCGCACGAGCGCGTACAACGCCGCGGTGAACGCGACCGCGTCCACCGCGTACGCCGGGCCGACACCGCGCCAGGCGATCAGCAGCCCGCCGACCAGCGGCCCGACGGTGAACCCGAGGTTGAACGACGCCATGGTCAGCGCGTTGGCCGCCGGCATCATCTCCAGCGGCAGCAGCCGCGGCAGGATGGCCGACCGGGCCGGGTTGTTGACGGCGAAGCAGGCGGCCTGGACGGCGACCACGGCGTAGAGCATCGTGACCGAGTGGAGACCGGCGAAGGCTTGCCCGACCAGCAGCAGCGACATCGCCCACAGCCCGCAAGAGGCGACGAGGGCGACCTGCCGCCGGTCCATCGCATCGATGATTGCGCCGCCGTAGAGCCCGAAGGCGACCAACGGAACCAACGCGTAAAGACCGACCAGCCCGACGGCGAACGACGAGTGCGTCAGTGTGTAGACCTGGTAGGCGATCGTGACCGCGGTCATCTGCTGCCCGAACTGCGCGACGGTCAGGCCCGACCAGAGCCGGCGGAAGTCGGCGGAGTGCCGCAGGGGCCGGATGTCGGTGACCACCGCCGACCACCACCGCGCACCCGCCACGAGCAGCGATCCTCTCAAGACGCGCGCAATCCTGCTTGTGCCCCCTGCGAGCCGCGCGTAGCGTTTGGCGTACACGGGAAGGAGGTGGTCCGCCTACATGAGTGTTTCCAGGACTTGTGAGGTGGCTGCTCGCTAGCCGCCGCTGCCGGGAGGCCCAGCCCGCGCCAGCGGGCAGCGACTCCACAGCAGCCACCGGGCCCGCAGGGGTCCGAGCTCGTCCCTCGGATGCGATCCCACATCGCAACCCTGCGGGCCGTCCCATGTCTCCAGCTGGCAGCTCCCCACCAACCCCTGCAGCCTGCTCTGCTGGCAGCGTCAAGGGGCGAGCCGGTCGCGGTGCCAGGACCGGTCGGTGGCCGCGGCCGTGTCCAGGCAGCTCCGCGCGAACCTCAGCCGGTCGTGCATCCGACCGGGTCGGCCTTGCCAGAACTCGATGAGCAGCGGCTCGACCCGCCAGCCGCCCCAGTGCGGTGGCCTGGGCACCTCCTCGACCCCGGCGAAGCGCTCCTCCACCCGGTGGTACGCGGCGTCCAACGCCTGCCGGTCGGCCACGACCCGGGACTGCGGGGAGGCCCAGGCACCTAGCTGCGAACCCCGCGGGCGCCGGGTGAAGTACGCGGCGGACGCCGCTTCGGACAGCTGCTTCGCGACCCCCTCCACCCGGACCTGCCGTTGCAACGGGTGCCAGGGGAAGACCAGCGCGCACCGCGGCTCGGCGCGCAGCTCTTCGGACTTCCGAGACTCGTAGTTGGTGAAGAAGCAGAAGCCTTCGGCGGTGAGCTCCTTGAGCAGCACCAGCCGCGCCGCCGGCCGGCCGTCGGTGTCGACCGTGGCCAGCGTCATCGCGTTGGCCTCGTGCAGCCCGCTGCTCAGCGCGGCATCGAGCCAGCGGCCGAACAGTCCCATCGGGTCGTCGACCGTCTCCTGGTCGGACAGCCCCGCGTCGGCGTACTCCTGACGCAGCCGGGCCAGCCGGTCGGTGCGCGCTTCCACTGGCACCACCGGAGGCTAACGTGCAGCGCTCAACCGGCGCTGCCACCAAGCACAGCACCGCACGAGGAGCAGAACCTCGCGTCGCCGTCGTTGGCGGCACCGCACCCCGGGCAACGAGACGACAGCACGTGCCCGCAGGAGTCGCAGAACGTCGCGTCCGCTCGAGCGGGTTCACCGCATGCCGGACAACGCG
>JBBSGC010000015.1:0-23797 GCA_038254525.1 Propionibacteriales bacterium | reverse complement strand
GAGTTCTTCTACACCCATCCCGACATCGTCGATGTGCAGGTGGTCGGCGTCCCCGACGAACGCTACGGCGAGGAGCTCTGCGCCTGGGTCCGGTTGCGGTCAGGCGCCCGACCCGTCGACGCCGAGGCGCTGCGCGCGTACGCGTCCGGCAAGTTGGCGCACTTCAAGATCCCGCGCTACGTGCTGGTCGTCGACGAGTTCCCGATGACGGTGACCGGCAAGGTGCGCAAGGTCGAGATGCGGGCGAGGTCCGCGGAGCTGCTCGGTCTTTAGCGAGCGCAGCCACCGCCCGGCGGCCTAGGCGGGTGCGGTCTCGGTGTCACCGCCCACCGGCCCGACGCCCACGCGGGAGGCCAGCGGCGACGGCTCGACGAACAGCGCCCGGGCCACCCAGGTCGGCAGCCACCAGTTCCACCGGCCGAACAGGCTCACCAGAGCGGGCACCAGAAGTGCGCGCACCAGCGTCGCGTCGATCAGGATGCCGACGCCGAGCGCTGTGCCGAGCAGCTTGATGTCAGTCCCGGGCGCCGAGGCCAACGCCGCGAACGCGAAGAACAGGATCAGCGCGGCGGAGGTCACCAGGCGACCGGTGCGGCCCAGGCCGGTCACCACCGCCTGCCCGGTGGACCCGGTCGCGTCGTACTCCTCGCGCATCCTGGCCAGGATGAAGACCTCGTAGTCCATCGACAGACCGAACAGAAAGGCGAAGATCAGCACCGGCAGCCAGAAGGTGACGGCACCCGTCGGGGAGACCCCGAAGATCGCCCCGGAGCCGTGCCCCTGCTGCCAGAAGAAGACGACGGCACCGAACACCGCTGCCAGCGACACGAGGTTGAGCAGCACCGCCTTGAGCGGTAGCAGGATCGACCGGAACGTACGCACGAGCAACAGGAAGGTGATGGCGGCGATCAGCATCAAGACATAGGGGAAGTTCTGGTAGACGGCACCGAAGTAGTCCTCGACGCTGGCACCTGCACCGGTCAACGCGACCGGCCCCGAGGTCTTCGCCTCGATCGCGGTGCGTACGGCGTCGACGACGGCGGTGCCTGAGCTGTCGACCGTCTCGCGGGTCGGGAGCACGTCGACGAGCGCGGCAGCCCCGCGGTTCCCGGCCACGAAGGCCGTCAGCACGCCGTCGACCCCGCCCGCCGCATCGGCGGCGTTCTGGGCCTGGTCCTTGGGCACCAGAACCTCGATGGGGGTGAGCACACCGGTGCCGATGCCGCCGTCGCGAAGCTGCTGGGCGGCGGTGAACGCGGGGCCGCTGCTCGCCAGGGAGTCGATGTCGGACTGGCCGATCTTGAGGCCGAACACCGGCGCGACGAGAACGCCCAGCGCGACCAAGGCCACTGCGGCGGCGATGAAACGACGCCGCACGATGAGCCGCGCCCACGCGGACCAGCCGCGAGCCGCCACGCCTTCGTTGCGGATGTGCGGCCAGTCGACGCGGGGACCGATGCTCGACAGCAGGACGGGGAGCAGGGTCAGCACCACCGAAACGCTGACCAGCGGGATCAGCATGCCGCCGAGACCCATGCTGCGCAGGAACGGCACCGGCACCAGCAGCAGCGCGATCAGGCTGATCGCGACCGTCACGCCGGAGGCGAGCACGGCCCGGCCGGCCGTGCGGGCGGCGATGACCACCGCCGCGTGGTTGTCGTGGCCGTGCGCCCGCTCCTCCCGCCATCGGGAGACGACGAGCAGCGAGTAGTCGATGGCGACGCCGAGGCCGATCAAGGCGATCAAGAACTGCACGACGAAGCTCACGTCGGTGAACACGGTCAGCCCGAGGACGATCAGGAACGTCGTGAGGATGGACACCGCCGCGATCAGCAGTGGAAGGAAGGCGAGGAACGACGCGAACACGAACAACAACACAGCGAGCGCACCGGTCGCGCCGATCAGCGTCTCGGCGAGGACGCTGGGACCGGAGCTGTCCCCGCCGGCCGACAGCAGGTCGTAGGACGTCAGCCCGGTCTGCAACCCGGCGGCCTTGGCTGCTCGTTCGAAGGCAGGTTGGACCTCTGTCTCGATGCCGGGACCGAAGCCGGTCGGCAGGGGGCCTTGCACGAGCGCGAAGCTGCTGCGGCCGTCGTCGGAGATGAAGCGCTGGTCGCCGGTGCTCGCCAGGTCGACGACCTGCACCTGCGGCACCTCGGTGCGCACCGTCGCGAAGACCTTGGCGATCTTGTCCCGGGACGCCTCGACGGTCTGCCCCGCCGGGACGGTGACGATGGGCACCAGGGTGTCGAAGCTGCTGACGCCGTAGGTGTCGATGAGCTGCTGCTCGGCTTGGTAGCCGGGCTGCCCCGGCAGCGAGAAGTCGACGGTCAGCCGAGGGCTCAACCGGCTCGCGGTGGCACCACCGATGACGAACAGGGCCAGCCAGACGAGGCTGACGATGCGCCGGTGCCGCAGCACGAGCTCGGTGAAGCGGTCCATCTGGCCCTCCGGTGGTCGCGCGGCAAGCGCGGACGCGTCGCCGAGACGGCGCCGCCGCCGACAAGTGTGCCGTTCGTGGCGGCGGGTGTGCACCAGGGTTCTCGCCGGTGATGCTCTCGAGCCGGGTGGCGGCCGCCGGCGCTCAGGCGGTCGCGATGGCGATGAGGCCGGCGACGCCGACGACGTACAAGACGAGCACGGTGAGTGAGTCGATGCCCATCCGCGCGATCCGGCGCTGCGGCCGGAAGACCAGCCCGGCGAGGTACACGAGGGTCAGCACCATGCCGAGCGCGGTCAGGTAGATGTCGGTGTCGTGGGCGGCCGGCAGCACCGACCGGCCGGAGAGCACGGTCGCCAGCAGGAACAGCACGGGCAGGAACGCGTTGCCGCCGAAGATGTCGCTGACCGCGAGCTGGAAGTCACCGTTGCGCACCGAGGTGAGACCGGTCGAGACCTCCGGCAACGACGTAGCGGCGGCCAGCACCGTGGCACCGAACAGCACGCCGGAGAGCCCGATGTGCCCGGCGACCGCCTCGCCGCTGCGTTCGAGCAGCACGCCGGCCACGAGGGTCACCGCCGCTGCGGCGCCGAAGACGGTCGCCGCGCGAGCGGTTCCCACCCCGGCCGCGGTGGCCTGTTTCTCCTTGGTGTGGCGGCTGTGGCCCCGTGGGTGCTCCTGGTTGTCGGGCGCCTGACCGGACTCGTGCCACGGGAGGCTCTTGCTGGCCCGCTGCAGCATGAACAGCCCCGCTGCCCACAGCACGACGATCAGCACCGAGCTGGGATCGAGGCGGAGCGCGAGCAGGTTTGCCGGCAGCTGGGTACCGGCCACCACGACGCCAAGCACGGCGACCACGAGCGCCCCCTCGAGCACGAGCACGAGGGAGGCGGCCCGATACGTCAGTGGACGGCTGCCGCGCACGCCGAAGATATCGAGCACGACCAGTACGACCGTCTGGAGCGCGATGCCGCCGAGAATGTTGCCCACCGCCACATCCACGTTGCCGGACAGCGCCGCGCTGGCGGTGATCGCGAGCTCCGGCAGGTTCGTGGCCACCGCAAGCAGAACCAGGCCGCCGAGCGCCGAACCCAGGTGGAGCCGGGTGGCCAGCACGTCGGTCTGGTCAGACAGTGAGACGCCGGCGACCCAGATCGCGGCCGCGGCGGCGACGAAGATCAGCAGCTCGACAGCGACGGGCAATCCGGACACCTAGGAAGAGTAACGACGCGACGGTGGGCGCGGCCGGGGAGGCCGTAGCGTGGGAAGCGCACGCCTGGGTGCACAACGCGGAGGGAGCGGGATGTCGCTGACGACCTGGATCGACGGCTTCCAGCGGCGCCATCCCTCGGCCGGCTTCCCCGTCGCCGTCGTCTACAAGTTCTTCGACGACCAGGGCAACTACCTGTCGGCGCTGATCACCTACTACGCGTTCCTCTCGATCTTCCCACTCCTTCTGCTCGCCTCGTCGATCCTCGGGTTCGTCCTCCAGGGCAACCCGACGCTGCAGGGCCAGATCCTGCACTCGGCCCTGACTCAGTTCCCCGTCATCGGTGACCAGCTCGGCTCGCCCGGCGGTCTGGAGGGCAGCACGGCGGCGATCCTGGTCGGCTCGATCGGTTCGCTCTACGGTGCGCTCGGAGTCGCGCAGGCGACGCAGAATGCGATGAATGTGATGTGGGCGGTTCCGCGCAACCGCCGGCCGAACCCGCTGGCGGCGCGGTTGCGTAGCCTCCTGCTGCTGGCCACCGCCGGCGTCGCGATCCTGTTCGCGACCGGGTTCTCGGTGGCTGGCAACTACGCCTCGCAGCTGTGGACCGACGCCGGTGGCTGGGCGCGCCTATTGGTCATCCTGGCGACGACCGCACTGACCGCTCTGCTCTTCGTCATGGTGTTCCAGATTGCGACGTCCCGACCGGTCACGGTGCGCGAGGCGTTGCCGGGCGCGGTGATCGCGGCCGTGCTCTGGCAGCTGCTCCAGCTCGTCGGGTCGGTCTATGTGGGACGGGTCGTGCGCGACGCCAACACCACCAACGGTGTATTCGCCATCGTGCTGGGGCTGATCGCCTGGCTCTATCTCGTGACGCTGGCTGTCGTGTTCTGCGCGGAGGTCAACGTCGTACGCGCGGGGCACCTGTATCCGCGTGCGCTGCTCACGCCGTTCACCGACAACGTCGACCTGACCTCGGCTGACCAGCGGGCGTACACCGGCTATGCGGACGCACAACGGGCCAAGGGCTTCGAGACGGTCGACGTCAGCTTCGACAACGAGGGCCAGAACGCCCGTGGCGACCGCGGCCGGCGGCCCTGACAGCGCAGCACCGGGCTACGCCGACTGAACTGCGGCATGCTGGGGTCTTCGTGGCATCGCAGCATCTGAGCAAGGGAGACGACATGGGAGTCCTCAGTGGCATCCTGAAGGCCGGCGTGGTGACCAAGGCGGTGCAGGTGGCCCGCCGCGAGGCTAGCAAGCCGGAGAACCAGGCGAAGGCCAAGGAGCTGTTTACGAAGATCGCCTCTCGGCGCAAGGGCACGTCCACGCACTGACCCGGGACACCGGGATGTGGACCGGCACTCTCGAGATCGACCTGCTCCTCGGCGACGTCCACTCGCTCAAGGCCAAGCGTTCGGCGGTGCGGCCGGTGGTCGCCGAGCTGCGCCGCCGGTTCGAGGTCTCGGTGGCCGAGGTCGACCATCTCGACCTGCATCGCCGCGCCGGGATCGGAGTCGCTGTCGTGGCGGCCGACTCGGCCCACGTCGTCGAGGTGCTCGACGCCGTCGAGTCCCTGGTCGCGGGTCGACCAGAGTTCGAGCTGTTGTCCACCCGGCGCAGGCTGAGCAGCAGTGAGGACAGCTGACCCGGCAGTTGACCCCGTGGCAAGGCACGCGTTCCGATGACTGAGATGTTTTCTTCGTGGTTCGCGTGCACTTTCTTTCCGGCGCGGTGATACTGGAGGCCGATCCAGCTCCCGGGGAGTAACCATGCGGAAGCGCTGCACTCTTGCCGCCGCGGCGGCCCTTGCGGGTGCCTCCGTGCTCGGCGCGGGCGCTGCTTCCGCCCAGGCCGCCGACGGCTGCTCGTGGGAGATCGTGTCGACCGCTGACGGCTGCTCGTGGGAGACCGTGTCGACCGCCGACGGCAACTCGTGGGAGTTCCGCGCCGACGGCAACTCGTGGGAGATCGTGTCGACCGCCGACGGCAACTCGTGGGAGCTCCGCGCCGACGGCAACTCCTGGGAGTAGTGAGCCCCGCCGCCCGTCCGGCCCAGTCGGCTGACCGGGGCGAGCGGGCCGTCGACCGGAGGCTGTGGGAGTACGTCTCGACGTTGGCCGTCGCCACAACCGGCTTCGCCGTCTTGGGCTCGGTCCTCCAGCTGCATCCGCCGGCAGCTGGTTCTTGGACCACACTGCCCTTTCTCGCGGCCGGCATGGTCGCCGCCGAACAGCTCCGGGTACGGTTCCGGCGCGGCGACGACGTGGACGCCCTCACCTTGTTCGAGGCGGTCCTCGCACCTCTGCTGTTCACGTTCTCCCCGCTCGTGGTCGTCAGCACCGTTGCGGTCGCGCAGACCGTCACGGCGGTGCTGCGCCGCAGCGCGTGGATCAAGGGCGCGTTCAATGTGGCCCAGTGGTCGCTGGCCGCAGTCGTCGGCAGCATCGCCATCGGGCTGCTCAACGACGGCAGTGGCGTGTCGCTGCGGTCGCTGGCCTTCCTCATCGCCGCACTGGGCTGCGTCGCCGTCGTCAACAACGTCGCGTTCACCGTCGTGCTGGCGATCTCCAGCCGCCAGTCGCTGCCAACGGTGCTGCGTGGGTTGTCGCCGATCATCGTGCCCGGCTGGATCGGCGGATGGGGCATCAACCTGCTGATCGGCCTGTTGTTCGTGCTGGCCGACGCAGGTCACCCGATTGCCGTCGTGCTGTTCCCGGTGCCGCTGGCCGTGCTGCACTTCGCCTACCGCGGCTACGCCGCCGCCCGCGCCGACCGGTTGCGGCTCACCGGGCTCCGCCAAGCCGCCAACGTGCTGTCAGAGCCGCTGCACCCCCGGCAGGCGATCGACGACTTCCTGCGCGAGGTCGCTCAGTGCTTCGAGTCGCGGTCGGCCGCGCTGGTGCTGTTCACCGAGGCCGGCGACCACGAGATCCACGTGCTCTCACTCGCGCCGGACCGGCCCGCCACCCAGCGCATCGAAGGTCCAGAGGGTGGCTCCTTCGAGGCGGTGCTGGCAGCCCTGCAGGAACCGCTGCGGGTCCGCTCCGGCGGCGACGACGAGCTGTCTGCGGCACTGGCGGCGGCCGGCTGGCGAGACTGCCTCTCCGCGCCACTGGTCGACGAGCACCGGCAGCTGGGCGCGCTGGCTGTCTTCGACCAAACGGGCCTGGAGGGCACCGCGACCGCGGACCTGGCCGTGCTCGAGGCGCTGGCCCGGGAGACCGCACACACGATCGCCCGCGGGCGGTTGTTCGAGAACGTGCTCGACGAGCGGCGCAAGCTCGCCCAGATTGTGAGCTCGACCTCCGACGGCATCTTCACGCTGAGCGACAACGGCATAGTGCTCAGCTGGAACGCTGCCTGCGAACGGATCACCGGTTTGAGTGCCGGTGACGTGGTGGGCCGACGAGACGCCATGCGGCGGTTGAACGCGCGTACGGCATCGGGCACGCCGGTCGACTTCGTCGACTGGGCCGCAGATGCGGCGCTGCCCAGCGAGATCGTGCTCACCCGGTTCGGCGACGGTGAGCTCCGCCGCCTGTTGTGCTCGGCCAACCGCGCGATCGACGTCGAGGCTCGATCCGAGACTCTGGTCGTCGTCGCTCGTGACATCACCCCGGCGGAGGAGCACGAACAGCTGCGTGAGCAGTTCAGCCGGCTGGTCGAGGTGCAGGCCGCCCAGCGACTCGTGGTCGACCACCTGCAGAAAGCCGTGGCGCCGGAGCCACCCGGGATAGCGGGTGCCGACATCGCGGTCGCCTACGTCGCCTCGGACCCGTCCTCGCCGACCGGCGGCGACCTCTTCGACTGGCACTGCCTGCCCTCGGGCGAGCTGCACGTCGCGGTGGTGGACGTGCTCGGGCACGGCGTCGCCGCGACCAAGGACGCCCTCACCGTCGTGCACACCCTGCGCTTCGTCGCCGTCGAAGGCACCCCGCTGGAGCAGGTGGTCGAACGGGCGGACCAGCTGTTGTCGGCCCAGGACTCCGAGCTCGTGGCGACGGTTATGGTCGCGCGCTACCGCCCGGAGACCGGTGAGCTGCGGGTCGTCTCCGGTGGGCACCCACCGGCCCTGGTCGTCTCCGCAACCGGGGAGGTCACCCAGCTGGCGGCGACCGGGGGAGCCATCGGCTGGCCCGCGGTCGGCAGCGACAACGTCGCGAGCACGACCCTGGGCATCAACGAGTCGCTGGTGCTCTACACCGATGGGCTGATCGAGGCTCGCAAGGACGTGCTCGAGGGCATGGACTCACTCGTCCGCTACGCCTCAGAGGTGGCGCATCTGCCGGCGGCCCAGTTCGCCGACGAGCTCGTCCAGCGGTCGCTAGAAGGTGCAGAGCGGCGCGACGACACGCTGGCGCTGGTGCTGCGGCGGACCCGCGTGCGCACGCGGCCCGAGCAGTTCCGCGAGGTGCTCGATCCTGCCAGCGCGACGGCGGTCGGGCAGGCTCGGCACCACCTCCTGGAGTGGCTGCGCGAGGAGGCCGGCGTTTCCGGCGACGACCCGTTGCTGGTGGCGGCAGAGCTGCTGTCGAACGCCGTCGTGGTGGCCCGGACGTCCGTTGTGGTCACCGCACGCCACGATGGCGACCGGATCATCCTCGAGGTCTCCGACGACGGCCCCGGCCAGCCCGACCTCGACGAGCGGGGCCATCGACTCCCGCCGCACGACAGTGAAAGCGGCCGTGGGCTCTTCCTCGTCCGCTCGCTGAGCGAGGACGTGAGCGTGCTGAGCACCGCGGAAGGGACCGTCATGCGCTGCGTGCTCAACGCGCACAGTCCTTCGCGGCCGGGTCTCACCGCTGGCGCGCGGCGGTACTAGCCCCGCAGCACTCAGCTGCGCAGGTAGGAGGCGCCGTTGACGTCGATGATCGTCCCGCTGGCGAACCGGGCACCGGGCGAGGCCAGCCACAGCACCGCCGAGGCGACCTCCTGCGGCTCCGCGACCCGCCCGAAGGGCGACTGCGCGCGGACCGCGTCGCCGTCGACGCCCATGAGTGCCTCCCGGGCCATCTCGGTCTGCACGAACCCTGGGGCCACCGTTCCGACCGCGATGCCGTGGGGGGCCAAGGCCACCGCCATCGACTGGCCGAATGCGTTCAGGGCCGCCTTCGAGGCGCCGTAGGCGGGGCACCGGGGCTCACCGCGGAACGCGCCTCTGCTGGAGACGTTCACCACCGCGCCGCCACCAGCGGCGACCAGGTGTGGGATCGCGCAGAACGTGGCGTTGGCTGCACCCATCAGGTTGACGGCCAGCGTCTGGGACCACGCGGTCTGCCACTGCTCGTAGGTGGTCTCCAGCGGTGGGTGGGCCGCGAAGATCCCGGCGTTGTTGATCAGCACGTCGAGCCGGCCCAGCCCGCCGGCCGCCGAGTCGACGGCCGCGCGTACCTGCTCGGGGTCGGCCAGGTCGGCGCCCACCAGCAGATGCCCGGAGCCCCGCAGTGAGTCGAGGGTGCGCTGCGCCTCGTCCGCCGAGCGGCCGTAGTGGACCGCGACCCGGTCACCGGCAGCCGCGAACGCCTGGGCGACCGCGCGACCGATGCCCCGCGACGCCCCGGTGACCAGCACGGCCCGACTCATCGGGTGAGCTCTTCGACCCCACTGAGCAACCGGTCGACATCGTTGTCGTCGGTGTAGGGCGCGAGTCCCGCTCGGACGGCTCCGGTGTCGCCCAGGCCCATCCAGCGAGCCGCCACGAGTGCGTAGAAGCTGCCGCTGGGCGCGTTGACTCCACGCGCGGACAGCTGCTCGTGCACTGCGCGGGGGCTGTGTCCGCGGACCGAGAACAGCACAGTCGGCGTGCGCCGTCGCGGCCGGCCGTGGAGGGTGACGCCGTCGATGTCGGCCAGGCCTTGCCGCAGTCGCCGGAACCGCCGGTCCTCGTCGTCCTCCACCGCGCCCATCGACGCGAGGACCCGAGCGCGCCGGTCGCCGCTGCCCGACGCGAGACCGGCGATGAAGTCCACCGCAGCGGTCGTGCCCGCCAGCAGCTCGTACGGAAGGGTCCCGAGCTCGAACCGCTCCGGCACCGCGTCGCTCGACGGGAGCAGCTTGGCTGGGTGGATGGACGCGAGCAGGGCCGGGTCGGCGGCGAGCACGCCGAGGTGGGGGCCGAAGAACTTGTAGGGCGAGCACGCGAAGAAGTCGGCACCCAGGACGGTGGTGTCAACCGGAGCGTGGGGGGTCAGGTGGACGCCGTCGACGTACATCAAGGCACCCGCGCCGTGCACCACGTCGGCGATGGCCGCGATGTCGGGCCGGGTGCCCACCAGGTTGGATGCACCGGTGACGGCCACCAGGCGGGTGCGTGCCGACAGCACGGAGGCGACGGCATCGACCGGCAGCTCACCGCTCTCCCGGTCGAATCCCGCCCAGCGCACCGAAGCGCCCACAGCCTCGGCAGCCTGTACCCACGGCCGGATGTTGGCATCGTGATCCAGCCGGGTCACCACGACCTCGTCGCCCGGCGACCACTGGGCGCTCAGCGCCCGGGCCAGGTCGTAGGTCAGCTGGGTCATCGAACGGCCGAAGACGACCCCGCCGGCAGCGCAGCCCAGCAGGTCACCGACGGCGTCACGGGCTGCCACCACTGCAGCGTCGGCACGCCGTTCGGCATCGGTGACCGAACCGCGGTTCGCGAGCCCCGCGCACAGGGCGTCCGCGACCGCGTGGGCCACCGGTTCCGGCACCTGTGAGCCGCCGGGCCCGTCGAAGTGGGCGACGCCGTGCCGCAGGGCCGGGAAGGACTTTCGGACAGCGGCGACGTCGAGGGGCATGGCCACATCCTGCCGTGCCCGTTCCGCAGCTGGACGCCCCAGGGCCGACAAGGGCGCCTCTGGCACAGTCGGGCGGGCGTGGCGCTGGTGACGCTGGGTCCGGTGCTGCCGGTGGCAGTCGTCGGCGCTCTCCTGTGGGGCGCTGGAGCAGCGCTCGGTTTCCCGGTCGGGATGAGCGCCGCCGCAGACGACCCGCGTTTCGCCGCGGTACGAGTCTCAGTCGTGAGCTCGATCGGCTACACGGCCTTCCTGGCCGGGCCGCCCTTGATCGGTTTCCTGGCCGACGCCTTCGGCATCCGGCGGACGTTGTTGGTCGTGCTCCTAGCCCTTGGGAACGGCTGGCTCGCGGCTGCCGTCACCCGTCCGGTGGCTCAGCTCGACGAGGTCACCGGGTCGCCGGCGGTGTCGTCGTAGGGGGACGACTCGTCGGTGTCGGTCGGCTCCGCCGCGGGCGCCGAGCGCCGCCCCAGCTCCACCGCGAGCGTCGAGGCCGTTGCGCCGAGCGCCAGTGCAGCGATGGCCCACTTCAGGCCGGACATCTCACGGCCGGACAGGGCGTCGACAGAGACATCCCCCGGACCGTCCTCCGCGAGGGAGAGCAGTGCCGCGATCAGCACGAGGTTGAACTCATAGCCGCCGTTGGCCGCCCACGGTCCGTTGGGCAGGTGCTCCTTCCGGATCGCGGTGATCATGGTGCCGATCAGGGCGGCGCTGGCCAGCGGCGTGGCGAGCCCGACCGCGAGCAGGGCGCCACCCGCGGTCTCGGTGACTCCGGCGGCCCACGCGTTGCGCCGTGCCGGATGCATCTCGAGCGACTGCATCATGCCGCCGGTGCCGTCCAGCCCTGGACCGTCGAACCAGCCGAACAGCTTCTGGGTGCCGTGGCCGACGAACAACGAGCCGATGACGCCCCGGCCGGCGAGACGGGTGATGTTCATGTGCGCTCCTCGAAGGGTTAGGCGATGACCGCGTCAGCGGCCTTGGTCACGGCGGTCGGCTCCGCTGGACTGGTCGGGGCATTCTTCTTCAGCTCCAGCATGCGTTCACCGATCTCCTGGAGATTCTTGCGCCCGAGTCCATCACGCACCTTTGGGGAACCACTCCTGCTCTTCCTCCTTCATGTGATGCGTGACCTTCTCGATGAGCAAGGTCATCTTCGCGTCGAAGCGCTCGTCCTTTGGGCTCATCGCGGCCAGCTCGGCGGTGAGCACGTCGGCGACGTGGTGCTCCTCGTAGGACTCCAGGACGTCGTCCTCGAGGTCGGGGAGCAGCTTCCTCGTCTCGGGGTACATCGCCTCGTTCTCGATGTACGTGTGCACCGTGAGGCTCTCGATGATCTGCCGCGCAACCCTCGCCTTGGCATTGGTCGCCTCGTCGCCGACCTTCTCGAAGTCGCGGACAGCCGGCGCATCGCCTTGTGGTCGTCCTTGAGGATCACGATGGCATCGGTAGACATGCCGCCACGTACCCAGCGGCGTCGGTCTCAAGCAGGTCTGCGCTCCGCCGCACGGGCCGCGACGGCCGCACCCGCCGCGACACCCGTCGGCGATGATGGCGGCATGCCCGCCGCCAGCCCGCACCCGCGTGCCGTCGCCGGCCGGTAAGCCGACGGAGATCCGGCTCGGGGGCGCATCATCTTCCTGAACGGCGCTACCAGCTCCGGGAAGACCAGCATCGCCGAACACCTGCTGCCGCTGCTCGACGCGCCGTACTTCTACCTGCAGGTCGACGCGATCAACGCCATGCGCGCCCGACCACCCACCCTGAGGCTGAGGCCGGAGCAGCTCGAGCTCGTCCTCGAGCGAACCGTGCTCGGGTTCCACCGAGCCGTGGCTGGAATGGCTGCTGCCGGCAACCCGATCCTGGTCGACCACGTCCTTCGGGAGCCCTCCTGGCTGCTCGACTGCCTCGCCCTGTTCGCCGGCGGCGACGTCGTCTTCGTCGGCGTGCACTGTCCCTTGGCCGAGCTGGAGCGGCGGGAGCGAGCTCGTGGCGACCGCGAGCTCGGCCGGGTGGCGTACCACTTTGCGCGGGTCCATCGCCACGGGAGCTATGACGTCGAAGTCGACACAAGCACGAGCAGTCCACATGCCTGCGCCGTCGAGATCCTGGACTTTCTGGCCCGACCGGTCACCTCGCGGGCCTTCGACCAGCTACGGAAGGCACACCTGCCTGCCTGCCCGGGCGCTCTCGAGGGCGGTGCTGCAGCGGGCCAGGAATGAAGTCGGCGCGGTCATGGCGCGCGGCGCTGGGGGCTAGGGCCCCCGAGGAGGGCGGACGCGCCGGTGACACTGGGCGCCGCCTACCCTGGCCCTGTGCCTTACCGCTCCGCCTCCGTGGCACCGCCCCTCGTCGTCGGCTTCGACCTCGACATGACGTTGGTCGACGCCCGTGCGGGCATCGCCAGCTCCTGGCGAGCGCTGTCGGCCGAGACAGGGGTTCCGGTCGACACAGAGCTCGTGGTCAGCCGCCTGGGTCCGCCGGTGGAGGCAGAGGCCGCTCACTGGTTTCCCGCCGCCTCGGTGGCGAGCGTCGCCACGCGTTACCGGGAGATCTATCGCGAGCAGGCAGCCACGGCCGTCGAGGCGATGCCAGGGGCGCACGAGGCGCTGGCTGCCGTGCGCCGGCATCGTGGCAGCACGCTCGTCGTCACCGCCAAGCACGAACCGAATGCCCGGCTCAACGTCGAGGCCGTGGGGCTGGACCTCGACGACCTCGTCGGCGACCTCTGGGCCGAGGCCAAGGGGCACGCGCTGTCCGCGAAGGGGGCCACGGTCTACGTCGGTGACCACGTGCATGACGTGCTCGGTGCACGGGTTGCTGGGGCGACGGCGGTTGCGGTGGCGACCGGGCCGTGCACGGCGTCAGAGCTCTCCGCCGTGGGAGCTGACGTGGTGCTCCACAGTCTCGCCGACTTCCCGGCCTGGCTCGACGAGCACCTGCTCGCCGTCCGCCTGGCGGCACTGGAGGAGCAGCTGAGCTGCCTCGGCTCGGTGGTCGTGGCGTTCTCCGGCGGCGCTGACTCGGCCTTCCTGCTGGCCGCCGCCGTACGTGCGGTGGGGGCTGACCGGGTGGTTGCGGCCACCGCGTACTCCGACTCGCTGCCGATGGCCGAACGCGGTCCGGCGGCCGACTTCGCGGCCTCGCTGGGAGTCCGCCAGGTGACCCCGCGGACGAACGAGATGCGGCGGGAGGGCTACCGGGCCAATGCCGGTGACCGGTGCTACTTCTGCAAGGCAGAGCTGGTCGAGGTGCTGACGCCGATCGCCGACGAGCTCGGCCTGTCCGCCGTCGTGACCGGTACCAACGCCGACGACGCGGTCGCGGGCTTCCGGCCCGGTATCCGCGCGGCGGCCGAGCGCGGTGCGGTCACCCCCCTGCGCGACGCTGGGCTCACCAAGGAGCAGGTCCGGGAGGCCTCGCGACGCTGGGGGCTCCCGACGTGGGACAAGCCGGCCGCGGCCTGCTTGTCGTCGCGGATCGCGTACGGCATCGAGGTGACCCCGCACCGGTTGGCGCGCGTCGAGCGGGCGGAGGCTGCCCTGCGGACTGCGCTGGACCGGCTCGGCATCGCGACCGGCAACCTGCGCGTGCGTGACCTCGCCGGGACGGCGTCGATCGAGGTGGACGCCGCCGTTTCCGGCTCCGTCGCGGCCAGCGCCGATGCCCGCGACGCCGTGCTCGCCGCCGGTTTCGACCGGGTCGAGGTCGATCACCGCGGGTTCCGCTCCGGGTCGATGAACGAGCTGCTCAGCGCGGCGGACGGCTGACCGGTTGTCGAGAGCTCGGCGTCCTCGCTGAGCGCGTATCCTGGGCGGCTGACCCTGCACGACGAGGAGGACGCCGGTGCCGACAGGCAAGGTGAAGTGGTACGACGCCGACAAGGGCTTCGGGTTCTTGTCCAGCGACGACGGAGGCGACGTCTACGTCCGCTCCGCCGCGCTGCCGACCGGTGTCACCACGATGAAGGCGGGCGCCCGGGTCGAGTTCGGCATCGTCGAGGGGCGCAAGGGTGCCCAGGCGCTCCAGGTACGCGTGCTCGATCCGGCGCCTTCTCTGGAGAAGGCGCAGCGCGAGGCCGCCCGCAAGGCGCCCGAGGAGATGGCCGTCATCGTCGAGGACACCATCCGGTTGTTGGACGACGTCGGCGGTTCCTACCGGCACGGTCGACACCCCGAGGGGCGTACCGGCAAGCGGGCCGCGGCGCTGCTGCGGGCGTTGGCCGATCAGCTCGACGGCTGAACCTGAGCTCCCCGATGGGCGACGTCGGTCCGGATCACCCAGGCCGCCCAGGCGCCCAGCACGACGGCCGTCACGGCTAGACCCACCTGGGCGGGGTGCAGCGGCAGCAGGATGCCCAGGAAGCCACCGACGACCCAGGACAGCTGCAGCAGCGTCTCGGAGCGGGCGAACACACTGGTTCGCACCGCCTCGGGGATGTCGCGCTGGATGAGTGCGTCGAGGCTCAGCTTGCCCAGCGACTGACACACCCCGACTGTCAAGCCGAGCGCCACCGCGGTGACCAGGCTGTAGTGGATCGTGGTCACGGTCACGACCACCGCGTCGACGAGCAGGACCGCGACGACCACCAGCTGCGGTGACCGCGTCTTGAGCAAGGAGCCCAGCGCGGTCCCGATGGTGTTCCCGACACCTGCGGCGCCGATGATGAAGGCCAGCAGCAGCGTCGTCCGGTTCTCCCAGCCCGGGAACGGGTACTGCCGCAGCAGGAACGCCATGAACAGCGTGAGGAACCCGGACAGGAAGCGCAGCCCGGCGTTGCAGCGCAGCGCGCTGACCACCACGTACGGGATCTGTCGGCCCTTGGTCCCACCGCCGCTGCCCATCGCCGACATCGCGACCTGCTCCTCACCCGATGAGGAGTCGACCTTGGCCGGCAGCAAGATGGCGAGCACCGTAGCCACGACGAACAACGCGAACGCGTAGCGCAGGGCCCACTGAGGGCCGATCCGCGCGGCGAGCACGGCCAGCGGCGCTGAGATCGCCGCACCGGCGGTGCCGGTCAGGGAGATCCGCGAGTTGGCCTTCACCAGCGTGAACCCGGTGGGCAGCACCCGGGGAACAGCCGAGGCCCGGGTCACCCCATAGGCCTTGGAGGCGACCAGGCAGCCAAGGGCGGCCGGGAAGAGCACGGCCGACCCATCGGCCACCGCGCCCGCGAGCACCCAGCTGAAGAACGCCCGCACCGCCATCGTGGAGCCGATTGCCCAGCGCCGGCCCCGCCGGAACCGGTCGAGGAACGGTCCGATCAGCGGGGCGACGATCGCGAACGGCAGCATGGTGAGGCCGAGGAACAGGGCCACCTGGCCGCGGGCCTGGCCGTTCGGCACCGTGAAGAACAAGGTGCCGGCGAGCGCGACCGCGACCGCGGCGTCACCGGCGGTGTTGAAGGCATGCGTCTCGAGCAGCCGGGCCAGGCCGCTCTCGCCCGCTCCCTGGGCGTGCGTCAGCCGGCGGGCCGTGCGTACGCTCCGTTGCGCGAACCGCCCGGTCGCCTTGGCTGCGGCGCCGGTGGCGCGGGCTGCGGCGCCGCTCAGCTCAGCCGCCCGTGCGGCGTTCTCATGGTAGTGGGCCTGGCTCTCCCGCTCACCGCTGTCGAACGGTTCGTGCACGCGCTCATCCTGCCGCACCTCGTCGGCCTGGGTACCCCTGTCCGCGGCCGGGGCCGCCCGCTTTGGCCAGGGACGGCGCAGATGGCAGGATCGCGCGAGTGACCCCGACCGCGCGCAAGCCTCGCCCCGACGCCGTGCTGTTGACGGCCGTGGACTCGGCGCACTCGGTCCTGACCTCCTCGGTGGAGCCGGCAGACGTCGGTTCGCACATCGCCAGCGTTGCCGAAGGCGACCGCCTGGTCACCCACACGTTCGAGTGTCTGCGCCCGGGCTACCGAGGCTGGCACTGGTCGGTCGTGGTCACCCGGGCGGCGCGCCAGCGCACCGTGACTGTCGACGAAGTCGTGCTGCTGCCCGGACCCGACGCCATCGTCGCTCCCACCTGGGTGCCCTACCGGGACCGCGTTCAGGCCGCTGACCTGGGGCCGGGTGACCTGCTGCTCTCCGACGAGGACGATGCGCGCCTGGTGCCGACCTGGCTGGCCGGCGACGAGCGGACCGAGGAGCTCATCGACGAGCGTTCGATACGCCAGGTGGCCGACGACCTGGGCCTGGGTCGCGTCCACATGCTCTCGCTCGAGGGTCGCGACGCGGCGGTGCAGCGGTGGTACGACGGCGACCACGGTCCTGAGACGGCACTGGCTCGCTCAGCGCCGGCGCACTGCCATTCCTGCGGGTTCCTGGTCCGGCTGGCGGGTCCCCTGTCGACCGTCTTCGGGGTCTGCGCGAACGCGATGGCGCCCGACGACGGGCAGGTCGTCTCGTTCGACCACGGCTGCGGGGCGCACTCCGAAGTGGCGCTCACCAAGGCGCAGCTGCCCCCGATGCTGCCCCCGCCGGTCTTCGACACGGTCGCCTTCGACGACATCGAGCTCTTCTGACGCTCAGTGGTCCGCAGCATCGAGGTAGCCGTCCTCGAGCCGGCCACGTGACGGTGTGCGCTTGAGGGCGCTGCGCCGGTGCCGGCAGTAGGCGAGGCCGAGCAGGCCCAGCCCGAGTCCCGCGATCGCCGTCCAGAGCCAGCCGAGCCGGTCGTGCTCGCGCAGGCTGCCGACGAAGGGCAGCATGGCGAGCACGGCGACCGCCCAGACCCCGGAACCGATCGCCAGCGTGCGCACCCCGTCGACGTCGAGCGGCTCGACCTGCGCGACGAGGTAACGGCGACGACCGATCTCGTGCTCGGTGACCGCCGGGTGACCTAGCTCGTGCCGCCCGGACCTCGGGAGGTCGGCACCGGTCTCCGGCTCGTCTGCGCCGCGGGCAGCTGCACCGTGCTCGCTCACCAGGTGAGCCTATCGTCGGCCGCTGCGGCCGCGAGGAGTGTGGCATCCTGCGTACGCGCAGCCGCCGGCCACCGACCGGGTCGTCTCGCGCCGACCCCGTCTGGAGCGATCGTGAGTTCCTCGCAGCCCTCGCGCTTGCGCACGCGCGCCGCCCCGCCGACCAGCGGTCTCGACCGGTTCTTCCAGATCAGCGAGCGGGGCTCGTCACTCGGCCGTGAGGTGCGTGGCGGGGTCGTCACCTTCTTCACGATGGCCTACATCATCGTGCTGAACCCGATCATCCTCACCGGTGCGACCGACAGCACCGGTGCCGCCATCGGCGGCGACGGGGATCTCGCCTTCGTCCGGGTAGCGGCGGTCACCGCCCTGGTGGCCGGGGTCATGACGATCCTGATGGGGGTGGTCGCCAACTTCCCGTTGGCGTTGGCTACCGGCCTGGGACTGAACGCGTTCGTGACCTTCTCGATCGCCAGTGAGATGACCTGGGCCGACGCCATGGGCCTGGTCGTTCTCGAGGGCCTGATCATCCTCGTGCTGGTGCTCACCGGCTTCCGGGTGGCGGTCTTCCACGCCGTCCCCGCACAGCTCAAGACGGCGATCTCAGTGGGCATCGGGCTGTTCATCGCGCTGATCGGGCTGGTGGACGCCGGCATCGTCCGGGCCACCGGCAACCCGTCGCCGCCGGTGGGTCTGGGAATCGGCGGCAACCTCGCCGGCTGGCCCGCCGCCGTCTTCTGCATCGGCCTGCTGGTGATGCTGGTCCTTTTCGTACGCGGGGTACGCGGTGCGATCCTGATCGGCATCGTCGTGGCCACCGTGCTGGCGATCGTCGTCGAGGCCGTCGCATCGGTGGGAGCTGCGGGCGAGGGCGCCAACCCCACCGGCTGGAACCTCAACGTCCCGGCCTGGCCGGACACGCTGTTCGAGCGCCCGGACTTCTCGTTGCTCGGCGACTTCTCGCTGCTGGGGTCGTTCCAGGCAGTCGGTTTCGTGACGGCTGCGCTGTTCGTCTTCACACTGCTGCTCGCTGACTTCTTCGACACGATGGGCACCATGACGGCGATCGGGGCCGAGGCGGGGCTCAACGACGACGAGGGCACGCCGCCCCGGACCCGGCAGATCCTGGTGGTGGACTCGCTGGCGGCGGCCGCCGGGGGTGCTGCCTCGATCTCGAGCAACACGTCCTACATCGAGTCGGCGTCGGGGGTGGGCGAGGGCGCCCGCACCGGGCTCGCCAGCGTGGTGACCGGGATGCTGTTCCTGGTGGCGACCGTGGCCACGCCTTTGGTACGCATCATCCCCAACGAGGCGGCGACACCGGCCCTGGTCCTCGTCGGTTTCTTGATGATGACCCAGGTGAAGGAGATCGACTGGTCCGACCTGGAGATCGCGATTCCGGCGTTCCTCACCATCGTGCTGATGCCGTTCACGTACTCGATCACCGCCGGCATCGGTGCGGGGTTCATCGCTTACGTCGTGCTGAAGGCGACTCGTGGCCGGGCGGCTGCGGTGCACCCGCTCATGTGGCTGGTAGCAGTGCTGTTCGTCGTCTACTTCGCGATCGACCCGATCAAGGGCTGGCTCGGCGTCGGCTGAGCCGGGCCGGGCAGGGAGAAGGCCAGCCTTTCGTTAGCACAGGTAATGAGTTATGCTAACGAATATGCCTCACACCGCGACCACCTTGCGTACCGAAGCGGCACTGTCGAGCTTCCTCGCCGCTGCCGTCGCGCGACTCTCCCGCCGCCTGCGCCAGGAGCGCGGCACCGAGCTCGCGGCGAACCAGCTGGCTGCGCTCGGCACGCTGCGCCGCCAGGGTCCGCTGACGTTGGGTGCCCTGGCGGCCAAGGAGCGGGTGCAGCCGCCGTCGATGACCCGGACCGTCAACTGTCTCAGCGACCTGGGCCTGCTGCGTCGCGAGGCGCACCCCACCGATGGCCGCCAGGTCATGCTGCACCTGTCCGAGACCGGTGAGCGGATTCTGGCGGCCGAGCGCAGGCGGCGCGACGCCTGGCTCAGCCAGCGGCTGCGTGAGCTGAAACCCAGCGAGCGGGATGTCCTTCGGGCCGCCGCGGTGATCCTGCAACGGTTGGCCGACGCTTGAGCCCGACGTTCCACGCCCTACGGGTCCGCAACTACCGCGTCTACGCGACAGGTGCGGTGCTGTCGAACGTGGGCACCTGGATGCAGCGGGTCGCCCAGGACTGGCTGGTGCTGCAGCTGACCGGCAACAACGGAACCGCACTCGGCATCACGACCGGCCTTCAGTTCCTGCCGATGCTCCTGCTGTCCCCGATCGCCGGCCTGGTAGCCGACCGGTTCCCCAAGCGCCGGGTGCTCATCGTCACCCAGCTGATGATGGCGGCACCGGCCACGCTGCTCGGACTGCTGGCGCTGACCGGCACCGTGCAGCTGTGGCACGCGTACGTGCTTGCCTTTGTCTTCGGCGTCGGGACCGCCTTCGACGCTCCCGCGCGGCAGTCGTTCGTGGTCGAGATGGTGGGCACCGAGGACCTCGCCAACGCCGTCGGGCTCAACTCCGCGTCGTTCAACTCCGCCCGCATCGTCGGCCCGGCGGCGGCAGGTTTCCTCATCGCCGCACTGGGCTCGGGCGTCCAGGCGACCGGATGGGCGATCATCATCAACGCGGTCAGCTACCTGGCCGTGATCGTCTCGTTGCTGCGGCTCGACCCGCGGCGGCTGCGTCCCTCGACGCCGGTCGCCCGCGGCCGAGGTGGCGTGCGAGCAGGTGTCGCATACGTCCGGTCGCGCCCCGACCTGGTGCTGATCCTCGGCACCGTGTTCTTCGTCGGCACCTTCGGGCTGAACTTCCAGATGACGACGGCTCTGATGGCAACCCAGGTCTTCCACAAGGGCGCGGGGCAGTACGGCCTGCTGGGCTCCGCGATGGCGATCGGCTCACTGGGTGGGTCGCTGCTCGCCGCGCGGCGCGCGAATCCGCGGCTGCGCCTCGTGGTCGGCGGCGCGGCGGTCTTCGCGGTCGCAGAAATTGCTCTGGGCGTGATGCCGACCTACCTGACGTTCGCGCTGTTCCTCCCTGTCGTCGGGTTGTTCGCGCTCACGATCATCACCTCGGCCAACGCCACGATCCAGCTGACGGTCCTGCCGGAGATGCGCGGGAGAGTCGCTGCCCTCTACCTGATGATCTTCATGGGTGGGACACCTGCCGGAGCGCCGCTGATCGGCTGGCTGGGACAGAGCTTCGGAGCCCGCTGGACGCTGCTCGGCGGCGGGCTGATCACCCTGGTCGGGCTGGCGGCGTGCCTGTTCTACTACGTGCGCCGCACCGGAACGGTCATCGGCCACGAGCCGGGGGACGTCTTCGCGCTGACCGTGTCCACTCGCGGTGGCTGAGTGCACCCGCGCCTTCGCCGCCTGCTGATCCCGGGCCTGCTGGTCATGCTGCTGCTGTTGGTCGTCATCGTGGCTCTGGCACGCTAGCGCAATGCCCACCTGCGGACCCGTCGAGCCGTTGTCGCGGGTCCGCAGCGCAGTGCTCGATGCGTCGACCCTGGTGTCGGCCAGCGCCGCAGGGGTTCGACGTGGGACCACCGGGCGCTGGCGTCGGGCCGAGCTGCGGCCCGTCGAGCTGGCCACTGGCGCGCGGCTGCAGGTCACCACCTACGACGCGACCCAGGCGTTCACGGTCAACCATCGCTGGGGCCCCGAGGCGGAGGAGGCGGTCGACGCGCTGCTCGCCAGTCCGTTCGCGTCCTGGGCGGTCGCGACGACGACCGGTCGACTCGCCGTTCAGGTCACCCGGAAGGGCCGACTGCTGCTGCACGAGCACGCCGCGGACGTCGCTCCCGCCGGCGCCGCGGACCGGCCGGCCCCGGCCCAGTCCGGTTCGTCGGCGCACGACCGGGTCAGGAGACGGCTGCTCGACCCCTCCGACCCCTACCTGCAGGCACTCGGCATCAGCGACGCTGCGGGTCGGGTCAAGCCGAGTCGGCAGGCGAAGCTTCGTCAGGTCGAGGAAGTGTGCCGGCTGCTCGGCGACGCGCTCGACAAGGCCACGCGCTGCGGGGCCCTGCGCGAGCCGACGGAGCAGCAGCCACTGCGCGTCGTCGACCTGGGGTGCGGCAACGCCTACCTCACCTTTGCGGCCTATCGCTATCTGAGCGCCGTGAAGGGCCTACCGGTCGCGTTGGCCGGAGTCGACGCGAAGCAGCAGGCGCTCGAGCACAACCGTGCGCTTGCCGAGCGGCTCGGCTGTGCCGACGCCGTGCGCTTCCTTCGGGGCGACATCCGCGACGCGCTGGCCGACGAGCCGGATCGTCCCGATGTCGTGCTCGCGCTGCACGCCTGTGACACCGCGACCGACGACGCGCTGGCCCGAGCCGTGCGCTGGGAGGCGCCGCTGGTGCTGGCTGCACCGTGCTGTCACCACGACCTGCAGGCGCGGCTGCGCAGCGCACCCACCCCGGCCGGGTTCGACCTGGTGGTCCGGCACGGCATCCTGCGCGAGCGCCTGGCCGACATGCTCACCGACGCCGTCCGGGCGGTCCTGCTGCGGTCGCACGGCTACCGGGTCGAGGTCGTGGAGTTCGTCGGGTCGGAGCACACCCCGCGCAACACTCTGCTGCGGGCGGTCAGGTCGGGGGACCGCGCCTCGGCGGCGACGGCCGAGGACGAGTACGCCGGCTTCGTGGCCACCTGGCACGTCGAGTCGCGGCTCGCCGAGCTGCTGACGCCGAACCCGTGACGGCGAGGCTGCGCCGAGACCCGGAGGTCAGCCCGTCGGGCTGGAGCTGGCCAGCCGCTCGACGAGATAGTCGATGCACTGGGTGAGCGCCTCGACGTCAGCCGGCTCGATGGCCGGGAACATCGCCACCCGCAGCTGGTTGCGCCCGAGCTTGCGGTAGGGCTCGACGTCGACCACCCCGTTGGCCCGCAGGGTCCGGGCAACCGCGGAGGCGTCCACCCGGTCGTCGAAGTCGATGGTCCCGATGACCGGTGAGCGGTCCTCGGGATCGCTCACGAAGGGCGTGGTGTAGTCGCTCTTCTCGGCCCACGCATAGAGGCGCGACGACGAGTCCCCGGTGCGCGCCGCCGCCCACCGAAGGCCGCCTCGGCTGTTGAGCCAGTCGAGCTGTTCGGCCATGAGGAACAGCGTGGCGACCCCCGGGGTGTTGTACGTCTGGTCCTTGGCTGAGTTGTCGATGGCCGTCGACAGGTCCAGGAAGGCCGGAGTCCACCGGTCGCCGGCGGACAGCGCCGCCGCACGCTCCAGCGCCCCCGGCGAGAGCAGCGCGATCCACAGCCCGCCGTCGGAGGCGAAGCACTTCTGCGGTGCGAAGTAGTAGGCATCCACCTCGGTGATGTCGACCGGGAGCCCGCCGGCTGCGGAGGTGGCGTCGATCAGCAGCAGCGCGTCATCGGCGGCGCCCTCGACCCGCCCGACGGGGGCCACCACGCCCGTCGAGGTCTCGTTGTGCGCCCAGGCGTAGACGTCGACGTCGTCCTCGGCGTACGGCCGGGGTCGGGTGCCCGGGTCGGCGGTGATCACGGTGGGCTCGGCCAGGAAGGGCGCGGCGGATGCGGCCGCGGCGAACTTGGCCGAGAACTCGCCGAAGGACAGGTGCGAGCTCCGCTTGCGGATCAGCCCGAACGTGGCGATGTCCCAGAAAGCGGTGGCGCCACCGTTGCCGAGTACCACGGCGTAGTCCTCGGGCAGCGAGAACAGCTCGCGCAGCCCCTCGCGTACCCGGGCGACGGTGCGCTTGACCGGTGCCTGGCGGTGCGAGGTGCCCAGCAGGCGGGTGCCGGTGGCGGCGAGCGCCTGCAACGCCTCGAGCCGCACCTTGGCAGGGCCGGCGCCGAACCGGCCGTCGCCGGGCAGCAGGTCGTCGGGAATCACCAGTGGGTCAGTCATATGGGAGTTCCCGGGAGGTTCGAGAGCGGGGACGACGGTGCCAGGCTGCTGATCTAGTGTGGCAGCCCTCGAGACGCGACCACCAAGGAGTCGGCGATGACTGACGGGTCCCCCGGCCTGCCCCGTCAGGGAGCCGCCCGCACGGGCCTTCGGGTGGTCGGCGGCGTGCTGTTCGCCGCCGGAGTCGTGTGCACGGCGATCGCGGCGATCGACTTCTTCTCCGCCATGGGCGGCGGCGACGGCATCGACCGGGCGCCCACGAAGTTCTGGCTGTTCTTCATCGGCCTGCCACTGCTGGCGATCGGTCTGGGCTGCCTCCAGGGCGGCTTTCTCGGGGTCGGCGCTCGCTACGCCGCCGGGGAGCTGGCGCCCGCGGCCCGCGACGCGCTCGGGTACGTCGGGGATGGAGCCACATCGTCGCGTTGTCCGGCATGCGGTGAACCCGCTCGAGCGGACGCGACGTTCTGCGACTCCTGCGGGCACGTGCTGTCGTCTCGTTGCCCGGGGTGCGGTGCCGCCAACGACGGCGACGCGAGGTTCTGCTCCTCGTGCGGTGCTG
>JBBSGC010000014.1:0-23874 GCA_038254525.1 Propionibacteriales bacterium | reverse complement strand
TGATGGACTGGTGCTACGGGTTCTACAACCACCAGCGCCGGCACAGCTCAGCGGCGATGATGTCACCGATCAACTACGAGGCTGCCGCCCCCAACCGGGAAGCGGCATAGAGAAACCCTCCACGATTCGGGGGGAACCACAAGGAGCCGTTCGGTGGAGGGGGCCGTGCAGTTGCGGAACTCGGGGTAGAGCTTGATGTTGTTCAGGTTGGCTCGTTGCATGCCGAGGCGGACCTCGCGTTCGATGAGGGCAGCGACGAGGAGGGCCAGGAACTGGCAGCAGAACAGCGCCTCGATCCTGGCTGGGTTGTGGAGCAGCACCGGTGCGGCGTCTTGGACGGACTTGAGCAGGTGGTGGCGGCGTTCGAGGTGCGGCTGGTAGCGGTAGGCGGCCAGTACCTGGCGCGTCGGTGAGGACGCGGTCGTTGCTGATGAGCGGGAAACATCCGTCGCTGGCTGCGTCGTAGCGGATCTTGGCCGGCCTGATGTCGTGGTGGAGGGCGAAGCGGGTGGTGATGATCTGGCGGTAACGCGTCGCGGGTCCGGGTCGGCCGGCTCGTTCTTGCTTGTAGGTCTTGTCGAGGGTCTCGGTCACGGTGACGGCGACCCAGCGGTCGGCGTGGACAGAGGTGAGCGCGGCGGCCGCGGCCTGTTCGAACGCGACGCGGGTCTTGAATCGGCTCCGCGGGCCGTTGAGCTTGACGTCGAGGGCTTCGATCGCGGCGACGCCGGCCTCGATGCGTGCAGCCCGGGCGGCGGCGTCGCGGCTGACCTTGGCTGTGGAGTGCACCCACACGATGCGGTAGCCCTCGGCGCAGGGCAGCGGCGCTGGAGTGGTGGAGTAGATCTCGTCGGGTTCGCCGAGCCGCGCACCGCGGTGACGGGCGGCTTCGGTCCAGGGCGGGGTATGGGTCTGCAGGTGGTCGCGGAAGGCGCTGTCCTCGGCGCGGGAACGGGGCATGACGGTGACGAACCGCCCGCTGTGACCGTCGATGTGGCCCATCGCTTTGCGGGAGCACAGCTTGGAATCCGCGACGTAGAGGAAGGCGGTGCGGCCCAGCAACCCGACCAGGCCGTCCCAGGTCGGCACGTGGGTCGGGTCGTCGACGGTGTTGCCATCGGCGAGCCGGTAGGCCACGGGCACCGCACCATCGGCGCTGACGGTCAAGATCCACACCAGCTGTTTCAGGTCGGGCCGGTGGTCCTTGGAGTGAGCGAAGGTGATCACCGGGGTGGGCTTGCCGCCCCGGACGGTGCCGACCGCGTCGTGGTAGGCGCCGTGGACCGAGACCGACGTCGAGTCGTTGTGGAGCTGGCTGGTGTCCACCGCGAACTCGCTGACCGCACCGAGCACGACCGTGGTCAGCAAGCTGGCCCGGTCGGCGTCGAACAATGCCTCCAACGCCCGCCCGACTCGGTCGTCGTTGAGCGCCCCGACCTCTTGCGCGGTCAACCCCAGTAGCGCCGGGTCGTAGTGCGATGTCCACTCACCCAGGCCGTAGAGCGGTTCGCGGCCCAGCACCAGATTCGTCACGACCAACCTGATCGCCGTCGACGGCGTCACCTTGACGCGAACATCACCGACTGGGAGGACGCCTTCGAGCAACCCGGGCAGCCTCAGCCGATCCAGGACCGCGTTGACGATCGGTAGCCCACCAAGGGTCCGTGAAACCAATGCGAGCTCGGTCGGGTGATCTGGTTCGCTCATCACGACACGCTCCGGTTCGGGGTTGCGTTCGACACGGCTCACGGTATCCTTCGGTTGCCAACCGAAGGATACCGACACGCGGGTGAGCACATGAAGACCCGTCGAACTGAACCCGACGCGCCGTTACCCGCCGCGTTCACCGACGCGGAATACGCACTGCCCGGCACGCTTGCGCGCCGTTACATGCGCTGCGGCAAGGCGATCTGCCGTTGCAAAGCAGACCCGCCGACCCTGCACGGGCCCTACCTGCACTGGACGCGAACCGTCGCCGGCAAGACCGTGACGCGCACCCTGACCGAGGAGCAAGCCCAGCGCTACCAGCCCTGGTTCGACAACGCCCGCCGACTACGCGACGTCATCGCCGAACTCGAAGCCCGTTCTTTGCGCGCCTTCCTCGAAGCCGAGGACTGACCCCGCAATGGCCGAGATATCAATCGCCAGAAGTGCGGAACGTGAGTCGTAACGCCCGAGCCGACCAATTTCCCCCAAGTCAGGAAGATCCAAGGCGGCCCACGCAAAGTTCCCTCGGACCGACCCCACAACGACGGCAATGACACGACAAGCGTCCACGAGGATCAACCTTCCAGATCGCCCCGGCAGCCAACCAGCCCGGGGGGAGTCAGCAAAGCAACGGTCGACGATTGTGTCTGCATTCTCGGGGTGTCGCCATCGCTCCAGCGGACAATATCAAGCATCGTGTCGCAGCGGAACGACGTTGCCGCCAGTCTCAGGCGGCAGGGTAAGGAACGACTGGCCGCGCAACATCTTGTTTCGGCGCGATTTTTCGGTAGTCGGACCGAGGTAGAGCTCGGTCGTCGCTTGAGTCGAGTGGTGCAGCAAGGCCTGCACCACGCGGATAGCAGAGTCGTGACCCTCGCTGACCAGGCGGTCATACATGACACGGGCGGCAGCCCGGCGGAACGTGTGGGCACCTTCACCCTTGGCATCCGCTCCGATGCGGGCCAGGGCGGACTTGGCGATCCGCTCGACGTGCCCCACTGGGCGCTCCGGATGCCAACCATCAGGTGCTCGATACTTCTCCCGCGTCCCATCCTCCAAGGTCCGCCAACGGTAGCCCCGCACGAACCTGGCAGGAAACAAGTGGTCTTGCTCTCGCAACGGCCTGTCGATCGTCGCGGCGTACGAGATCACCGGCGCAGGGCGGAGTCGAGTTCGTCGTGCTGCAATGTCTTGGTGACGTTCACCCGCAGCCAGCCTTGCGCTAGGTCTACGTCGCCGATCCGGAGCAGCCGCACGGAGTTCTGCCGTAGTGCCGTGGTGACTAGAGTCGCGAGGATTGCCCGGTCGCGGTCGTCGTCTGCTTGGTCGATGACGTCGGCCAACAGGTCTGGAGCCGGTCGCTGTCGCAGCCGCTGAGGTACTCTCATCCTGTGCACGTCGACCATCGGATCGACGCGGATCCAGCCTCTCCGGATGGCGTGGGCGAAAAACGACGCCAGCCGAGCGCGGTAGGCGTTGTGGGTCGCGGGAGAGAGCGGGCGCGATCTCGCGTAGAACCACTGCGCCACTCGCTCTTGGCGCAGATGGCGCATCTGCACGTCGCCGTACCATTGCTGAAACCGAAGATACAAGTATCTCTGATCGCGCAGCGTTTGCTCTTGGACCCCTCGGTCGCGCCGGTATCGCTCGTAGCGCTCTAGGCCCTCGCTTAGCCGGAGGTGGTCCACGTAGCTCCTAGTGCGCCGGAGGAAGCCGCCAGAGTAGCGCAGATCTGGCGAAGTTGGCGATTACAGAGAAGGCAAGATACAGCCATTATCAAGGATCATTGATAGAGCATTTCGCGAGTGAAGTTCCACGCGTTGGACATCTACACGCCGCCGCGACGACCCGATCGTGGTTCTCGGTGTCGGCGAACCTGCGGCGCCGGAAACCTCAGCGCCGGCCAGCGGGCGGCGCTCGGCTACGCCCGTGCTCGGGCTGTACGAGGCCGAAGCGGCGAAGCGGATGCGCGCCGGGTGGCCGCCATCGAGAGCGGCGCGTGAGCATCGAGGATCACCTCAAAGCCCACCACTCCGCGGGGCGGTGCCCGGCCAACCCCCAGTTCCTCGACCACCGCGGGGACAACTCCCGCGTGTGAGCACGTACATGAACGGCACACGTCTCTCACATCGGGTGTGACGCAACCTTGACTTGTCAGACAACGCCGACGGCCAAGGAGGCCATCATGAAGAAACCAGGAAAGTCGATTACGGTAGCGAGCATCGCCGTGGTTGTGGCGATGGGCGGCGGAGTTGCTCACGCCGCAACTCAGGGACCTGCCGCGGCCACCCACACGCACCTGCACGCGTCAGCGGCATCCGACCCAGACAACGTGCAACTGCAGCAAGGCGACCAGACCAGCCCCGACACCGGGAGCGGTTCAGACGAGTCGTCAGCCACGTCGGATAACGACAACGTACAGCTGCAGCAAGGTCCGCAGACCGGCGGCAACGATACCGGGAGCGGTTCAGACGAGTCGTCAGCCACGTCGGATAACGACAACGTGCAGTTGCAGCAGGGTGACCAAACCAGCCCCGACAACGGAAGCGGTTCAGACAGCGCCGCAACCAAGTAGTCAGAAACTTTGGCGTTTGTTCGAAAACTATGGGCCGGGCGGCGGGAAAGAGCGCGCGCCGCCCGGCCCATGGGCACCGGCATCGGATCAATTGGGGACCTCCGGCCCTCGTCTGCCAGCGGCCACCGGTGTCACTCCCACCCCATTCCTGGGTCGTGGGGAGAGAAGCGGCGCTAGGAGCGGGTGTCACCGCGTACTTCTAGCTGAGGGGTGCCCCCCGACCTTCCAGCGCGAGGTCGGCACCGAACCGGCCGAGCAGGTCCGCGACGGCGACCTGACCCTCAACGCCGCCTACACCCAAGCCGACGAAGGCAACCGGCGGGAAGCCGACCGCGGAGGCGATCCGCAACGCCCGCGAGCAGGTACGCCTGCTCCTACTGACTGGCGAGTTAGTCCGCAGGTAGGCCGCAAGCGGTCAACAACTATCAACTGCCCTCAACGGTAAACATGCAGGTCAGGCCACTAATACCAACGATTGCCGACAACTGTCACCTACGCGGGCACAATGTCCGGCCTACAGGCCGGCTCCTCCCCTCAAGCACGGTCGCCTGCAATCGCGGCCGCACCAGCGCCAGATACCGGCTAGGTCGGATCGTCGTCGGTGTCGGGTAGAGCGTTGAGTATGCCGCGCTCGGTCGCGGAGATGTGTCCGTGTGTCATCGGCACGCCGGACAACGGCTTCTGCGCGAAGTCGAAGGAGTTCGAGTAGTCGTAGGCCTGGTTGACCTGCCTGCTCAGTGACGTCAGTCCGAAGGTGTGCTGCACGAAGGCGAGCATGGAGTAGGGCTGGGTGGCGGTGGTGTGGTCGGTTGACCCTCGCTTGGCCCAGGGGCTGACGATGACCATCGGGTTGCGCAGGCCGAGTCCCGGCGGTGGCTTCACGTGGTCGTAGAAGCAGCCGCAGTCGTCGTAGGTGACGAAGACCGCCGTGCTTCCCCAGTCGGGACCCCTCATCGCGGCTCCGACCATGTTGCCGATGTAGTTGTCGCCGATCGTCATCGAGTTGCCGTTGTGCTGGCCGTAGGGAGAGGCCGCCATCAGGATGGACAGGTTCGGCAGGGTGCCCGCTCCGGCGGCGCGGACGAAGTCACGAGTGGCGGAGTTGTGCTGGAGGTCGAAGCGGTGTGCGGCGCACCAGTTGAAGTAGGTGCACACCGACCACCCACCGTTGAACGGCTGGTTGCGCAGGTCGCCCTGGTAGACGTGCCAGCTCAGGCCCGCCGCCTCCAGGGTCTGCATGATCGTGTCGACGTAGGGCACCGGGCTAGCCCGGTACGGGCCGCGGCCGTGAATGTCGGGGACGCACGACGGGACATAGCGGAAGTTGGGGTCCCGTCCCCACAGGGCGTCCAGGTGGCTGGGGCACCCCCAGCCGGCGCGGGGTTTCGCGCCGGTTATCGAGGGGACCGGGATGTCGCCCTGGAAGCGGTCCAGGGTGCCCGCCGCGAGCGTCACGTGGGCGCCGAAGGACTGCGCCGGGTTCGAGGCGTACGTCGCATCCGAGACGGTGAACTTGTTGGCCAGCCGAGCGAGGTTCGGGATGTTGCCTTCCGGGATGTGCTCCACGCACCGGTACGGGGGCCGGGAACAGACCCGGTTCCACTTGTTTGCCATGCCGAACAGCTGAGCGCGACGGCTGTGCGCCGCCGTCGGGACGATGTCGGGCATCACGCGGTTGGTGATGACCGTGCCGTCGGCCGTCGTGACGTCGCGGGTGGAGCCGTTGCAGCGCGTCGCGCGGTGCTCGCACAGGTCACCCAGCACGTCGTCGAACGAGTGGTTCTCCTGGTAGATGATCACTATGTGCTGAATCGGCGATGGTGCGGCGCTAGCGGGTACGGCCTCTGCCCGGACCCCACCGCCCTGGGCCGCCGCGGCGGTGACGCTCGCAAGCAGCACTGCAGCGGCTAGTGCGGCAGGTCCTCGGCGCATGTGGAGTCTCCTCGTCCGGATCGGCGGTTGGGGCGTAGTCCCTGTGGACCATACGCGGCGGGGTCGCCTCCTGCCGACGATCTGACACCCTGCCCGACACCCTCGGTGCCGGTCAGGCCAGCGTCAGGATCTCCGCACCGTTGTCGGTGATCAGAATCGTGTGCTCGAACTGCGCCACGCGCGACCGGTCCTTGGTAGCGACCGTCCAGGCATCCTCCCACTGGTCCCACTCCGGAGCGCCCAGCGACAGCATCGGCTCGACGGTGAACGTCATGCCCGCCTCGATGACCGTGTCGAAGCGCGGGTCGTCGTAGTGCGGGATGACCAGGCCGGAGTGGAACGCGGTCCCGATGCCGTGCCCGGTGAACTCCCGCACGACGCCATAGCCGAAGCGCTTGGCGTACATCTCGATCACCCGGCCGATGACGTTGACCTGCCGCCCCGGACGCGCTGCCCGGATGCCCCGCAGAGTGGCCTCGGAGGTCCGCTCCATCAGCAGCCGGCTGGCCTCGTCGACCCGACCGACCGGGTACGTCTTGTTGGTGTCGCCGTGGACGCCGCCGATGAACGCGGTGATGTCGACGTTGACTATGTCGCCGTCCTCGAGCGGCCGCGCATCCGGGATCCCGTGGCAGACGACCTCGTTGACGCTGGTGCACAGCGACTTCGGGAAACCCCGGTAGCCGAGCGTCGACGGGTACGCGCCGTGGCCGACGAGGAACTCGTGCCCGACCCGGTCCAGCTCGTCGGTGGTGACGCCCGGGGCGATGGCCGACTCCACCGCGTCCAACGCCTGCGCGGCCAGCCGCCCGGCGTCGCGCATCCGCTCGATCGTGTCGGGGTCCTTGGCCTCGGGACCCCGGAACGGCTCAGGGGCCGGCCGGTCGACGTACTCGGGTCGGGCGACGCCGACTGGCACCGGCCGGCGGGGCGAGACTGCGGCGGGGGCGAGGACGGTCACAGCAGGCAGTCTAGGTGGGCTGCCGAGCACGGTCGGGTGCGGCAGGATGGCATGAGCGCGACAGGGTCGCGGTCAAGGAGGACGTCGATGAGCGGCACCTTTTACTACTGCCTGAACCACCACGCGGTCGAGAACGCCGACGGCTGCAACGCCGCCGACCGGCTCGGGCCCTACGACTCGGCAGCCGACGCTGCGCGCGCGCTGGAGAAGGTCCAGGAGCGCAACGAGGCCTGGGACAACGACCCGAAGTGGTCCGACGGCTGACCTCACCCCGAGCGGCTGGACCGCTCGGCCGCCGCGTGCGGGCTGGTGCGGCCGTCGTAGTCGCGGAACTCCCGCATCGCCGCGGTGGCGGCTGCGACGCACACCATGCACAGCACCCCGCCGGAGACGATCGAGGTGCGCACCGACGTCGCCGACGCGACGAGACCTGCGCGGGCGTTTCCGAGGACCGGGCCGGTCGAGTAGCTCAGCAGCTCCACCCCGGCCAGCCGGCCGCGCAGCTCACCGGGGATCGTCGAGTTCCACACCGCTGAACGGAAGATGCCGCTGGTCATGTCGGCCGCGCCGGCGCAGGCCAGCGCCACCAGGGCGACCTCGATGTCCGGCGCCAGCCCGAAGCAGATGATCGCGGCTCCGTACGCGCTGGCCGCGAGTGCGATCGCCCAGCCGTGCCGGTGCACCCTGGCGGTCCATCCCGACGTCAGCGACACGATGAGCGCCCCCACGCTCTCCGCTGCATAGAGCAGGCCGACCGCCCACGGCGCGTCCAGCACGGTGGCCACGAAGGGAAAGATCGCGGTCGACATGCCGAAGAACATCGCCAGCACGTCCACCGCGTAGGTCCCCAGCAGGTCTTTGCGGCCCATCGCATAGCGCAGCCCCTCCACCACGCCCCGCAAGCTGGCCACGTCCGCGACCGGCGCCGAGACATGTGTGACGCGCAGCAGGATCAGCAGGGACGCGAGGTAGGTGAGGACGTCGAAGCCGTACGCCATCCACGTCGCTCCGACCGTCAGCAGGACACCGGCGAGCGCAGGCCCGACGATGGCGCCGATGCTGTAGCGGATGCTGGAGAGCGCGCCTGCGGCCGTCATCTGGTCCGGCGCCACGACCCGCTGGATCATCGCGTCGAGAGACGGGCGCTGCGTTGCGTCGGCGACGGCGAACAGGCCGGCCACCACGAACAGCGGCCACACGTGCGGCTCGGGCAACAGCGCGTTGGCGGTCAGCGCGCCCGACAGCACCAGCATCACCGACTCGGCCGCGATGACGGTCCGGCGCCGGTCGAAAGCGTCGGCGATCGCCCCGCCCCACAGCCCGAACACCACCAGCGGCACCAGCTCGACGACGCTCAGCAGGCCCGCCAGTGCCAGCGACCCGGTCAGTTGCTTGATCTGGAACGGCAGGGCGACGTAGGTGGTGATGCTGCCGAGGTACGTGACCAGCCCGGAGGACCAGATGCGCCGGAAGTCCGGCGACTCCCGAAGGGGGCGGCTGTCGACGCGCCAGCTGCGCGTCGGCAGCGCGTCGGGGAGCACCTCGCCCACGGGATCGGTCACAAGCGAGCAGCGTGGCACAGGGTGCACCCGCGCGCGTAGCCGTTTCTGCGCTGAGAGGATGCGGGATGGACCAGGGGAGCATCATCGGCATCATCGGCGGGACCGGCCCACAGGGCCTGGGACTGGCGACCCGTTGGGCTGCGGCGGGCAGGCAGGTGCTGGTGGGCTCCCGCGACCGTGGCCGCGCTGCCTCGCTGGCCAGCCGGATCGGCCGGGGGGTCGTCGGGGATGACAACGCCTCGGTCGCCGCCCGGGCTGAGCTGCTGGTGGTCACCGTGCCGTGGGCGGCGCACGGCGACACCGTCGGTGCCCTTGCCGCACACAGCGCCGGCAAGCTCGTGGTCGACTGCGTCAACCCACTGGGTTTCGATGCCCACGGCCCGTTCGCCCTGGCCGTTCCGGAGGGGAGCGCTGCCCAGCAGGCGCAGCTGCTGTTGCCGAAGGCCACTGTCGTCGGCGCCTTCCACCACGTGTCAGCCGTACGGTTGGCCGATCTCGAGGTGGCGTCCTTCGACATGGACGTGCTGGTGGTGGGCGACGTGCGGGAGGCGACCGACACGGTGATCGGTCTGGTCGAGGCGATTCCCGGCATGCGCGGCATCTATGCCGGACGACTGCGAAACGCCGGTCAGGTCGAGGCGCTCACCGCCAACCTGATAGCGGTCAACCGGCGCTACCGAGCCCACGCGGGCATCCGGGTCACCGATGTCTGACCGGCCTCCTACCTGGCGCCCACGGCGGGTCGTCTCGCTGGTGCCGTCGCTGACCGAGTCCATCGCCGTCAGCGCCCCTGGCCTGCTGGTCGGCGCCACGGACTGGTGCACGCATCCGGCGGACCTCGATGTGGCGCGCGTGCGGGGGACCAAGAACCCCGACCTGGCAGCCGTCCGGGCGCTCGAGCCTGACCTGGTCGTCGTCAACACCGAGGAGAACCGGGCGCAGGACGTCGCCGAGCTCGAGCGCGCGGGTATCCGCACCTGGGTCACCGACCCGCAGACAGTGCCGCAGGCCCTGGACCAGCTCGCGGCGCTGCTGGCCGCACTCGGCGTCGCGCATGCCGACTGGCTGACGCGGGCCGGTGCGCAGTGGCGCGAGCCGTTCACCGGCCGCCGACGGCGGGCCGTGGTGCCGATCTGGCGGCGCCCATGGATGGCGCTGGGCCGCGACACCTTCGCCGGGGACGTGCTGGACCGGCTGGGCATCGACAACGCGCTCGCCCACGAAACGCAGCGCTACCCACGCATCGACCTGGACGCGCTGCCACCGGTCGACCTCGTGGTGTTGCCGGACGAGCCGTACCGCTTCACCGCCTCCGACGGGCCCGAAGCCTTTGCGCCCACCCCGGCAGCCCTGGTGTCCGGCCGGCACCTCACCTGGTACGGCCCGTCGCTGGCTCAGGCGCGCTCGGTCCTGCTGGAGCAGCTCGGCGACACCGGCCTGCCGGTCTAGCTCTCGAACCCGTGTTCCGACGCGGGGAAGGTCCCGTCGGCCACCTCCCCGGCGTACGCGCGGGCCGCCCGCAGCAGCTCGCCGCGCACGTCGGCGTACTGCTTGACGAAGCGTGGCAGCCGACCGGCGCGCAGGCCGGCCATGTCCTGCCAGACCAGCACCTGAGCGTCGCAGCCGGGACCCGCACCGATGCCGATCGTGGGGATCGCCAGCCGCTTGGTGATCTCGGCGGCCACGTCGCTCGGCACCATCTCCATGACCAGGGCGAAGGCGCCGGCCGCCGCCAGCTCGTCGGCGGCCTCGATGAGCTCCTGGGCAGCGGCGCCGCGGCCCTGCACCCGGTAGCCCCCGAGGCGGTGCTCGGACTGCGGCGTGAAGCCGATGTGCGCCATGACCGGGATGCCGACGTCGCTGAGCAGCCGGACATGCGCAGTCACCGGCCGGCCGCCCTCAAGTTTGACCGCGTGTGCGCCGGCTTCCTTCATGAAGCGGACGGCGGTGTGGAACGCCTGTTCGGGCGACGCCTGGTAGGACCCGAACGGGAGGTCGGCCACCACCAGCGCGCTTCGTGCGGAGCGCGTGACGGCCCGCACAAGCGGGATCAGCTCGTCGACGGTGACCGGCAGGGAGGTCGAGTTGCCGTAGACGTTGTTGGAGGCCGAGTCGCCGACCAGAAGTACGGGGATCCCGGCCTCGTCGAAGACCTCGGCGGTGTACTGGTCGTACGAGGTGAGCATCGCCCACTTCGCACCGCGCTCCTTCATCTGCTGCAGGTGATGCACCCGCACCCGCTTCACCGGTGCGGGGACGGCGTCCGCGTCGCTGCCGTACGGGGCGGGTTCGTCGCTCATCTGCTCAGGCTGGCACGCGCCGCCTCTGGGCGACACCGCCCCCCGCCCGTCCGTGAGTTTCTGACTGCCCGTGCGTGAGTTTCTGACTGCCGTCCGTCAGAGCTGCTCGCGCCAGGCGTTGGTGATCGGCAGCCGGCGGTCGCGGCCGAAGTTGCGCACTGAGACCTTCGGCCCAGGGGGGTACTGCCGGCGCTTGTACTCGGCCCGGTCGACCAGCGTGAGGACCCGCCCGACCATCGCCGGGTCGAAACCGGCGGCGACCAGCTCCGCGGAGCCGTGGTCCTGCTCGACGTAGGCGTCCAGCACGGCGTCGAGCACGGCGTACGGCGGCAGCGAGTCACTGTCGAGCTGACCGGGGCGCAGCTCGGCGCTCGGTGGCTTGCGGATCGCGTGCTCGGGGATCGGTGGGGTCCCCCCGCAGCGCTCGGCCTGCGCGTTGCGCCACCTGGCCAGCTCCCAGACAAGGGTCTTGGGCACGTCCTTGATGGGCGCGAAGCCGCCGACGGCGTCGCCGTAGATGGTCGAGTAACCAGTCGCCAGCTCCGACTTGTTGCCGCAGGCGAGCACCAGATGCCCGTGCTGGTTGGACAGCGCCATCCAGGTCACCGCGCGCACGCGCGCCTGCAGGTTCTCCGCAGCCAGCCCGTCGACGTCGACGGCATCCTCGAACGCAGCCACGATCGGTGCAATCGGCACCGTGGTCATGGTCAGCCCGGTGCGCTTGGCCAGCTCGGCCGCGTCGTCGATGGAGTGCTCGCTGGACCATGCCGAGGGGTTTGAGATGCCATAGACGTGCTCGGCACCGATCGCGTCGCAGGACAGCGCCGCCACCACACTGGAGTCGATGCCACCCGACAGCCCCATGAGCACCGAGCGGAAACCATTCTTGCGGACGTAGTCACGCAGGCCCAGCGAGATCGCCGCCCAGATCTCACCCAGTTCGTCGAGCCGCTCGGGCGACTCTCGAGGCACAGGTACCGGGTCAGGCCGAGGCAGCGGGTCGGTCGACAGCACGGTGCGGCGCACGCGAAGCCCGGCGAAGCGCGTCTGCGCCTCGGGCATCGACGTGGTCGCCGCGGGCAGGTCGAGGTCGACGACCAGCAGCTCCTCCTGGAACTGGGTGGCTCGCGCCAGCTGCTCGCCGTCGGGCCCCACGATCAGCGAGTCGCCGTCGAAGACCAGCTCGTCTTGACCACCGACCATGTTCACGTACGCAAGGACGGCCTTGCCCTCCCGCGCCCGCCGAGCGCAGAGCTCGAACCGGATGTCGTCCTTCGCCCGCTCGAACGGCGACGCGTTGACGACCAGCAGGAGTCCCGCCTCCGCGGCCTCAGCGGCCGCCGACGGCCCGTCCCGCCAGATGTCCTCGCACACCGCCAAGGCGATGTCGACGCCGTGCACGCCGACCACGTTCACCGTGTCTCCGGGCACGAAGTAACGGAACTCGTCGGAGACGCCGTAGCTCCACAGGTGGTGCTTGGCCTGCCGGACGTGGACGCGACCGCCCTGTACGACGGCAACGGCGTTCTGCGGCGATCCTTTGGGGACCCCGAGCTCGTCGGTCGCATCGACCACCCGGTCGAGGAAACCGAGCACCACGACCAGATCACCGAGCCCATCGTCGGCCAGCCGGCTCGCCACGTCCCGCAGCGTTGCCTGCGAGGCCTCGACGAACGAGGCGCGCAGCGCGAGGTCCTCGATGGGGTAGCCGGTGAGCACCATCTCGGGAAAGGCGACCACCTGCGCGTGCTGAGCGGCGGCGCGGTGCGACCACGCGACGACGCGGTCGGCGTTGCCCTCCAGGTCGCCGACGGTGGCGTCCACCTGGGCCAGGGCCAGTCGCAGGGGAGGCACGCCGTCGAGCGTAGTGCGGGGTCAGCCGGACGGCGTGCTACTGGTAGCTGACGTAGTCGACGCGGGGCCGCAGCCGCAGCACCTCGCGCGGACGGAAGCGATGGGTGTCCTCGTCGTAGAACAGCTTGAAGCCCATGGCGAACTTGTCGCTGCGTTCGACAGCGCGATAGGTGGCGAGCTTCTGGTGCCGAGTCCCGAAGCCATCGACGTGCTGGATCATCGCCAGTGCCTTTGGCTTCTTGACGGCGCCGATGTGCCGAACCATGTCGGTGCGGAACTGGTGGAGCATGAAGACCTTCTCCGGCAGGTCGTGCCGGCGGGTCAGTGCCGCAAGCCAGGAGGAGACCCGGTTGACCTCTTCGGCACCGACGTGCCCGACGGTCTGACCGGGCACCTGCCCCGGCCGCATCCGCCACTCCGGGTCCAGAGCCAGGCCGACCCATGGCTTGCGCAGCGCCCACGCAAAGTGCCGGGCGGCGGGCAGGAACGACGACCGCCCCGGCTGGATGTCGAGCACCAGCAGCGCCGAGTTGCGCCGCGCCGCAGTGACGTAGCGCCGCACTGCGGCGCGATCGATGAAGTGGCTGTAGCTGCCGTCGGCGCCCGGGCTGCCGTCGGCGACCGCGACGATCAGCTCGTAGACGATCTGGACTTTCCGGTGTCCGCCGCGGTAGTGGTGGGCGACTCTGCGCAGCCGCTCGGTGATCCGGCCCGGTGGCGCCTCGCCGAGCACCCCGAGCGACCCGGTGCCCGCCGTGCCGTAGAAGGCGACGAGCCGGTAGCGCGGGAAGATCGTGCGCCCGCCGAGCGGCAGCTGCGGCCGGCCGGTCGGGCTCGTCCTCGAGTGGGCTACGCCGACCGGGCCCCGGGCGTCGAGAGGCGTCGCGGCGACAGTCGACGCGGAGGCGGTCAGGGCCAGCGCCAGCACAGCCCCGGCCGTTCGGCTGCTCCGGAGCAAGTGCACGAGCCGACCGTACTGCTGCAGACCCGCAGCGCGGCGCCCCCACGCACGTGGGCGCAGCCGATCAGGCGCAGGAGGCGTGAAACATCGGCGTAACACTGCACCGCGACACTGACCCCATGGGCAAGCAAGAGGACTTCGTGCTGCGCTCGCTCGAAGAGCGCGACGTCCGGTTCGTACGACTGTGGTTCACCGACGTGCTCGGCTTCCTCAAGTCGGTCGCGGTCGCGCCTGCGGAGCTGGAGGCCGCGTTCGACGAGGGCATCGGGTTCGACGGCTCGGCGATCGAGGGGTTCGCCCGCGTCTACGAGGCCGACATGCTCGCCAAGCCGGACCCCTCGACGTTCCAGATCCTGCCGTGGCGGGGCGACGGTCCGGCGACCGCGCGGATGTTCTGCGACATCGTGATGCCCGACGGCTCCCCTTCCTATGCCGACCCCCGGTTCGTCCTGAAACGCAGTCTCACGAAGGCGGCCGACCTCGGCTTCACCTTCTACACCCACCCCGAGGTCGAGTTCTTCTTGTTCGAGCGCGCCCACGAGCAGGGTGGCTCACCGACGCCGATCGACTACAGCGGCTACTTCGACCACACCGCCCACGCGGCGGGGCGCGACTTCCGCCGGGAGGTCATCACGATGCTCGAGGCGATGGGCATCTCGGTGGAGTTCAGCCACCACGAAGGCGCCCCCGGCCAACAGGAGATCGACCTGCGTTACGCCGACGCGCTGTCCACGGCCGACAACATCATGACGTTCCGGGTCGTGGTCCGGGAGGTGGCGCTGGCGCAAGGTGTGTACGCGTCGTTCATGCCGAAGCCGTTCGCCGACCACCCGGGCTCGGGGATGCACACGCACGTGTCGCTGTTCGAGGGTGACCGCAACGCGTTCTACGAGCCGGGTGCGGAGTACCAGCTGTCGAAGGTGGGCCGCTCGTTCATCGCGGGTTTGCTCGCGCACGCCGCCGAGATCACGGCGGTCACCAACCAGTGGGTCAACTCCTACAAGCGGCTGATCGGTGGCGGAGAGGCCCCGGCCTATGTCTGCTGGGGACACAACAACCGCTCGGCGTTGATCCGAGTTCCGATGTACAAGCCGGCAAAGGGCCAGTCGACCCGGGTGGAGCTGCGTTCGATCGACTCGGCATGCAACCCCTATCTGGCTTATGCGCTGATCATGGCGGCCGGGATGAAGGGCATCGCCGGCGGCTACGAGCTGCCGCGCGAGGCCGAGGACGATGTGTGGTCGCTGACCGAGGGGGAGCGCCGGGCGCTCGGGATCGCCCCGCTGCCGCACAACCTGGACGAGGCGATCCGGCTCATGGAGTCCAGCGAGCTTGTCGCGGAGACCCTTGGCGAGCACGTCTTCGACTTCTTCCTGCGCAACAAGCGCCAGGAATGGCACGACTACCGACGTCAGGTCACCCAGTACGAGCTGGACCGGCTCCTGCCCGTCCTCTGACCCAGGGACGGACGTCCGGGCTCGTCGCTCCGCGGCGCCGCTTCCGCAATAGCCAGACGCCGAGCAGCCAGAACGCCGGGAACGGCGGTGCGCCATGGGCCACGAGCACACCGCTGGTCAGGACGACGAACACGAGAATGCTTGCCGGGAAGGCCGGCCACCGACCCGGCGAGCTGTTGACCGACCCGCGCGGGGCGCTTGCGCCGGCCGGCAGGTCGCCGAGCAGCGCGGGCAGCTGGTCTCGGTACGTGGCGGTGAGGGCGGCAGACAGCCGGGCGTCCAGCTCCGCGACGTCGAGCCGGCCCTCCGCGTAGGCAGTGCGCAGCGCCTCGGCCACCACCTCACGTTCGCCGTCACTGGCCCGGATGCCGTGGGCCAGCGGGGGTTCGCTCATCGGGGCGTCCCTTCTTCATCTGGTGCCGACGGGGATGCCGGCTCGGCCGACAGCAGGCCGTACAGCCGGCGCCGCGTCGTCTCGAGGAGCTCCGCGCCATGCTCGCGCGCGGTCTCGTCGCCCTCGGAGGCGACCTGCATCGCTGCGCGCGCGACCGCCATCAGCAGCTCGAGGTAGTCGGCGCGGTGTCCCGAGGCGCCGTCGTCGTCGCGGGCCCACAGGGTCGTCAGCAGGTCCGCGTGCTCCTCGACGTAGGCGACGCCCGTGTCGGTGAGCTCGAACACGCGCCGCCCGGCCACCTCTCGCGAGGCCACGAGCCCATCGTCTTCCAGGGCCGACAACGTCGGGTAGACCGAGCCGGGGCTCACCCGCCAGCTTCCTGCGCTGCGCTGTCCGATCTCGCCGATCAGGGAGTAGCCGTGGGCGGGACCGTCCGCCAGCACGCCCAGAATCGCCAACCGCACGTCGCCGCGACCGCGCCGGCGACCGGGCGGGTCTGTGAACGGCCAACCCGCCCCGGCCCAGGGGGGAGCCCAGCTCCGGCCGTGATGGGGGCCGAACCGGCGCCAACTCGGCCCGGACTCCCCGCAGCTCCCCGATGGAAACATGCGAGCCCCTTCCAGGTTCGACGTCGAAGCACTACCGATACAGCGAACGATATATCGCTACCTCTCGACCAGGCAAGCGGATGTCGTAACCTGGCGGCGTGCGCAGCGAGGTCTCGACGCGGGCCTCGTCACCGGGGTCCCGGTTGGCTCGGCTCGGCTTCCGCGACGTGGCTCGGTCGCTGCGGCACCTGCAGTCGGTGGCCGTCGAGGCGGGGGAGCTGCCGGACAACCTGGTTTCGGCGCTCGCGGCCTCGGCGGACCCAGATCTCGCGGCCGCGGCATTCGCCGAGCTGGCCGCGGCCACCGGCCGGACCGCGCTCGTCAGCTGGCTCACCGGTGCCCCGCGTCAGCTCGAGCGGCTCGCCGCGGTGCTCGGCGCAAGCGAAGCGCTCGGCAGCTTCTTGTGCCGACACCCCGAGCTGGTCGAGGAGCTGGCCGACCCGACCCTGGATGACCAGCGGCCGACAGCCGAACAGCTCCGGATCGGCATGCAGCAGGCGGTGGCAGCTGCCGAGCGCGATCCGGGTGACGCGCTCCGGGTGGACTACCGACGTCGACTGCTGCGGCTGGCCGCGCGCGACCTGACCCAGCAGTGGCCGGTCGACGAGGCGGGTGCCGCGCTGGCCGACCTGGCCGCGGCCACCGTCGACGGCGCGCTGAGCATCGCCCGCGACGCACTCGGTGAGTCGGCGGGCAGCTGCCGGCTGGCGGTGATCGGCCTCGGCAAGACTGGCGGTAGAGAGCTCAACTACGTCAGCGATGTCGACGTCGTCTTCGTGCACGAACCCGCGCCGGGTGCCTCCGACGACGCTGCGGCGAAGGTCGCCACTGCCCTTGCTTCGCGCCTGATCGGCATCTGCTCGACCCACACCGCCGAGGGCACGATCTGGCCGGTCGACGCGGGACTTCGGCCGGAAGGCCGGGCCGGTCCGCTGGTACGCACGCTGGCCAGTCACGTGGCTTACTACCGCAGCTGGGCGAAGACCTGGGAGTTCCAGGCGCTGCTCAAGGCGCGGCCGATCGCCGGCGACCCGGAGCTGGGCCGGGCCTACTGCGACGCGATAGCGCCGATGGTCTGGCGGGCTGCGGAGCGCGAGGGGTTCGTGGCCGAGGTGCAAGCCATGCGCCGCCGCGTGGTCGAACACATCCCCACCGTCGAGCTGGACCGGCAGCTCAAGCTGGGGCCCGGTGGGCTCCGCGATGTCGAGTTCGCCGTGCAGCTGCTCCAGCTGGTGCACGGACGGGTCGACGAGTCGCTGCGCAGCCCGACCACGCTGGTCGCGCTCGAGGCGCTCACGGCGGGTGGCTACGTCGGGCGCGACGACGGGCGTTCGTTGGCCGACGCGTACCGCTTCCTGCGGGCGCTCGAACACCGCATCCAGCTCTTCCGGCTCCGGCGCAGCCAGCTGGTGCCCGACGACGACGCCGCGCTGCGCCGGCTCGGTCGCAGCCTCGGGTTCTCCGCCCAGGCAGAGGTCCAGCTGACCGAGGCCTGGCGGGCCCACCGCCGCGAGGTGCGCCGGCTGCACGAGAAGATCTTCTACCGTCCGCTGCTGGCCGCGGTCGCCGCGCTCCCTGGGGAGGGGCTCCGCCTCACCCCGGAGGCGGCGCGGGAGCGGTTGACCGCCCTCGGCTACGCCGACCCGCGTGGCGCCCTGGCTCACCTGCAGGCGTTGACCTCCGGGGTGACCCGCCGGGCCGCGATCCAGCGCCAGCTCCTGCCGGCCATGCTCGGGTGGTTCGCCGACGGTCCGGACCCCGATGGCGGCCTGCTGGCCTTCCGCGGGCTCAGTGAGAGCCTCGGCTCCTCCCACTGGTACCTACGCCAGCTGCGCGACGAGTCCGCCGCCGCGCAGCAGCTGGCCCGCGTGCTCGGCGTGAGCCGCTACGCCTCGGACATGATCGCCCGCGCGCCCGACGTCGTCGCGATGTTCGGCAAGGCTGAGGAGCTGGTGCCCCGCACCCGCGAGCAGCTGGTTCATGAGATGTCGGCAGCAGCCGGCCGCCAGCCCGATCCGGCCGCTGCCGTGCGCGCCGTGCGCAGCATCCGCCGCCGCGAGCTGTGTCGGATTGCGGTGACCGACGTCCTGGGCGAGCTGCCGGACGCAGCGACCGCCGCCGCGGCGCTCACCGACCTCACGGTCGCCACCTTGTCCGCGGCACTGGCCGCTGCCGTCGGCGTGGTCGAGTCGGCGCAGGGCTGTGCGTTGCCGACCCGGATGGCCGTGGTGACCATGGGGCGGCTCGGTGGCCACGAGATGGGCTACGCCAGCGACGCCGACGTGTTGTTCGTGCACGTGCCACATGCCGGTGTGCCGGAGGAGACGGCCACGGCCGCCGCGACGGCGGTTGCGCAGGGGCTGCGCCGCATGCTCACCGTGCCCGGCGACGACCCGCCGCTGGTCGTCGACGCCGACCTGCGGCCGGAGGGCCGGCAGGGGCCGTTGGTCCGCACGCTCGCGTCCTACTCCAGCTACTACTCGTCGTGGAGCTCGGTGTGGGAGGCGCAGGCGCTGCTGCGTGCCGACGCCGACGTCGGAGACCCGGAGGTGTGCGCCCAGTTCCTGGCCGTCATCAACCCACTGCGTTGGCCGGTGGGCGGCGTCTCCGGTGCCGAGGAGACCGAGATCCGACGGGTGAAGGCGCGGGTCGATGCCGAACGGCTGCCGCGCGGCGCGGACCCCGCCACGCATCTCAAGCTCGGACGCGGGGCGCTGGCCGATGTCGAGTGGACCGTCCAGCTGCTGCAGATGCGGCACGCCGGCCGGGTCAGGTCGTTGCGCACCACCGAGACGATGGCGGCGCTGCGGGCGGCCGTCGAAGCCGGCCTCGTGGCCCAGGTGGACGCCGAAGCACTGTCCGCGGCGTGGCGTTCGGCCAGCCGGCTTCGCGACGCGGTGCTGCTGGTCAGAGGCGCGGCCGCTGACGCGGTGCCGTCAGCGGCGCGGGACCGGGCCGGGATGGCGTACCTGCTGGGCTACGGCACCTCTGGTGGCGAGGCGATGGTTGACGACCACCTGCGGGCGACTCGGCGGGCGCGCGCCGTCGTCGACAGGCTCTTCTGGCAGTGAGCACAGCCCGCCGGTGAGTCAGGATGCGGCGGTCCGGGTCAGCAGGTTCTCCCGCTCGCCGGTGTTCAGGCCGCCCCACACACCGTAGGGCTCGCGCACGCGAAGCGCGTGCTGCAGGCACTCGGCGACCACCGGACACCGCGCGCACAGCGACTTGGCTGCGCTCTCCCGGGCGCGACGGCGTGGTCCACGCTCGGACTCGGGGGAGAAGAACGTCTCCGGGTCCGCCTTCGAGCAGGCGCCGGCGTACTGCCACTCGTAGGACTCCAGGACCGGCTTGGGCAGCCGAGCAATGCTTGCCATACCAACCTCCGCAGGGACAACGTGGCTGCGCCGGGCACCCCTCTGCTGGAGCGGCTCAATACTTACGCATAACTGGTTCACTTCGCAACTCCTCGCTTCGAGATGGCGAATCTGGATTAGTGGTCGGACAATCGGCTACGTGACTGCGACAGACGGCTCCCCAGCCGACGGCGACGCGCCCGGAGGGACGTGGGCGGACCAGGAAAGACCGCGGCTGGTCTGGGGAGTGGGGGCGGTGGCGACCAGGGTGGGCATTGCCCGCTCGACGCTGCGCACGTGGGACAAGCGCTACGGGTTGGGCCCCAGCCTGCGCTCCGCGGGCGGACATCGGCGCTACACCGAGGCCGATGTGGCCCGTCTGGAGCTGATGAGCCGGTTGCTCGAGACTGGCGTCCCAGCGGCGCAGAGCGCCTACATCGCGCGCCGCAGCGCCGACGAGCCGAGGGAACGGCTGCCACCGGTCCAGCAGGTCGTCGGCGGTCGACGGCGCCCGCGGACCACGGTCGCGTCGCTGCTGCGCGCGGCTCGCGACCTGCAGGCCGACGAGCTCAGCCGAACCTTCCTGCTGCAGCTTCAACGACGTGGCGTCGTGGGCGCCTGGAACGACGTCTTCGTGCCGTTCCTCACCGAGCTCGGCCGGCTGTGGAGCACGGGCAGGATCGGCGTCGAGTCCGAGCACCTCGCTAGCGGTGTGCTGACGGCGGAGCTGCGGGCGTTCGCGTCGCTGCACGGAGGCCGACGGACCGTCGATGAGCGGGTCGTGCTGGCCTGTGCCGAGCAGGACCAGCACGCGCTGCCACTGTGCGCGGTCGAGGCCGCCTTGGCCGAGCGCAGAATCGGCTCTTTGATGTTGGGCCAGCGGCTTCCCGCCGAAGCGCTCAGCCGCGCGGTGCGGGTTCGCCGACCGGACGTTGTCTTGATCTGGGCGTCGCTGCCGCTCGCGGCCGATGTCGTGCCCTGGCCGGCTGGGTCGCGGCCGCTGTGCACGCTGCTGCTCGGCGGGCCGGGCTGGGACGTCATGAAGCCGCGGGGCAACATGCGGCGGGTCCACGACCTGCACAGCGCCGTCGCTTTCGTCGAGTCGGCGTTGCTGGCCGCCTGAACCGCCCGGGTGCAAGCCCATGTGCGCCCCTTCTTCCGGTCGACACCGGCAAGGTTGTGGCCCCATCGGTACGTCATTGGGGGTTCGCGGCCACGTCGGGACCGGATGGGTGGTCTCGCCCAGGATCTTGGGAAGCCGGCCGGCCAAGCGGCCGGCTATCCGTCGACCGGCACCCGCGGGGCGTCGGTGACGTCGGTGGTGGTCAGCAGGTCGCCGTAGCTGTCGAGCCGGCCGGGCAGCGCCGAACGGTGCACCTGCTGCAGCGAACCGGAGTCCGCCAGCTCGTCCCAGGTGCGCGGCGTCGCCACCCACGCCCGCTCGCGGCCACGCAGGGAGTAGGGCACGATCGTCGTCTTCGCCGAGGAGTTCTGGCTCCAGTCGAGCAGCACCTTGCCGGTCCGGATAGCGCGGGTCATCCGGGACAGGACCCGCTCTGGGTGGCGGTGCTCCAGCTCTCGCGCGATCGCGTGCACATAGTCGCGCACCACGGAGGCGTCCTGGCGGCCGGCGGTCGAGGCGTACAGCTGCAGCCCCTTGCTCCCGCTGGTGACCGGGATGCAGGTGAAGCCGTCGACAGCGAGGCGCTCGCGCACGAGGAGGGCGATCTCGGCGCAGTCCGCCAGTCCCGCGGGGGGGCCGGGGTCGAGGTCGATGACCAGCCGGTCCGGCGGGCGAACGGAACCCCGGCCGCCGACCCGCCACTGCGGTGCGTGCAGCTCGAGTGCAGCGAGGTTCGCGACCCAGATCAGCCCGGCCCGGTCCTCGAGCACCGGGTAGGTGATCTGCTCGCGGTCCTTGGAGCTGCCGGGGGAGTCCAGAGTGACCGTGCGCAGCCACGGTGGTGCGCCGCGGGGCAGGTTCTTCTCGAAGAACGCCGTCGTGCCCGTCACCCCGTCGGGCCAGCGCTTGCGGGTCAACGGCCGGTCGGCGAGCTGGGGAAGGATCACGTCGGCCATCGCGAGGTAGTGGGCGACGACGTCGTGCTTGGTCGTGCCGTCGGCGGGGTAGAGCACCTTGTCGAGGTTGCTCAGTGCCACGCGTCGCCCGTCGACCTCGAGAGCACTGCCCTTGGCCATGCTCACTCCTTCTCGACGTCGGCCGGCGACAGGTCGGCCCGCACGCCACGGTAGACCGGCTGACGCAGTCGTCCTGCGTCTGTGCGCCCGAGGTGCAGCACCTCCACGACGACGGCCGGCCGGCACCACACCGCGTCGGCGGCGTCCTCCACCGGTGCGTCGAAAGGGGCCGTCGCAACCGGTTCCAGCAGGTCGAGCAACCGCCGGGACGCGGCGGCGTCCAGGCCGCTGCCGACGCGGCCGACAGCCACCAGCCGGCCGCCGTCGCCCGGCAGGCCCAGCAGCAGTGCCCCGATGTGCCCGCTGCCGTCGGAGCGTGGTCGCCACCCACCCACCACGCAGGCCTGAGTACGCCGATGAGCCCGTTTCACCCAGTCGGGGCTACGCCGCCCGGGGTGGTACGTCGAGGACCACCGCTTGGAGACGATGCCTTCCAGGCCCTGCTCCGAAGTGGCTGCCCACAGCCCGTCGGCCTCGTCGTGCAGCGGAGACCGGATCCAGCGGCCGGCGCCGAGGGAGACCGCCTCGAGCGCCTCGCGTCGGTGGCGAAGCGACTGCGACAGCAGCGAGGTGCCGTCTCGCCGCAGGAGGTCGAACACCACATAGGTCACCGGCCGCGCTCGAGCCAGGCGAGCCGCCGTGGCGGCGTCCTGCAGGTGGATCCGCTCGGCGAGCCCGGCGAACGAAGGGACACCGTCGCGCAGGCGTACTACCTCGCCGTCGAGCAGCAGGTCCTCGTGGTCCCCAGCGATCGGCGCCAGCTCGGGGAACGCTACCGAGATGTCCCGTGCCGAACGGGAGCGGACGACTGTGGTGCCGGCACGCCGTTCGACCAGCGCACGGATGCCGTCCCACTTGACCTCGTGGCACCAGCCGGCACCCGGAAGCGCCGCACCCGGGGCGGCTCTAGTGGCTAGCATCGGGCGCATGGGACCATGCTGCCCCAGGGGCAACATGCCTACGGAGCCGCGGAGGGAAGCCAATGAGGTCGATGTGGAAGGGCGCGGTGTCCTTCGGCCTGGTGAACGTGCCGGTGCGGCTCTACACCGCCACCCAGGATCATGACATCCGGTTCCACCAGGTGCATGCCGAGGACGGCGGCCGGGTGCGCTACAAGCGGACGTGCACTGTGTGCGGCAAGGAGGTCACGTTCGCTGACATCGCCAAGGGCTACGAGGCCGACGATGGGGCGATGATCACGCTGAGCGACGAGGACCTGGCCACGCTGCCGGTCTCCAGTGGCCACGAGATAGACGTCGTGGAGTTCGTCGGCGCCGACGAGGTCGACCCGATGCTGCTCGACCGCAGCTACTACCTGGAGCCGGAGGCCAAGGCAGCCAAGCCGTACGCGTTGTTGCGTGAGGCGTTGGAGCGCACCGACCGGATGGCCGTGGTCAAGATCGCCCTGCGTCAACGCGAGTCGCTGGCGGTTCTGCGCGTGCGCGGCAAGGCGATCGTCCTGCAGACCATGCTCTGGCCCGACGAGGTGCGCACTCCTGACTTCGACATCCTCGACGACGAGATCGAGCTGCGGCCGCAGGAGGTCACGATGGCCAGCTCGCTGGTCGACAGCCTGACCGCCGAGTTCGACCCGACGCAGTTCGAGGACGAGTACAAGCAGGCTGTGCACGAGCTGATCGAGGCCAAGCTCGAGGGCGGTGACGTGCGCCAAGCCGACGGCGGGCGTCGGGCTGATCCAGGAGGTGACGCCGAGGTCATCGACTTGTTGGCCGCCCTCCAGCAGAGCGTCGACCGGGCGAAGGGCGCCGCGGTGTCGAGCGTGGCGGACTCTGGCCAGGTCGCCGAGGGTGCAGCAAGCCCCACCCACCCGTCGGCGGCCAAGGCGTCCAGCGCCTCGAAGCCGAGCGCGAAGCCGAGACCCAGCGTGGCGGCGAAGCCGGCGACGTCGAAAGCAGCCGCCGGCAAGAAGCCGGCCGCCAAGGCGGCGACGTCCCAGGGCAGCAAGCGGGCCGCGGCTCCGAGCTCGAGCAAGCCGACCGCGAGCAAGCCG
>JBBSGC010000013.1:0-24324 GCA_038254525.1 Propionibacteriales bacterium | reverse complement strand
TGGGCGTCGCCTGACCGGCTGGGCGCGGGCCGGCTGCGGATGTGACCGGCGAATGCGCAGCACCTAGGCTGGTCGATCATGGCCGACTACGTCTTCACGCTGCGCAACGTCCGCAAGGCTCACGGCGACAAGGTGGTCCTCGACAACGTCACGCTGTCGTTCCTGCACGGCGCCAAGATCGGTGTCGTCGGGCCGAACGGCACCGGCAAGTCGACGCTGCTCAAGATCATGGCCGGGCTCGACTTCCCGAGCAACGGTGACGCCATTCTCGACCCGGGCAGCACCGTGGGCATCTTGCTGCAGGAGCCGCCGCTGACCGAGGGCCGCACGGTGCTCGACAACGTCGAGGAGGCGGTTGCCGACACCTTGCACAAGCTGGACCGCTTCCACTCGATCACCGAGGCGCTCGCCGACCCCGACGCCGACTACGACACCCTCCTGCCGGAGATGGGCGACCTGCAGACCGACCTTGATCACGCAAGTGCCTGGGACCTGGACTCCCGACTCGAGCAGGCCATGGACGCCTTGCGCTGCCCGCCGCCCGACGCCCTGGTCGACACGCTCTCCGGTGGCGAGCGCCGCCGGGTCGCGCTGTGCAAGCTGCTGCTGCAGCAGCCGGACCTGCTGCTCCTCGACGAGCCGACCAACCACCTCGATGCCGAGAGCGTGCTCTGGCTCGAGCAGCACCTGGCCGGCTACCCAGGCGCGGTGCTGGCGGTGACCCACGACCGCTACTTCCTCGACAACGTCGCGCAGTGGATCCTCGAGCTCGACCGCGGCCGGACCCATCCTTACGAAGGCAACTACTCCACCTACCTGGAGACCAAGAAGCAGCGGCTCGTCGTCGAGGGACGCAAGGACGCCAAGCGGGCCCGCATCCTGGAGCGGGAGCTCGACTGGGTGCGCTCCAACCCCAAGGCGCGGCAGGCGAAGAACCAGGCCCGGCTGCGTCGTTACGAGGAGCTCGCCACCGAGGCCGAGCGGACCCGCAAGCTCGACTTCGAGGAGATCAACATCCCCGCCGGCCCCCGGCTGGGCGACGTGGTGCTGCAGTCGGAGGACCTGCACAAGGGCTTCGGCGACCGTGAGCTGTTCGACGGCTTGTCGTTCAGCCTGCCCCGGGCCGGCATCGTCGGCGTGGTCGGTCCGAACGGTGTCGGCAAGTCGACGTTGTTCCGCATGATCGTCGGTGAGGAGTCGCCCGACCACGGCAAGGTCGACGTCGGGGCGACGGTCAAGATCTCCTACGTCGACCAGAGCCGGGGCGGCCTGGACCCGAAGAAGAGCGTCTGGCAGCTCGTCTCCGACGGGCTCGACCACATCAAGGTGGCCAACTTCGAGGTGCCCAGCCGCGCCTACGTCGCCTCCTTCGGTTTCAAGGGCCCCGACCAGCAGAAACCCGCCGGCGTGCTGTCCGGCGGCGAGCGAAACCGGCTCAACCTGGCGCTGACGCTGAAGCTCGGCGGCAACTTGCTGCTGCTGGACGAGCCGACCAACGACCTCGATGTGGAGACGCTGCAGTCGCTGGAGGACGCGCTGCTGGAGTTCCCCGGCTGCGGCGTCGTCGTCTCCCACGACCGGTGGTTCCTCGACCGGGTGGCGACCCACATCCTGGCGTGGGAGGGGAGCGCCGACGACCCGGCCCGCTGGTTCTGGTTCGAGGGCAACTTCGCCGACTACGAGACCAACAAGGTGAGCCGGCTCGGCGCCGAAGCCGCCCGTCCGCACCGCGTCACCTATCGCAAGCTGACCCGAGACTGAGCGAGCGGGCTCCGCCCCCGGTTCTGGTTGAATGCCGAGCATGCCGAGCCGTCCGTACGCGCACCAGGTGCCGGGGCCGGGGACGCTGCTGCAGCTGATCAGGTCGGGCCGCGCCGCCTCGCGCAGCGAGCTGGCCCGGGCCACCGGCCTGTCGCGGACCGCTGTCTCGGCCCGGCTGACCGGCCTGATGGCAGCCGGACTCGTCGTGGAGTCCGACGACGCCTTGAGCACCGGTGGCCGGCCGCCGCTGCGGTTGTCGTTCAACCCCGCCGCGGGAGCTGTCTTCGCAGCCGCGGTCGGACGCAGCCGGATCCAGGTGGGGCTGTGCGATCTCGCCGGTCGAGCGCTGGCGATGGCAACGCACGACCAGGACGTGAGCGACGGCCCGCAGCTGGTGCTCAGCCAGGTGCGGTCGATGTTCGACGAGCTGCTGATCGCAGCGGACACCAAGGCCGCAGATGTGCAGGGCATCGGGGTCAGCATCCCCGGCGTCGTCGGTCCCGACCGGGCGACCGCGTTGAGCGCGCCGGCGTTGCCCGGTTGGGAGGGCGTGTCGGTGGTGCCGCTGTTGACTGAGGACCTCGACGTACCGGTCATCCTCGAGCGGGACTGCAACGCGATGGCGCTCGCCGAGCGCGACGGCCTCATGTCGACCTACCACGACCTGGTCTTCGTCAAGGTCTCCACCGGCATCGGCGCCGGGATAGTGCTCGACCACCGGCTGCACCGCGGGTTCGGCGGGGTCGCCGGGGAGCTCGGACACACCCGGGTGCTGCGGCCGGACGGACGGGTCTGCCGCTGCGGCACCCTGGACTGCCTCGAGGCTCACGCGTCCGGCTGGGCGCTGGTCGAGGAGATGCGCCGGCGCGGTCGCGACGTGCACCACGTTCGCGATGTGGTCGCGACCGCGCTGGCCGGCGACGGCGAGGCGGTGTCGATGATCCGCGAGTCCGGCCGCCACGTCGGCGACCTGCTGGTGAGCGTGGTCAACCTGCTCAACCCGCAGGCGATAGTCGTTGGTGGCGACCTCGCGCGCTCCTTCGAACCGCTGCTGGCCGGCATCCGGGAGAGCGTGTACGCGGGGGCGGTCACGCTGGCCTCGCGCGACCTGCGCATCCTGCCGACCTCGCACGGCGAGCTGACCGGCGTGGTTGGTGCGGCCAACCTGGTGCTCGCCCAGGTGCTCAGCCCGACGGCGGTCGACGAGCTGCTCGTCCGCGGCTGACTCCGCCGGCTGACCCCACCGGCCGGCCACGACTGGGCTCAGCGGGTGTCTCGGTCGCCTCGCAGGAGGAGTTGACCGCGTCGAACACCCGGCCGACCGCCTGGAGCTCGTCGGCGTCGACCCGGTCGACGAGGAGCTCACGAACCCCGCGCACGTGCGTGTGGGCCGCCGCGACGAGCCGAGCCCATCCGGCGTCGGTCAGCACCGCGAACACGCCTCGCCCGTCGCTCGGGCACGCCCGGCGCCCCACCATGCCGTCGCGCTCCAAGCGGACGATCGTGTGCGTCGTGCGGCTTCGGGAGTGGGACACCGAGGAGGCCAGCTCAGCCATCCGCATGCTGTGCTCCGGCGACTCCGAGAGCCGCACCAACAGCTCGTACTCGGGGAGGGACAGGTCGTGCTGCTCGCGCAGCTGGCGGTCGAGGCGCTCGAACAGGGCGGTGGCGCCCGTGATGCACGCGCGCCACGCCCGCTGCTGCGGGTCGTCGAGCCACCGGGTGTCCTGCGGCAGCTGGTCGGCCGGCGAGGACGACGCGATGTTGCTCATGGCGCCAGCATAACGGCCAGTAGTTGAAAGCGAACAGAAAAGTTCTGGCGTCCAGCCGGGTCATGACCGGCGTCGGTACTGTTGCCGCCATGCCTGAAGCCGTCATCGCCGCCATCTCCCGCTCACCGATCGGGCGGGCCATCAAGGGCTCCCTGAAGGACCTGCGGCCCGACGACATGGCGGTGCAGATGGTCCGCGCCGCGCTCGACCAGCTGCCGGCGCTCGATCCGGACGACATCGACGACCTCATGCTGGGCTGCGGGCTGCCCGGTGGTGAGCAGGGCTTCAACCTGGGCCGGATCGTGGCCGTCCTGCTGGGGATGGACCACCTGCCCGGGACGACGGTCACCCGCTACTGCTCCTCCAGCCTGCAGACGACCCGGATGGCCATGCACGCCATCCGGGCAGGTGAGGGGGACGTCTTCATCTCCGCCGGTGTCGAGTCGGTCAGCAGCTTCGTCAGGGGCAACAGCGACTCGCTGCCCGGCACCCGCAACCCGGTGTTCGACGAGGCCGTGGGCCGCACCGCCTCGTCCGCCCAGGGCGGCCACACCTGGCACGACCCCCGCGAGGACGGCTCGCTGCCCGATGCGTACATAGCGATGGGGCAGACCGCTGAGAACCTGGCGCAGCTCAAGGGGATCAGCCGCGCCGACCAGGACGAGTTCGGCGTCCGCAGTCAGAACCTGGCCGAGAAGGCGATAGCCGACGGCTTCTGGCAGCGCGACATCACCCCGCTGAGGTTGTCCGACGGGACGATCGTCAGCAAGGACGACGGGCCGCGTGCCGGCGTGACGCTGGAGGGCGTCGAGCAGCTCAAGCCGGTGTTCCGGCCCGACGGCACGGTGACTGCGGGGAACTGCTGTGCGCTCAACGACGGCGCCGCGGCGCTCGTGGTCATGAGCGACACCAAGGCAGCTGAGCTCGAGATCACGCCGCTGGCCCGGATCGTATCCACCGGCGTCACCGCGCTGTCACCGGAGATCATGGGCTACGGACCCGTCGAGGCCAGCAGGCAGGCGCTTGCCCGGGCCGGGATGAGCATCGGTGACATCGACCTCGTGGAGATCAACGAGGCGTTCGCCGCTCAGGTGATCCCGTCGTACCGCGACCTCGGCATCGACCTGGACCGGCTCAACGTGCATGGCGGCGCGATCGCCGTCGGTCACCCGTTCGGCATGACCGGCGCCCGCATCACCAGCACGCTGGTCAACGCCATGCACACCCGAGACGCGCAGCTCGGTCTGGAGACGATGTGCGTGGGCGGCGGACAGGGCATGGCCATGATCCTGGAACGGCTCTAGCCCAGCTGTTGGCGTCCGGCCACCTGCAGCTGCAGGGCGCGCAGTCGGCGACCCTGGTCGGCGGCCCGCTCCATCAGCGCGTCCAACGTCGGAGCCTGGATCCTGGAGTCGTGCTCGCTCGCGGCGCGGAGCACCTCCCAGCAGCAGCCGGTCGCGGTGACCAGCAACCGCATCCCCTCCAGCTCGACCAGGTCGGTCGTGGGTGACCTGCGAAGCAGGGTGCCGTTGAGCTTGAGGCGGCCCAGCCGCTCGCCCGTCCAGCCCAGTGCCGCATGCGAACGGCTGGGCCGCACCTCGAGCAGCGCCATGACGTCGAGGAGCGCCTGCCGGTCGGCCATCACCTCGAGCACGAGTGCGGCGAGCTCGTCTCCCAGCTCGTCGCCCTGGTGCGTGGCGGCCGCCCGGCGGAACAGCTGCCGCCCGGCGGTCGCGGCGGCAAGGTGGTCGTTGAGATAGCTGGACCACGGGGAGCTGGTCATCGCACAGTCCTCAGGCAGCCAAGGTCGAGCGCATCTGGGACAGGATGCGAGCCAGGAGGCGCGACACCTGCATCTGAGTCACGCCTATGTCGCGGGCGATCTGTTCCTGTGTCCAGTCGTGGAAGAAGCGCAGCGTGATGATGTGCCGGTCACGCGGCGAGAGGTCCCGGATCACCGGGGCGAGCGCCAGGTGGGTCTCGCTCCGCGCCAGGTCGGCGTCCTCGCTGCCGAGCAGATCGGACATCGGGGTCGACTTGTCCTCGCCAACCGGCGTGTCCAGCGAGGTGGGCGAGAAGCAGCCGTCCGCGGCCAGCGCCTCGATGACGTCGTGCAGCCCGACTCCGAGCTCGTCGGCCATCTCGGTGGGGAGCGGGGAGCGGCCGAGGCGCTGCACGAGGTCAGCGCCACAGCGGGAGATGCGGGCCTGGAGCTCCTGGATGCGGCGTGGTGGTCGCACCGTCCATCCGCAGTCGCGAAAGTGCCGTTTCACCTCACCGGAGATCGTGGGCACCGCGTAGGTCAAGAAGTCCTTGCCGTACGACAGGTCGAAGCCTCTGGTGGCCTTGGTGAGCCCGACGTAGGCCGCCTGCTCGAGGTCCACCATCGGCTCGCCGCGGTCGCGATAGCGCGCCGCCACGGCCTGGGCGACACCCATGTTGAGCACGGTGACCCGATCGAGGATCCCCCGGCGGGTCTGCTCGTCGGCGGCTGCGGCCGCGTCGCGGAACAGCTGCGCCGTCAGCTCGCCGCGGTCGGCGCCGGTTACCGGGGAACGTGAAGCACGCCTTGCGGAGTAGCCGCAAGCGCGCGCACGGGTCTGTACGGACATGATCGCCACCAGTCAGTCAAAAGTAGGTAGGCGTGGCACGTCTGCTTGACCACGCTGTCAGCAAACCACCGCGGCGGTTTGCACGCAAGCCGGCTCCTGACCGCCGCATCGGCCAGCGTCAGTCCTGGTCCGGCGAGTCGTCGGCGGCGGCCGGTTGGCCGAGCTCGCGCTTGGTGAAGTGGGAGCGGCCGGCACGCTCCTGGTCGTCGTCGGAGTCGTGCTGCTCTTCGACGTCGGCCGCGTCGAGACCGGCGATCTCGTCGATCTCGTCGATCTCGCGGCCGTCGTCGGCGGCGGTGGGGTTAGTGCTCATGTCCCTATCCATGCACAGGTGTCGTGCCTTCGCCAGTGCGACGGCTCAGCCGACCAGCAGCACGACGGTCTCGGCGACGCAGACCGGCCTGGGGGCGCCCTCGAGCTCGATCGTGTAGCGGTAGCCGACCTGGGTGCCCTGCCGGAGCTCCTGAACGTCCGCCACCTCGACACCCGCGCGCACGCGTGCTCCCACTGGCAGCGGTGCCGGGAAGCGCACCTTGTTGCAGCCGTAGTTGATGCCCATCGCGATCCCGTCGACGCGGAACACCTCGCGGCCCAGCTGCGGGATCATCGACAAGGTGAGGTAGCCGTGGGCGATCGTCCCACCGAAGGGTCCGCTCCGGGCGCGCTCGACGTCGACGTGGATCCACTGATGGTCACCGGTGGCGTCGGCGAAGCCGTCGACCTGCTGCTGGGTGACGACGTGCCACTCGCTGAAGCCGAGGTGCTCGCCGATGGCGCCGGCCAGCTCGGCCCGCCCGGTGAAGACGCGCATGCGGCCCCCTCTCAGTCGCGGGGCCCGCCGGCGACGTAGATGACCTGGCCGGAGACGAACCCGGCGCCCTCGCTGGCGAGGAACGACGCGGTGTGAGCGACGTCCTCGGGACGCCCGACTCGCGCTACCGGGATCCGCTCAGCGGCCGCTGCCTGGAACTCCTCGAAGTCGGCGCCGACCCGGGCGGCAGTCGCGGCGGTCATGTCGGTGACGATGAAGCCGGGAGCTATCGCGTTGGCGGTGACGCCGAACTTCCCCAGCTCGATAGCCAGGGTCTTGGTGAAGCCCTGGAGGCCGGCCTTCGCGGCGGCGTAGTTCGCCTGCCCACGGTTGCCGAGGGCCGAGGTGCTCGACAGGTTCACTATCCGGCCGTACCGGGCCTTGGTCATGTGCGCTTGCGTGGCTCGGCTCATCAGGAACGAGCCCCGAAGGTGCACGTCCATCACCGTGTCCCAGTCGTCGACACTCATCTTGAACAGCAGGTTGTCGCGCAGCACCCCGGCGTTGTTGACCAGGACGGTGGGTGCACCGAGCTCGTCGGCGACCCGGGCGACCGCCGTGGCGACCTGGTCCTCCTCGGCGACGTCGACGCCGACCGCGAGCGCCCTGCCGCCAGCAGACTCGATCGCCGAGACGGTCTCGGAGCACGCGGGCTCATCCAGGTCCAGAACAGCCACGCTCATCCCGTCGGCGGCCAGCCGGCGGGCCACCGCAGCTCCGATGCCGCGGGCGGCGCCGGTCACGATCGCGGTGCGCTGGACGGGCTCGGTCACGCGTTCTCCTCGGGAGGTGTGTCGCGCGCTGGCTGCGACGCCGCGCAAGTCTGCCACGACGTGCGGGCCGGGCCCCGGGCCACCCGTCTGGAAGGATTCGCGCGTGCGCCACGTCTACGACTGCCCGCTGCGCTGGGCCGACATGGACTCCCTGCGGCACGTCAACAACGTCGTCTATGTCGACTACCTGCAAGAGGCGCGGGTCGACATGTTCCGGGTGCACGCGCCCGGCCCCGAGGCCGAGGAGCTCGCCGAAGGCGTGGTGGTGGTCTCCCATGAGCTGGAGTTCGTGGAGCCGCTGACCTTCCGCACCGAGCCGGTTCGCATCGAGATGTGGTGCGAGGAGGTGCGCGCGGCAACGTTCCGGCTCGGCTACGAGGTGCTCGACGAGCTCCCTGACGGAGGCCGCCGGGTCTATCTGCGAGCCGGGTCGGTGCTCGCGCCGTACTCGTTCGCCGACCACCGGTTGCGGCGGATCCGGGCCGACGAGCGGTCGGTGCTCGAGCAGGTCAGCGGCCCCCGGCAGCTCGAGCCGGCGCCACAGTCACCGGTTCCCAATCTGCTCCGCGAGGCGGCCGCGGCGCACACGTACTCCTGCCGGGTGCGATGGAGCGACATCGACTCCTACGGCCACGTCAACAACGTGAAGTACGTCGAGTACTACCAGGAGGCCCGGATCGCCTTGCTGGGCGAGCTCGGGCACGGCTCGCCGGACCAGGACGTGTCCGACAGCCATGTCGTGGCGCGCATCGACGTGTCCTACGCCCGGCCGGTGGAGTTCCGCCCCGAGCCGGTCGAGGTACGCACGTGGGTCGGCCGCGTGGGCCGCTCCTCCTACGAGCTGGTGGCGGCGGTCTGTGACGACGCCACCGTCTACTCGACGTCGCGGGCAGTGCTGGTCGGGTTCGACCTCGCGACCTCGCGCCCGCGGCCACTCGGCGAGTCCGAGCGAGCCCACCTCACCGCCCGGGCAGCTCCTCCATCGTGTTGACCATCTGCAGCGCGGCCCGCTGGATGTAGGTCCAGAACTGGGCGTCCTGCTCGGGTGTCAGGCCGGCCTCGTCGAGCGCGGCCCGGAAGTGGTGGAGCCAGTGGTCGCGCGCGGTCGGCGTGACGGCGAACGGTGCGTGCCGCATCCGGAGCCGAGGGTGCCCCCGCTCGTCCGAGTACGTGGTGGGACCACCCCAGTACTGCTCGAGGAACAGCGTGAACCTGTGCTGTGCCGGCAGCAGGTCCTCCTCGGGATACACCCGGAGCAGGACCTCATCGGTGGCCACGCCTGCGTAGAAGCGGGCGACGATCCCGGCGATCGTCTGGTGGCCGCCGATCTGGTCATAGAACGTGGGCTGGCTCACCGTGGCATTGTCCAGCCTCAGGCGCGCAGGTCGGCGCGCGGGTCGGACACCGCGGTTCGGCACGCCTGGACCGCCGCTCAGCCTTTCCTGGTCCCGGTCCCGGTCCCGGTGCCGGTGTCGGTGTCGGTGTCTGTGCGGTGCCAGACCACCCGCTGTGGCAGCGGGATCTCGATGCCGAGCGCGTCGAAACGCTGCTTGATCCGCTCCCGCATCTCACGAGCGACGTTCCACTGCTCCATCGGCGCTGTCTTGAGCACCACCCGGACGACCACGCCGTCGGGGTCGAGCCGCTCGACGCCCCACACCTCTGGCTCCTCGATGATGTCGCTGTGGAAGTCGGGATCCTCGAACAGCTCGTGCGCGAGGTCACGCAGCACCGTGCGTACCCGCTGTAGGTCCTCGGAGTACGCGACGTTGATGTCGAGCACCGTCCGCGCCCAGTTCTGGCTCATGTTGCCGACGCGGAGCACCTCGCCGTTGCGGACGTACCAGACAGTGCCGTTGACGTCGCGCAGCCGGGTGATCCGCAGCCCGACCGCCTCGACGGTGCCGCTGGCCTCGCCCAGGTCGACGACGTCGCCCACGCCGTACTGGTCCTCGAGGGTCATGAAGATGCCGGAGAGGAAGTCTTTGACCAGGCTCTGCGCACCGAAGCCGAGCGCGACGCCCAAGATCCCGGCGCTGGCGATCAGCGGGGCGATGTCGTAGCCCAGCTTGGACACCACCATGAACAGCACGACCACGGCGATGATCCCGGTGCTGACGCTCTTGAGCAGCGACCCCGTCGTCGTCGCCCGCTGGCGCCGGCGCTCGACCGCGACCGGGTTGGCCTCGAGGAACATCTGGTGAGCGCGGCTGCGCGCCAGGACTCCGGGCACGTTGCCCTCGGCCGCCTGCTCGGTCAGCCGGTTGATCACCCGGAACACCAGCCAGCGCACCGCGTAGCCGAGCACGAGGATGCCCACGATCGCCAAGGGCTTGGCGACCACCCAGGCGACGATGGTGGCGGTGCGCTGGCTGCCGGTGAGGCTCTGCACCAGTGCGCACAAGCTGCCGTCGGAGCAGTCGGTGCTGAGGCTGAGGAACGGGGTGGGGTCCGACACGAGGTTCGGCACGGCGCAGCCGGGTCCTTTCGGGTGGAGGTTCGGAAGGACTCAGGCTACGGCCGGCGGCCGGCCATGAGCAGGGTGGCGGGAGGCCAGGCGACGCCGAAAGTGGCCGGCGGTCGGCCACTCGATACCGTGGGCCCATGGACAAGCCGTCGCGTCGGGCCGCCTGGGCGGCCGCACCCATCGCCACCGTGCTGTGGGTCGGCCTCGCCGGATCGCCGGCCGCCGCAGCCCCGCCGGACACGTGGCCCAAGCCGGCGCCGATGTCTACGCTGCACGCTCTGTTGTTCTTCGTCGGAATCCCGACGGGTCTCGTCGTGCTGATCGCCCTGCTGGTCATGGCGCCGTCGGTGGCGCGTGGACCGCGCTACCGCCCGGGGCGGTCGTGGCTGGCCGAGCCCGAGCAGTTCGGGGCCGGTGACCTGCCGAGCCGGGAGCAGCCGGCGATCGGCTCAGGACTGGCGACCGCCGACGGGCGAGTGGGAGGTGGTGCGAGTGCCCGCTGGTGAGGCGTTCACCGTCGACCAACGACGCGCCATCGACAAGGCCATCGACTATGCCCATTACATCAGTGGGTTGGCGTTCTCGGTCTTCGTCGGCGCGGCCGACGGTGACCCGCGCGGTCGAGCCGTACGGCTGCTCACCTCGCTGCCCGATCCGGGCGGCTCGGTCGTGGTGCTCGTGGATCCCGCGGCGCGCGCGGTTGAGATCGTCACCGGCGCTGCCGCGCAGGGCACGTTGTCCGATGCCGCGTGCGGGCTGGCTGCCCTGTCGATGCAGACCACCTTTGCCGCCGGCGACCTGTCCGGCGGCCTGGTGGCCGGCCTCCAGCAGCTCGGCGAGCACGCCCGCCGCCCGTCGTCCCTGCACACCACCTCCTGACCTGGGCGGTGTGGCCTCCGGTCAGGCCGAGGCGTCGAAGGCCTGAGCGGCCAGTGCGCGGGCGAGGTCGTCGCGCCCCTCGCCGACCAGCCGGCGCGCCGCCGGGTTCGCCGACGTGTCGGCCAGCCAGGCGTCGACCTTCGCCAGCACGTCAGGCTGCGGCAGCGCGCGCGGGAACAGGTAGAGCAATACGACAGATGCCCGCTGCACGCCCTTGTCCTCCCACACCGTCCGCGCCGTCTCCAGATAGGTGTCCACGAACGGCAGCAGCACGTCCTGCTGGCCGTGGGCCTGGAAGGCCGAGGCGATGCTGCGCTGGGTCTCGTTGGGGACGTCGTCGCGCTCGACCGCGTCCTGCCACGCGCGGCGCTTGGCCTCCGCCAGCGGCTGCATCGCGCGTGCGGCGGCCGCGTTCTCCTGCCCCGAGATGGTGGGGTCGCGCTCGAGCTCGGCGTCGATGTCGGCTTCGCCGAATCGGCCGGTGCGCGCCAGCGCCGACGCGAGAGTCCACCGCAGGTCGGCGTCGACGGTCAGCCCGCGCAGCGTCATGGTGCCGTCGAGCAGGCCCTCGATCATGTCCTTCGCCTGCTCGCTGAAGGCTGCCGCTGCGTACGCCCGGACCAGCGCCAGCTGGTGGTCGCTGCCGGACTCCGAGACGTGCAGCAGGCTGCGTAACCCGGTCTCCCAGCGGTCGGCCAGTGCCGCCCGGTGCTCCGGCGCGGCGTACACGTGCGTGGCGGCACTGGCCTGGCGGAGCAACGAGCTCACCGCTGTCAGGTCGCTCTCGGTGCCCACCCCGGCCAGCACCAGAGCGACGAAGTCGCTCGCCCGCATCTCGGCGTCGCGGGTCATGTCCCAGGCGGCTCCCCAGCACAGTGCCCGGGCCAGCGAGTCGTCGATGTGCGCGATGCTCTCGGTCAGCGTCCTCAGCGACCGCTCGTCGAGGCGGATCTTGGCGTACGTGAGGTCCTCGTCGTTGAGCAGCACGAGGTCCGGTTGGCGCTCGCCTACGAGCTCGTCGACCTCGGTCTCGGTGCCGACCACGTCGGTCTCCACGCGTCGGCGACGCACCAGGCCGGCGTCGGTCCGGTCGTAGAGACCGATGGCGATGCGGTGTCGGCGCAGCGTCGGGAAGTCGGGGTGCGCGCTCTGCTCGACGACGAAGGAGGTGAAGGCGCCCTCGGCGTCGACGTCGAAGCGGGCGCGAAGCGTGTTGACGCCGGAGGTCTGCAGCCACTCCTTCGTCCATGACCCCAGCTCACGCCCGGAGGCGCTCTCCAGTGCCCGCATCAGGTCCTGCAGCTCGGTGTTGCCGTAGGCGTGGTCCCGGAAGTACGCGCGGAGCCCCTCGACGAAATGCTCCTCGCCGACCCACGCCACGAGCTGGCGAAGCGCGGAGGCGCCCTTGGCGTAGGTGATGCCGTCGAAGTTGACCTCGACCGCGTGGAGGTCGTGGTTGTCGGCAGCGATCGGATGCGTCGAGGGCAGCTGGTCCTGCCGGTACGCCCAGGTCTTGCGTGAGTTGCTGAAGCCGGTCCAGCCCTCGGTGAATTCGGTGGCCCGCACCAGTGCGTGGTGGGAGGCCCACTCGGCGAACGACTCGTTGAGCCACAGGTCGTCCCACCACTTCATGGTGACCAGGTCGCCGAACCACATGTGCGCCATCTCGTGCAGGATCGTGTTGGCGCGCGCCTCGTAAGCCGCTACGGTCTGCCGCGAGCGGAAGACGTACTCGTCGCGGAACGTCACGCAGCCGGCGTTCTCCATCGCGCCCATGTTGTACTCGGGCACGAACAGCTGGTCGTACTTGCCGAACGGGTAGCCGACCGCGAACGTCGACTCGAAGAACGCAAACCCTCGTTTGGTCACATCCATGATCTCGTCGGCGTCGAGATGCTCGCTCAGCGACTGCCGGCAGAAGACGCCGAGGGCGATGTCGCCGTCGATGCCGGCGTACGTGTCGCGCACGGCGGTGTACTCACCGGCGACGAGCGCGGTGATGTAGGTCGAGATGCGCCGGGTCGGCGGGAACCGCCACACGCTCAGGTCGTTGCCCAGCGGCTCCGGCTCGGGCGTCGGCGAGTTGGAGACCACCTGCCAGTCGCTCGGCGCGGTGACGGTGAACGCGAAGATGGCCTTGAGATCGGGCTGCTCGAAGGTGGCGAAGACCCGTCGGGCGTCCGGCACCTCGAACTGCGTGTAGGTGTAGACCCGGTCGTCGGCTGGGTCGATGAACCGGTGCAGCCCCTCTCCGGTGCGGGAGAAGGAGCAGTCGGCGACCACCCGCATCTCGTTGTCGGCCAGGAGGCCGTCAATGCCGATGCGGCTTTCGGAGTACGCGGTCGACGGGTCGATGTCGCGGCCGTTCAGGGTGATCGAGCGAACCGTGGCGCCGACCAGGTCGACGAAGGTGGCGGCGCCCGGCTCGTTGCAGCGGAAGCGGATCACGGTCGTCGACGGGAACGTCGTGTCCGACGCGGTGAGGTCGAGCTCGACCGCATAGGAGTCGATGTTCAGCAGACGAGCGCGCTCTTGTGCCTCGTCGCGAGTGAGGTTGGTGCCAGGCATGGAGATCATCCTGTCACGCGCGCCGGGAAGATATTCGCGTGTGCAGCGTTGTCACGAGGTGAGCGACGTCTCAGCCGCGACCTGCGGCCAAGGCACTTCCGTCACCTTTCTGGAGCCGCAGCGTGACCACCTCCACCGACACCTCCGCCGAAGCCGCCAGCACCGTCGCCGACCTGTGGTTCGACCCGCTCTGCCCCTGGGCCTGGATGACGTCGAGGTGGATGCTCGAGGTGGAGAAGGTGCGCCCGGTGCGTACCCGCTGGCATGTGATGAGCCTCTCGGTGCTCAACGAGGGCCGCGAGCTCCCCGACGACTACCAGGAGTCGATGGACAAGGCGTGGGGACCCGTCCGAGTCTGCATCGCCGCCGCTGAGCAGCACGGCGACGAGGTGCTCGGCGACCTGTACACGGCACTGGGCACGCGCTTTCACAACGCGGGCCGGGAGGTCGACCGGGCCACGGTGCAGGAGGCGCTGGCCGAGGTGGGTCTGCCGACCGACCTGGCCGACGCGATGGACTCCACCGAGCACGACAAGGCGCTCCGGGTCTCCCACCATGAGGGCATGGACCCGGTGGGTATGGACGTCGGCACCCCCGTCATCCATGTCGAGGGAGTCGCGTTCTTCGGTCCGGTCGTCACACCAGCGCCGAGAGGCGAGGAAGCCGGACGGCTCTGGGACGGGGTCCGCCTCGTGGCCGACGTCGACGGCTTCTTCGAGCTCAAGCGCACCCGCGACCGCGACCCGATCTTCGACTGAGGCCTGGGCAGGCTGAGAGACTGACCGCATGCGCGTGCACATCGGTTCCGACCATGCCGGGCTCGAGCTGAAGAGCCACCTGATCGAGACGCTGGGCGCCGCGGGGCACGAGGTCGTCGACCACGGCCCGGTCGCGTACGACCCATTCGACGACTATCCGATCTACTGCCTACGAGCCGGTCAAGCAGTCGTCGAGGACCCGGGCAGCCTCGGTGTCGTGGTCGGCGGCTCCGGCAACGGGGAGCAGATCGCGGCCAACAAGGTGCGCGGGGTGCGCGCGGTGCTGGCCTGGAGCGAGGAAACCGCGTCTCTCGGCCGGCAGCACAACGACGCCAACGTCGTGTCGGTCGGGGCCCGGATGCACTCGCTCGAGGAGGCCGCCCGCTTCGTCGGGGTCTTCCTGAGCACGCCGTTCAGCGACGAGGAGCGGCACGCCCGACGGATCGCCATGCTGTCGGCCTACGAGAGCAGCTATGAGCTGCCGCCGCTGCCCAGCGGACCCGGCGTGAGGCGCGATGCCTGAGGGGCACACCCTGCACCGGCTTGCCTCGGCGATGACGGCCGCATTCGCCGGTGAACCGGTCCGGGCGTCGAGTCCGCAAGGCCGGTTCGCCGACTCCGCCGCCCGCCTGGAAGGTCGGCCGCTGTCCGCCGCCTGGTCCTACGGCAAGCACCTGTTCGTCGAGTTCGACGGCCCTGACGTGCTGCACGTGCATCTGGGGCTCTATGGCCGCTTCGACGTGCTCCCTGGCGCTGCCCCACCACCGGTCGGCCTGGTGAGGCTGCGCCTGGTCGGTGTCCGCGCTTACGCCGACCTGCGCGGTCCGACCGCGTGCGAGCTGCTGACCCCGGCCGAAGTGGAGACGCTGCTGGCCAGACTGGGACCTGACCCGCTGCGCGACGACGCGAGACCAGAGCGTGGGTGGTCAGTGCTCCACGGGTCGCGCCGCTCGCTCGCATCGCTGCTGATGGACCAGGCAGTGGCCGCCGGCATCGGCAACGTGTACCGAGCCGAGATCTTGTTCCGGCACCGCCTCGATCCGGCAGCGCCCGGGCACCTGGTCGTGCGCGGCGTCTGGGACGACTTGTGGGCCGACCTGGTCGTGCTCATGCGCCGAGGCGTCGAGACGGGACGCATCGACACCGTCCGGCCGGAGCACGAGCCGGAACGCATGCGGCGGCCGCCGCGCACCGACCGCGGAGGCGGCGAGGTCTACGTCTACCGCCGGACGGGGCAGCCGTGCCTGGTGTGCGGCACCAGCATCCGCACCGGCGTCGTGGATGGCCGCAACCTCTACTGGTGTCCGGGGTGCCAGCGACGGGGCGGCCGGCGTCGACTCGGCACCTCACAGACCGGCGGCGGCGAGCAGCGACCTGCGGTCGGCGATGCGGATGCGCTCGCGACCGCGCAGCTGTCCGAGGGCGGCCTCGGCCAGGCCGATGGCGGTCCAGCTGTCCCATGTCACGACCTGCACCCCGCGTGAGCGCAGCAGCTCGACGACATCCGAGCTGCCTCGTTGGCCGCCGGTCGTGAGCTCGGCGGCGTCGGCCAGCACGCAGGCCGCGGTCTGCGTGCCGTCGCGCCGGTTCGTTCCGATCACCCCGGTAGGACCGCGCTTGATCCACCCGGCCACGTAGCGACGCGGGACCGGCGCGCCGCCGTCAAGGACCCGGCCGTCGGCGTTGGGCACCACGCCGGTCCGCCGGTCGAAGGGCAGTCCGGGAAGCGGTACGCCGTGGTAGCCCACCGACCTGACCACCAGCTGAGTCTCGACGTCCTGGTAGTCGCCGGTACCGACCGCGGTTCCCGTTGCGTCCAGGCGCGCCCGCTCCAGGCGTACGCCGGTGACGCTGTCGGCACCTTGCACCTGGACGGGCAGCCAGCCGAAGCGCACGTACAGCCGGCGGAGCCGGCCGGGTGGTGGCCGCTGTGCCCAGTCGGTGAGCACCTCCAGGTTGCGCCGCGCCGCCGGCGACGACTCCAGCAGCCGCCTGCTCACCTCGTCCAGCTCGAGCTCGGCCAGATCGACGACCACGTCGGCGTCGACGGTCTCGCCGAGCTCGCGCAGCTCCTTGGGCGTGAAGCGGGCCTGGGCCGGACCGCGTCGACCGACCAGGTGCACCTCACGGACGGCGCTCCGCTCGAAGGCGGCGAGCACGTGACCGGCCACGTCGGTGCGGGCCAGGTCCGCCGGTGGCCGGCACATCAGCCGGGCCACGTCGAGGGCGACGTTGCCGTTGCCGATGACCATGACGCTGCGTGCGTCGAGGCTGAAGGCGTCCGGCGGGGCGTCGGGGTGGCCGTTGTACCAGGCGACGAAGTCGGTGGCGGACACGCTGCCGGGAAGGTCCTCGCCAGGGACACCAAGTCGCCGGTCGGTCGCTGCTCCGCAGGCGACCACGACCGCGTCGTAGTGGTCGTCGAGCTCCTCGAGCGTGATCGCCGAGCCGATCTCCACGTTGCCCAGGAAACGTACCGCGGGATGGTCCAGCACTTGCGAGAGCGTCGCGGTGATCGACCGGATCTTCGGGTGGTCCGGTGCCACCCCGTAACGCACCAGCCCGAAGGGGCACGGCAGGCGGTCGAACACGTCGATGGTGCTGCCGGCGCGGAGCAGCGCCTCGGTCGTGTAGATGCCGGCCGGACCCGATCCGACGACCGCGATCCGGAGCACGGCCCCACTCTGGCACGGCGACGGCTGGACGTTGTCCGGCGCGCGCTGGGAGCATGGTCGCCTGTCAGGCATCGTCGACTCGAGGACCCACTGTGACCGACGTACGCAAGGGGCGGCACATGGCCGACCTCAGCAACGCGGGAGACGAGATCGTCGTCTTCCTGATCGGCATGCGGGTCAACAAGCCGTGGAAGGTGTTCTCCTGGTGGCCGATGTTCACGGCGATGCCGAGGATGCTGCGCTACCTGGACGCGCATCCGGAGAAGGGGCTGCTCGGTTATCAAGCGGCCCTGCTACCTGCGCCGCTCGTCGTGCAGTACTGGCGGTCCTTCGGAGACCTGGAGCGCTTCGCCCGGGACCGCAATGACCCGCATCTCGAGCCGTGGCGGCAGTTCAACCGGAAGGTAGGCGCCTCGGGTGACGTCGGGATCTGGCACGAGACCTACCAGGTCCAGACCGCCGACATCGAGACGATCTACGGCAACATGCCGCCGAGTGGGCTGGCTGCCGCCGTGGGCATGGTCCCGGTACGGCGTGGGCGCGACTCCGCCGCCGCACGGATCGGGTCGAGCGCCCAGGATGATCCGGCGCTGCCGCCGTACTGACCGCGTCGATCAGCCCGTGGTGACCTCCGGCCCTCCGTCCTCGTCCAGGAACGGCTCCAGCTCCGCCACGGCGGCACCGAAGACCCAGCTGATCAGCAGCGCGTCGTCGATGTAGCCGCCGGCGCGAAAGTCTGGGACCAGATCGTCCGGCGTGACCAGATAGTGCAGGGCGGCGACGATCAGCCGTTCCCGAGCAGCGCTCCCGGCAAGAGCTGGCGCTGCCGAGGCGCCGCTGTCCAGCTGGTCAGCCTTGGCGCGCAGGGCGTTAGGTCACCATTGGTACATGGCAGACGGTGTCAGCAAACGGGTTCGGCGTCCGGAGGCCGCTCGAGGTCGATGGACGTCCTTCGTTGCCGATCCACCTCCGCCGGGGAACAGGCTCGTGGGCTCCATGAAGAGGCGAACCCCAAGCACAGAGTGCGAGTCGAACACGATGAGCACACTCTGCTCGTCCACGTCAGCGATGCCACCGCGGGAGGCTGGACCACCATGGCGCTGGACAGAGCCACCCGGGAGTGGTCGGTGGCTCAGCGGGACGCTCAGCTGGAGGCGGCCCGAGCAGCTCACCAAGCGCTGTACCAAGAGGAGGCCTGAAGGAGAACTCCGGAGCCACTCTTGCAGCCCAAGGACGTCGTGCCCCTGAGGGATCTGACGCCGCCGACTGGCTGGTCGGACGACTGACCGGCATGGGCAGGGTGCACGACGTCGTGCGACGTTCGAGGCGTGCGTCGCGGGTCCCGAACGAACGGGACTTCCTGCCGCTGCTCTGCGGCGTCCTCGCCGGGCACACAAGCGCTTCAGCAAGGTGCTCGTTCGCCATCTGGAAGGGCTGGCCCTTGCAAGACGTCTGGCGCAGAGCGCCGAAGTTCCATCTGCCCCATCGCGATTTCCTGCTCTTCGCCTGGACGCTTCGACGACCTGATGGTCAGCCACCCAGCCTCTGGTGGCCCGAAGACCGAGCCTGCCATCGGGCTCTGAACCCCCGTCAGACATTGACGGCTAGGCGGACCGTCACCAGGTCGCCTACCGCAAGCCCTTCGGCCTTTCGCACGCACGTCTTCACAGGCACGATGTACCGCCCATCTTTCGGGAACAGCGACGTCTGCCACCCGGTTCCCCCGATCTGCGCCGCGACCGGAATCATGCCCCAGCCGTAGCTGACGAACGCAGAAGTCGCTTCCAGCTCACCGCACTCCTCCTTCGGAACGGTGATGAAGTGCCACGGCGCCGGGCCTTTCCAGAACCAAATCTCGCCGCGGAACTCCAGATGCATTCGGCCAGGATAGGAGCCAGCCAGTTCCAGCAGACGCGCGCACGCGTCCAGGTTGACCGGCACTGCGGCCTTGTCGACATCAGCTCGAGCGAGCCAATGCCTTCAAGAAGCCGGACAGCATGGACTGACTGCGCATCCTGAACCGAACTTCTGCCGTCTCGCCGCGAGCGTGCCGTCCATGCTTGACCCACAACCACAGCGGTCTGGGGGAATCATTCGACGGCACTGACGGCCGGGTTAAGCACTGCAGGGAACTGGCATTTCATCTGGAGCTGTCGGTCTGGCTTGGTATCAGTCTGGTATCGTCCTTGGCATGGCGATGACCTTACGTACCGACGAGGAACTCGACCGCGCCCTGAGTGAGCTGGCGATCGCCGAGGGCGCCTCTCGTCAGGAGATCATCCGCAGGGCTGTCCTGGAGCGCTACCAGCGCAGCGAGCACATCGCCCGGGTGCGGGACAGCTCTGACCGCATGATCGAGCAGTGGGGTGATGTGCTCGAGCGCCTGGGCACGGTGTGACGCAGGTCGAGCACCTCGACCTGGAGGACTTGCTCGGCCTGGTCCGTGACTTGACTGCCGGTCCCGTCCGAGACATCGGGCTCGTGGACTCGGCGGCGGCGCGACCGCGCTCCAGCGCGTTCGGGCAGGATGCCTACGCCACGCTGGAACTCAAAGCCGCTGCGTTGCTGCACTCCATCGCCCGCAACCACGCGCTCGTCGACGGGAACAAGCGCCTGGCGTGGCTGGCCACCGCCGTCTTCCTCGACCTGAACGGGCACGCACCCGCACTTTCACACGACGACGCCTTCGACGTTGTCATGGGCGCCGCTGCCGGGACGTTAAGAGTCGAGCAGATTGCCAGTCGGCTGCGCGTTGGCGCCTGACACGGGCCATCGGCGTGTGCCTCGCGTAGGACGGGTTGGCCCAAGTCGCTGACCTGAATCCACCTCCGCGATGCCGCCCGCCCGCTCGGTCTCGACGTCAACCCCGAGCCGTCCAGTTGGCTGCCGGTTCTGGACTTCCTCGCTTCAAAGCTCGCCACCTGTGGCTTCGTCCCGAGCGACCGTCTCAATGGGCTGCGGTTGACCGCGACCGACCAGAGCGGTCGAGAGGAGAAGGAGAGGAGATCCGAGGTACCAGCGAAGCCCTGGCTCTAGCCGTGGCAGGGCGTCGTGCTACCGGAGTTCCGAGGTCCTGGGATTGATGTGCTGCGGAAAGAGATGCGAAAGCCGTTGGCCGTTCCTTAAACGGGTACCGCGTCCCCGGGATCGCGATGGCTTCGGGGGTGAGCAGAACGGGCGAGGTTGGACACCACGTTCAGCCATGGTGGGACCGCGACGGCTCCGTCGACTTCGAGCACGAGCGGGGGAGGCGGCTGCCTGTGAGAGGTGCCCCCGAGGTGCCCCCGGACGGCTCTTTCCAGCCAGCGTTTGTGCAGGTCAGGCGGCCACTTTAGGTTTGCCTCGTGGAGCGGTTGCTTGGTCGCTGCCGATCCTGGAAGTCCCTTACGTGTCGCCCCTGTGCCACGCCGTCATGGGACGACGACCTCAACCACGCTCATTTCCGAAGACCCTCGAATTTGGCGCTCCTCGGTGTCGTTCTGGCCTCGGCGTCGCTTGCTTCTGACAGGTGGAACGTCGATGGGGACGGCCGCAACCAACTGCAGGGAGGCTGGATCGTGGGGACAACCCTCGATGGATGTGTCACGCGAGGTCGGGTCTGAGGCGTTTTGGTGACGTGAGCACTTACTCCATCGATCGGACGGCGCCGATGAACCGTGGGCAGGCGGAGGCGACGGGAATGTCCTTCGACGACTTCGTTTGCTCGACCGGCCGCGGCATGCACGGCACCGCGCTGTTGCTGACCGGTGGCGATCACCACCTCGCGGAGGACCTGACCCAAGCGACCTATACAAAGGTGTACGTCGCTTGGAACCGGGTCTCGAACGCCGCTGATCCCGTCGCCTACACCCGACAGATCCTTACTCGAACCTACCTGTCGCATCGTCGGTTGCGGAGCAGCGGCGAACGACCTACCGAAGTCTTGCCTGAGAGCGCCACGCCGGGATCCGCCGACGTCTCCGCACGGCTGGACCTGCTGGCCGCGCTGGGGCGAATACCCGCCAGTGAACGGGTGGTGGTCGTGCTCCGCTACTGGCATGACTTGAGCGTGACCCAGACTGCCGCCAGTCTCGCCCTGAGCGAGGCGGCCGTGCGCCAGCGGGCCCGCCGCGCCCTCACCCGGCTGCGTGAGCAGGTGCCCGATCTCGACCCCGACCTCACATCCCACTTCGACACCCATCGCGAAGCACAGGAGCAGCCATGAACCTCCACGACCATCTCGAGCGCGATCTGCACGCCCGCGTCTCACAGGGCGACTGTTACCTCGACGTCGCCCGCCTGGGCCGGGTCGCCCGCACCCAGGGCACCCGGGTGCTGCGCCGACGCCGCGCGGTCGCGGTCGTGGCCGGCGTCTCGGCGGTAACGGTCGCGGCGGTGGGCGTGAGCGCCGTGCCCCACGGCGCCGGCGACGGCGCTCGGGACCTTGCCGCCGCAGGGGTGAGCAACAGTCGTTCGAACTCGGCCCAGAACGACTTCGATCCCGCCCACCCGGGGCCGACCGGTCCGGCGACGGGGCGCGGCCTTGCAGCAGCGCTGCGCTGGGCCGTGGCTGACCTGCAGGACGGGTCGGCGACGAACTTCGGCGGTCAGGAGGCCCACGAGTGGTACGCCAACCTCGAGTGGACCTCCGCCGACGGACAGGGCGTCTCGGTGATCGGCGTCAATGTCCAGAACGACATGCGCCACGGCAACTGCGACTCGACCTACCTCGACTGCCGCGAGAGCACGCTTTCCGACGGGAGCCTGCTAATGACGTTTGAAGAACATACTGCCGTCGCCGACGGCACCGGCATCAGCCGCACCGCCGACCTGATGCGCTCCGACGGCGTCCGCGTCGTGGTCTCGGCCACCAACGGCTTCGACTTGCCGAGCAGCCAGTGGGACATCACCCGTCCGCAGCCGCCGTTGTCCGCGGCCCAGCTGACCCGGCTCGCACAGGAGCCGTTCTGGGGCGCCACGCTGCCGACGTACTTCCTGGAGCAGGGCCGCGACCTGCAGCCCTACGAGGCCCTGGGCACCAGCTGGCCCGACCGCCCCGTGAGCAGTTCGTCAGCGTCAGGCGGGTAGCCGAGACCCACTCTGCTGGCCGCGTGAACCGGAGCCGGCTTGCTCCGACGGATGTCGGCGCTCCCGGCAGTGTGCCGTCGTGGCGGCGTGGGCAACAGCACGTCGTCCACACGGCCCTAGAGCCCGAGCACGACCCGCAGGGCGGCGTCGACTCGCCGCATCTCGTCCAGGCCGAGGTGGCCGACCTGGTCGCCCAGCCGGCTCGGATTTACCGCCGCCGTCTGCTCCGCCAGCACCCGGGTCGACTGGCCCGCTAGTTCGATCCTGGGGCGGAAGCTGGCCGCGCGCGCCGATCTCGACGTCGGCGCCACGAGCCACGTCGACAGCGGCAGCTGGTCGGACTGCACCACGACGGCGTACCGAGCCTCGGTCTGCTCGCTGCCGCGGGTCCCGCGCGGTGCGTGCAGGCGGTGGACATCACCACGCACGCAGCGTCTCCATGTCCCGTAGTACCTGGGACGCCTCCGCGCGGTCAGCATCGTCCGCGGCGAGCTCCGCGGCCTGCGCCCGCAACCGGTTCCCGGCTCGTGCACGAGCGGCATCGATCAGGGCGCTGCGCACCGCTGCCGACACGGTCGTGCCGTCGTCCGTCAACGCGGCGAGGGCTCGCTGAGCGTCTGCGTCGGGCCGGAAGGCTCTTCACAATCCAGGGTGTGGTCGGGTGTTGAGCGCTCCGGCGCGTCGTTGACCCGATAGGCGTCGAGGTCTCCCGAGGATGGAAGTTCTCACACTGCCCATCCGGAAGACCTCGACATGCCCGACGCTACCGTCGCGGCGAGCCCCGTTGCGGGGTTCGCACGCGCTGACTTGACCACGTTCTGCCGTCTCGACGAGCTCGGCCTCGAGGTCACCGGGCAACGCCTTGAGCCCGACCGTGCCGTCCTCGCCTGCCGCGTCGTCGACGCCGACCAGTGGTGCCGCCGCTGCGGCTGCGAGGGCACCGTCCGCGACACCGTGATCCGGCGCCTCGCGCACGAGCCGCTCGGCTGGCGACCCACCACGTTGGCCGTCACGGTCCGTCGCTACCGGTGCACCGACTGCTCGCACGTGTGGCGCCAAGACATCACCAGGGCCGCCGAACCACGAGCGAAGCTCTCACGCCGCGGACTGCGGTGGGCCCTGGAGGCGATCGTGTGCCAGCACCTCACCGTCGCCCGGGTCGCCGAGGGCCTCGGCGTCGCGTGGAACACCGCCAACGACGCCGTGTTGGCTGAGGGCAAGCGGGTCCTGATCGACGACGCGACCCGGTTCGACGGGGTCCGGATCCACGGCGTGGATGAGCACGTGTGGCGCCACACCAGGAAGGGCGACAAGTACGTCACCGTGATCATCGACCTGACCGGGATCCGTGACGGCACGGCCCCAGCCCGCCTGCTCGACATGGTCGAGGGCCGCTCCAAGCAGGCGTTCAAGCAGTGGCTGTCCGAGCGCACGCAGGCGTGGCGCGACGCGGTTGAGGTCGTCGCGATGGACGGGTTCACCGGGTTCAAGACCGCCGCAACCGAGGAGCTGCCCGACGCGGTCACCGTCATGGATCCCTTCCACGTCGTCCGTCTGGCCGGCGACGCCCTCGAACCGGTGCCGGCGACGGATCCAGCAGGCAACCCATGGCCACCGCGGCCGCAAGGACGACCCGCTCTACCGGGCACGTCGGACCCTGCACACCGGAGCCGACCTCCTCACCGACAAGCAGAAGGACCGCCTCGCAGCGCTGTTCGACGGCGACGAGCACGTCCAGGTCGAGGCCACCTGGGGGATCTACCAGCGGATGATCGCGGCCTACCGCGAACCCGACCGTGCCACCGGCCGCGAGCTGATGGTGACGCTCATCGAGTCGGTCAGCCACGGCGTCCCGGTCGTGCTGAGTGAGCTGGTCACGCTCGGGCGGACGTTGAAGCAACGTGCCGACGACGTGCTCGCCTACTTCGAGCGGCCCGGCACGTCGAACGGGCCGACCGAGGCGATCAACGGACGACTCGCCGGACTTCCGCAGATGCTGAGCACACGATTGTCGTGATCATGGCGTTGACCTGCGGAAACGCCGGATCGGCGTGATGGGGTCGTGTTACTACGGGCCCGCGTGCGGGCGCTTGCCGGCGCTCGGCGCTGGTCAGTCGGTAGCGACGGTGAAGTCGAAGAACCGGGCTGGTTCGGGGAGTTCGAGTGCGGCCAGGATGGCCT
>JBBSGC010000012.1:0-25133 GCA_038254525.1 Propionibacteriales bacterium | reverse complement strand
GGCGTCGTCCAGGTAGTAGGTCGAGCCATAGTGCCGGGGTTGGGGCTGGGACCGCCCGGAGCCAGGCAGGTCGACGGCGATGACGCGAAACCCGGCCGCGAGCTCTGTTCGGAGGCGACTCAGCTCGATGATGCTGCCTCCCCATCCGGGCAGCAGCAGGACGGCGTCGCCGCGACCGGTGTCCTCGTAGTACAGCTGGTGACCGGCGCGGCCGTGCCAGGTCATGTGGTGTCCGCCTCGCGGGAGTTGACCATGCCGGACAGCGCAACGAGCGACGCGTGGGTGAACACCGCGTCAACGTACTCACGCACGCCGGTGACTTGCCTGCCGAACCGGGCCACGGAACCGCAGGACCGGCCCTTGGTCAGGCTTGGCCCTCGGCGTACGCGGCGATCTCTGCCAACAGCTTTCGCTTCACTGCGTCATCGGCGAACGAGACCTCCACGGAGGTCCGGGCCAGGTCGGCCAGGCCACTGCGGGACACGCCGAAGATGTCGTGCGCGATCGCGTACTCATGGTTCAGCGTCGTGGCGAACATGCCCGGATCGTCCGAGCCGAGCGTGATCGTGACGCCGGCCTCGACGAGGCGGCCGAAGGGATGCTCTTCGAGCGAGGGAACCGCTCGGGTACAGAGATTGGACGATGGGCACACCTCCAGCGGGATCCCGGTCGCGACCAGGTGCCGCAGCAGCGTCGGATCGTCGACGGCTCGGATGCCGTGACCGATCCGCTCCGCGCCGAGGAGCCGCAGGGCGTCCCAGATCGTCTGCGGTCCGGTGGTCTCGCCCGCGTGCGGCACGCTGTGCAGCCCGAGCTCGCGAGCGCGCGCGAAGACGTCGGCGAACTGCTGCCGCGGCACACCGATCTCCGGGCCGCCGAGCCCGAAGCCGACGCTGCCCTCCGGCGCCCAGCGCTCGACCCAGTCGATGGTGCGCAGCCCCGAGGCGCGGCCGAGCTCGCCGGGGATGTCGAAGATCCAGGCAAGCTCCACGCCATGCCGCGCCTGGGCCCGGCGGCGGGCGGCGGCCAGTGCCTCGGCCAGCCCGTCCGGCTCGATTCCGACGAGCAGATGGCTGTCCGGCGTCACGGTGACCTCCGCATAGCGGACGTGCTGCGTCGCCAGGTCACCGGCCACGCCGAACACCAGCGCCTCAATGTCGGCGACGGTGCGCACCAGCGAGCTGACCGCGATGTAGACCTCGATGAAGTGAACGAAGTCTGTGAAACGGTAGAACCCGACAAGCCCGCCGGCGTCGGTCGGCACCCCGCGCTCGGGGTGCCGGCGCGCCAGCGCCAACACCGTGTCGACCGACGCGGAGCCGACGAGGTGCACATGCAGCTCTGCCTTCGGCAGCCCTGCGATGAAGGCCTCGACGGCTCGGGTCATGCGCGGGTTCCAAGCACGGGCAGCTGTTAGCGCCCGGTCGCCTCGTCGAGCGCGACCAGATCCTCGGGGCCGGGCTCCCAGCCTCCGGCCTCGGCGTTGGCGCTCACCTGGTCAGGCGACGTCGCACCGGCGATCACCGACGCCACGGCCGGCTGGGCGGCCAGCCCGCCGATGGCCACCTGCAGCATCGACAGCTCTCGGTCCCGGGCGTACGCCTCGATCGCCTCGATCTTGTCGAAGTCGGCGGCGGCCAGCCGTCGGGCCTGGTCATCGAGTGCGAGTCGGGTGCCGGCCGGCGCCGCCGCGCCGCGCTTGTACTTGCCGGTCAGCAGGCCGTACTCCAGTGGGAAGAAGGGCAAGATGCCGACCCCTACCGAGTCGCACGCCGGCACCAGCTCGGTCTCGGCGGAGCGGTCGTAGAGCGAGTACTTGTTCTGCGCGCTGATGAACCGGGTCACACCGCGAGTCTGTGCTAGCCAGTCGGCGTCGACGACCTGCCAGGCGGCGAAGTTCGAGCTGCCGAGATAACGCACCTTGCCCGCGGTGACCAGCTCCCCCAACGCGTCCAAGGTCTCCTCGACCGGCGTGACCGGGTCGGGTTCGTGCATCTGGTAGAGGTCGATGAAGTCGGTGCCCAGCCGGCGCAGGCTGGCGTCGATGGCGCGGCGGATGTAGCGGCGAGATCCCCGCACGCCGTGGTCCTCGCCATTGGCGCCGCGCACGTCCATGCCGAACTTCGTTGCCAGCACCACCTCGTCGCGCCGCGTGCCCAGTGCCTTGCCGAGCAGCGTCTCGCTGTCCCCTGCCGAGCTGCCGTAGACGTCCGCTGTGTCGAACAGACTGATCCCGGCGTCCAAGGCGGCGTGGACGACCGCGGTGGTCTGCTCGAGGTCGATGCGCGAGCCGAAGGCGTTGCAGCCAAGACCGACGGTGCTCACCATGAGGCCCGAGGCGCCCAACGGGCGGAAGGTCATCGTCGACATGGCCTCACCTTAGGGACGGCTGGACGGCTGGGACCGACCGGCCGCCGGCGATGTGGAATTCCCGCGCTGCGATGCAGCGTTCTATCTCAGATATGAGATACGATCCCCGATCGTGAGCGAGGACTACCTGAGCCGGATCGGGCACCTGATCCGGGAGGCACGCAAGCACCGCGGCTGGACCCAGGCCGAGCTAGCCGAGGAGCTGGGCACCAGCCAGTCGGCAGTGAACCGGATCGAGCGCGGCCACCAGAACCTGAGCCTGGAGATGCTGGCGCGGATAGGCGAAGCCGTCGACTCCGAGCTCGTCTCGCTCGGCGTGCCAGGCCCGATGCACCTGCGCGTGCGTGGTGGCACCCGGCTGTCCGGTGCGATCGAGGTCAAGTCCAGCAAGAATGCCGGTGTCGCGCTGCTCGCGGCCTCGCTGCTCAACAAGGGCCGCACCACGCTTCGCAAGGTGGCCCGGATCGAGGAGGTCAACCGGCTCCTGGAGGTCTTGAACTCCATCGGGGTCCGGACCCGCTGGCTCAACGACGACGGCGACCTGGAGATCGTCCCGCCGGAGCACCTGGACTTGGACTCCATGGACGCCGAGGCCGCGCGCCGCACCCGCAGCATCATCATGTTCCTGGGTCCGCTGATGCACCGCACCGACTCGTTCAGCCTGCCCTACGCCGGTGGCTGTGACCTGGGCACCCGCACCGTCGAGCCGCACATGACGGCGCTTCGGCACTTCGGCCTCGAGGTGAAGGCCACCGAGGGGCATTACCACGCCCAAGTGGACCCCAGCGCACGGGTGCAGCGCGCGATCGTACTGACCGAGCGGGGCGACACCGTCACCGAGAACGCGCTGCTGGCCGCCGCGCGCTACGACGGGACCATCACGATCCGCAACGCCAGCCCCAACTACATGGTTCAAGACCTCTGCTTCTATCTCGTTGAGGTAGGTGTGCGGATCGACGGCATCGGCACCACGACGCTCGTCGTGCGGGGTCGCCCCGAGATCGACGTGGACGTCACGTACGCACCAAGTGAGGACCCGATCGAGGCGATGAGCCTGATCGCCGCCGCCATCGTCACCGAGTCGCAGCTAACGGTCCGGCGAGCACCGATCGAGTTCCTCGAGATCGAGCTCGCGCTGCTGGAGGAGATGGGGTTCACCTACGACCGGAGCCCGGAGTATCTCGCCGCCAACCGGCGAACCCGGCTGGTCGACATCACGACCCACCCTTCGGTGCTGCACTCCCCCATCGACAAGATCCATCCGATGCCGTTCCCCGGGCTCAACATCGACAACCTGCCGTTCTTCGCCGTGATCGCGGCCACCGCAACCGGGTCCACCATGCTCCACGACTGGGTGTATGAGAACCGGGCCATCTATCTGACCGAGCTCAACAAGCTGGGCGCGTCGGTGAAGCTGCTGGATCCGCACCGAGTGCTGATCGAGGGACCGACCCGCTGGCGCGGCGCGGAGCTGATCTGTCCGCCCGCGCTGCGGCCGGCCGTCGTGATCCTGCTCGCGATGCTGGCAGCCAAGGGGGTCTCGGTATTGCGCAGCGTCTACGTGATCAACCGCGGCTATGAGGACCTCGCGGAGCGGCTCAACACGCTGGGCGCGCAGATCGAGACGTTCCGCGACTTCTGAGCGGCGCGTCAACCCTCGCTGTTCGCCACCATGACACGGACTGGGGAAGGCTGCGCCATTCCTGCACGGTCACGGGGACCCCTACACCACACCTAGTGGCGTGGGGGACCCCCATGCCAGCCGCTGGGGGCGGGTCAGCCGAAGAGCGCGTCGATGTACGACCGGTGCGCAGCACTCGGGGCAGACGCGGGTGGGGCGGCCATGTCGGAGGTGATCCGTGGCAGCGGCTGGGTCGAGAACGCGCTGCGCGAGGCATGCCACTCGGTCTCGTGGTCGATCAGGTCGGCCCGGTCGGCACGTTCCAGGAAGATTCCTTCGCACGAGGTGCACTTGGCGACCGTGACGCCACCGCGCTGGCCGGAGTCCATCGGCGCGGCGCACTTGGGGCAGGTCATCGGGTCCACGCCCTCACCGTAACCCAGCCGTCCAGCCGGCGACTCCGCGACAGGTCAGCCGTCCGGTGTGCCAACATCGCGCGAGACCGGGCGGAGATACTGGGCGAGTGACGCGAGCGGCGGAGCTGGCTTTCTTTGACCATCCGGGTCCGCTGGCCATGGCGCACCGCGGCGGCGCCACGTTCGCGGCAAACATCGGTCTGGAGAACACCACGCGCGCCATCGCCAACGCGGTGGCGGCCGGGTACCGCTACGTGGAGACCGACGTGCACGCCTCCCGCGACGGCACGGTGTTCGCCTTCCACGACGAGAGCCTTGACCGGGTGAGCGACAGCCGGGGCCGGTTCCGGGACCTCGACTCCGCCGTTGTCGCGCTGGCCCGGATCGGAGACGGTGAAGCGATCCCGACGATGGCTGACCTCTTCGACGCCTTCCCGCGCGTGCGGTTCAACATCGACGTGAAGAACGACGCTGCCGTGCAGCCCGTGGTCGACCTCGTCCGCCGCACCGCGACGCATGACCGGGTGTGCCTCGCCGCCTTCTCCGCACGACGCGTACGCCGGCTGCGCAGTCTGCTCGGGCCCGGGGTGGCGACCTCCATGGGCACCGCGGAGGTGGCCGGACTCCGGCTGTCGCCGTCGACCGCCCTGCGCCGGATCGTGGCGAGCAGCGGTGCCGCGTGCGTCCAGGTGCCGCACCGGGTCGGCCCGCTGACCGTGGTCTCAGACCGCTTCGTCGCCGCATGCCACGAGCTTGGCCTGCAGGTGCACGTGTGGACCGTCGACGACGCGGCACTGATGCACACGCTGCTCGACCGCGGCGTCGATGGGCTGATCACCGACCGGATCGACGTGCTCAAGGATGTGCTGGTCGCGCGTGGAAGCTGGGTCGGCGAGGCGGTGTGACGACCTCGGTCGAGGGCCCGGCGCTCGCCGACTCCACGGCACGGCGCGAGCAGGTGGCCTGGTACTTCTACGACTGGGCCAACTCCGCCTACGTGACGACGACCGGCACGGTGCTGTTCGCCCCCTACCTCACCTCGGTCGCCGAGCGCTCGGCCTGCGGGTTCGGCGGCACCGACCAGCGGCCGTGCACCGCCGACCTCCACGTGGTCGGCCTCAGCGTCTCACCAGGATCGCTGGTGTTCTACGTCATCACGCTGGCGACCGTCGTGTCTGCCCTTGCGCTTCCCGTGGTCGGGGCGGTCGCCGACCGCTCGCCGGCAAAGAAGAACGTGATGGCCGGTTTCGCCTGGGCCGGTAGCCTCGCGGCGGCGGCGATGTTCCTCGTCACGGGTTCCGACTGGCAGCTCGGAGCGGTGCTACTGCTGCTGGCCAACGTGTGCCTCGGCGCCAGCCTGGTGGTCTACGACGCGATTCTGTGCGAGGTTTCCGCGCCGGAAGAGCGGGATGCGGTCTCCTCACGCGGTTGGGCGCTCGGCTATCTCGGCGGTGGCCTGCTGCTGGCGCTGAACCTCGGAGTGGTCACGCTGCACGGCCCGCTCGGCCTGTCCACCGAGCTGGCAGTACGCCTGTGCCTGCTGAGTGCCGCGCTCTGGTGGGCCGGCTTCACCGTGATCCCGTTCGTCGGCATCCGCAACCGGCCGGCGGTCGACGTGCTGGCTCAGCGTGGAGGACTGCTCCGGCAGAGCTTCGGCCAGCTGGTGAGGACCCTGCGGGACATGCGCGGGTATCCCATGACGTTGCTGTTCCTGCTGGCGTACCTGTTCTTCAACGACGGGGTGCAGACGGTCATCGCGTCGTCGTCCACCTACGGCGCCAAGGAGCTTGGCTTCAGCACCTCAGTGCTGATCGCGACGATCCTGCTGGTGCAGTTCGTGGCATTCGGCGGCGCTCTGCTGTTCGGCCGGCTGGCTCGTCGCCTCGGCAGCCGGCGCAGCATTCTGGGTGCGCTCGTCGTTTGGATGGCCATCGTGAGCATCGGTTACGTCCTTCCGCGCGGTGAGGTGCTGCCGTTCCTGGGACTCGCCGTGGCGATTGGCATCGTGCTCGGCGGCACGCAGGCGTTGAGCCGGTCGCTGTACAGCCGGCTGGTCCCGCGGGGCCGCGAGGCGGAGTACTTCAGCCTGTACCAGGCGGGCGAGCGAGGTACCAGCTGGCTGGGCACTCTGGTCTTCGGGCTCGTGCACCAGTGGGCGCACTCCTACCGGCCGGCGATCGCCGCGCTGATTGTGTTCTTCGCCGTCGGCATCGCGCTGTTGGCCCGGGTCGATGTCAACCGTGGCATCGCCGAGGCAGCGCAGCAGCGGCCATTCGTCGCCGCGGACCGCCCGGCCGCATAGCGGTCCGCACCTGGCCGCGGCGCGCTCTCTCAGCGGAATCTCAACGCCTTGCTCTACGTTGGGTGGAGTATCGCGCCGGAGGAGTGCCCCGGTGCTTCGACACTCACCTCGGGAGGGGCGATGGCCGACCGCGTGTTGCGCGGCGCCCGTTTGGGCACGCAGAGCTTCGAAGACGAACGCGGCGTCGAGATGGCGCCCCGTCAGGACATTGCCTACCGCTGCCCCCGCGGACACACGTTCGCGATCACGATGGCCGTGGAGGCCGACGTGCCGGCCGAGTGGGAGTGTTCCAGGTGCGGGAGCACCGCCCTGGCGCTCGACGGCACCCTCCCGGAGACAAAGAAGGAGAAGCCGGCGCGTACGCACTGGGACATGCTGCTCGAGCGCCGGTCCATACCGGAGCTCGAGGAGATCCTCTCCGAGCGGCTGCAGCTACTGCGCACCGGCGAGATCGGGCCGGCGCACCTGCACAAGCCCACGAAGACCGGTCGCAAGAGCGCCTGAGCCGCGAGGCAACGAGCAGCCCGGTCAGTCGTCGAGCACCTCACCCGGCACGGTCTGCGGACCAGCGCTGGCTCCTCGAGCAGGTTGACCCGTGCGTCCGGTGCTACCGGTCAGGGAGCTGACCGCTCGGCGAGCGAGCCAGCTCCGCACGGCGCGGCGGGCCAGCGGCCGGGTGAACGGCAGCACGAAGAAGAACCCAACCAGGTCGGTGACGAAACCCGGAGTGAGCAGCAGGGTGCCCCCGATCAGCACCAGGGCCGCGTCGGTGAGCTCGCGGCCCGGTAGCCGGCCGGTGGACATGGCCGTGCGCAGGGCCTGCCAGGCGTTTCGACCCTCGCGTTTTACCAACCAGGCACCGAGCAGGCTCTCGGCAACCAGCAGGGCGAGCGTCCAGCCCACGCCGATCTGGTGACCCACCTGCACGATGACCGCGATCTCCACGATCGGCGTGACCAGCAGCGCGACCACGAGCCAGCCCCACCGCATCGCAGACCTCCTCGGCTCAGCGTCGTCGTGCTTGACGTCCCCGCCAGAGTACGTGACCGGCCTGGCGGGCCCGGTCCCGAACGGCCCACGCGGTGATCCGCCACAGCGACTCGCGGACCACGGCTGCGCTCATCTTCGACTCGCCGCGAACCCGCTCGACGAAGGTGATCGGCACCTCGACGATCGTGCAGCCGGCTCGCACGGCGCGGGCCGCCAGGTCGACCTGGAAGCAGTAGCCGGCCGACGCCACCCGCTGAAGGGACAGCTGCTCGAGGGTCCCGCGGCGAAACACCCGGTAGCCGCCCGTCGCGTCGTGCAACGGCAGACCCAGAACAGCGCGGACGTAGAGGTTGCCGCCCCGCGACAGCAGCTCGCGGAAGCGAGGCCAGTTGACTGCTCGCCCACCGGGGATCCACCGGGCACCCAGCACCAGGTCGCAGTGGTCAAGCGGAGCCAGCAGGTCCGGGAGCTGCTCGGGCAGATGCGAACCGTCGGCATCCATCTGCACGAAGACGTCGTAGCCGCCGGCCAGTCCCCACTCGTAGCCCGCCAGGTAGGCCAGACCCAGTCCCTGCTTGCCCGGTCGGTGCAACACGTGCACCCGAAGGTCGGCGGCCGCCAGCTCGTCGGCCAGCTTGCCGGTTCCGTCGGGTGAGTTGTCGTCGACGACCAGTACGTCGGCTTCCGGCAGCACCGTGCGGATCCGCGACAGCAGACCGGCCAGGTTGTCGTACTCGTCATAGGTCGGCACCACGACGAGCGTGCCTGCGCCACTCACGAGGCGTGCTCCAGGTCGGGCGCACGGAGCGCCCCAACCGGCCTCCCGTCATCGTCGCGACGGCGAGAACGCCGGCGCCGCAGCAGGGCTGCGACCACCGCTCCCAGCGCTCCCAGCGAGACTCCATCCTCGATCCAGCCGCCGAGCCGCACCCCCAAGGTGACTCCCGTCGCGGTGGTGATCCGCTGCACCAGCACCTGCCGGTTGCGGTCGTGGGTGCGCTGGAGCACCGAGCCGTCGGCGGCCACGAACCCGCTGATCCCGTTGACCGACGAGACCGCCAGGTCGTGACCGGTCTCGACGGCGCGCACCCGCTCGATCCCCCACTGCTGCTCGGGCTGGTCGGTCCCGAAGTAGGTGGCGTTGTTCGTCTGCACAACCATCAGCTGGGCACCGTTGAGCGCGTCGTCGCGGATGGTGTCGTCGTAGGCCACGTCGAAGCACATCATGGTGCCAACCGTGACCGGTCCCACCTGCAGCACCCCCGGCGCGTCGCCGGGCACCATGTCGCGGGGAATCTGGTCGAGCCGGTGCACGAAGGGTGCGATCTGGTTGCGGAAGGGGATGTACTCCCCGAACGGCACCAGGTGTCGCTTGACGTAGCGGTCGGGTTGCGGACCGGTGACCGGGTCCCACACCACGGCGACGTTCTGCGCCTCCCGTGGCCCCGGGCCGTCGGTCACGACACCCACCAGCGTAGGCACCCCGATCGCGTGCACCGCAGTGTCGATCGTGGCGTAGATGTCGGGGTTGGTGAACGGGTCGATGTCGGTGCTGTTCTCCGGCCACAGCACCAGGTCCGGCCGGGGCGCGAGCCCGGCGGCTACTTCGCTTGCGTACGCCAGCGTGGCCTGCGCGTGGTTGGCGGTCACCTGGTGCTGGTCCCCCAGGCTCTGCGCACCGGTGCCCGGAACGTCGCCCTGCACGGTCGCCACCGTGTACTGGGCGCCCGGGTCGACCAGCCCCACCGGCAATGCCAACGACACGCCGACGACCGCGGCCGGGACGGCAAGTGCCGCGCAGGCTCGTCGGATGCGCTGCGGGACCCCGAAGGAGCGGCGGGTCACCAGCTCGGCACCGACCAGGGTCCCGACCGCGGCACAGCCGGCGAACACCAGCCCGCTGGTGGCCGGCACCCCGAGCCACCGGGTCCACGCGACCACAGGGGTGCCGGCGGTCGCGAAGGCCAACCGGCCCCATGGGAAGCCGCCGAAGGGCACCGAGCTGCGTAGGTACTCCATGCCGACCCAGCAGGCCGTGGACCACAGCAGTGGCAGCGGCAGTCGTGCGACCAGCGCGAGCGCCCACCCAAGCAGCGCATAGAAGCAGGCGCACAGCAGTGCCAGCAGCAGCCAGGCGTCCACGCCGAGCACCCGCAGCCAGCTCAGCAGGGTCACCATGAAGCCCAGTCCGAACGCCAGGCCGACCGCCGCACCGGTACGCGGTCCGGCCTCGGTCAGCACAGCAACGAAGGCGATCAACCCGCCCGCGAGCAGCACGACGGAGCCGGGTGTGGGGAAGCCGGCAGCAACGGCGACGCCGGCGGCGGCGCCGACTGCGAGACGGAGGACGGTCGGCATGGGCACCTTGGTCGGCAGGATGCGGTGCTGCCACGCTACCTGCTCGGCGCCAGCCGACGTGGTGGGCCCACCGGGAGTGGACCGGTGCTGAGTCACGCAGGCACCGCGGCCCTTCGGACCAAGCGACGACTCGCTGGCCGCGAGCAACCGCCTGTTGTCTATCAGGCCCCGGAGCCTGCGCGGGGCCCACCCCGTCGTCGCCGTTCCGAGCCCGTGCGCCGGAGGAGGGAAGGCCTGGTTTCTGACCTTCGTCCTGCGCCACCCGGACCCGACCGGCGATGCGGTTCAGCTGGTGGGCCACTAGCAACTCTCCGGCCGAGCCTGACCACTCCACGTAACCGTGTCAACACGCCTCTGACCAGTGCGTTCGTTCCGTACGTGCAGGTCAGCGGCACTCGCTGTTGGCCGGAAGTTTCCCGGGAGTTTGGCCCTTTGCGGCGTGTCGTGCGGCGTGTCGAAAGCCACCGTGCGGCCGAACCCAGCGTTCGTGTGGACCGCTGTCTGCGCTAGGCCAGCCACCCCGGACCGATCTCGCGACAATGTGGCCGCTCGGACGACCCAGGCGTCACGACATCGGTCCCGGCAGACTGAGCCGGTGCCGGACCTCTTCACGCTGCGCGAGGCGTGGGACCGGGCGCTGTACGTCGGCGACGGCGTCGCCGATGTTCGCCTCGGCCATCGCCGAGCTGGCCAGGCGCTGCAACCTCGAGGGGTTATCGACATGGGCGCGGGAAGTGATGAGCTGCTGCGCCTACCGAGGCCGAGGTCGGGGAGGATTACCAGGTACGCCCATCGCAGCCCAACCTGATGTTTCGGTCGTGGTCGGGAACCGTCACCGGGCATGCAGGGCGAGCACGCTCGCCAGCGTGTCGACCTCGTCGAGGAACTTGTCGCTGCGGTAGCGCAGCACCCGCGCGAAGCGCAGCGCGACGCCACCGGGGTACCGGGGCGACGTCTGGACGCCGTCGAAGGCCACCTCGACAATGAGCTCCGGACGGACGTAGACCGTCGAGCGGGTCCGGCGGACCTCCCGGCTCAGCAGGTGCTCGGTCTGCCAGGTGAGCAGCTCGTCGGTCAGGCCCTTGAACGTCTTGCCGAGCATCACCAGTGAGCCGGCGGCTGGGTCGCGTGCACCCAGGTGCAGGTTGGACAGCCATCCACTTCGCCGGCCGTGGCCCCACTCCGCCGCGAGCACCACCAGGTCCAGGGTGTGCCGCGGCTTGACCTTGACCCAGGAGCTGCCGCGCCGACCGGCCTCGTAGCGGGAGTCGGCGGTCTTGACCACCACCCCTTCGTGACCGGTGTGCAGCGCGTCGGCGAAGAAGGCTTGTGCGGTCGATGGAGACGACGTCTGCACCGACGGCGTCCGGTGTTCGCGGGGCACCACGGCCGCGAGCTGGTCCAGGCGCTCGCGCAGTGGCTGGTCAAGCAGGTCGCGACCGTCTCGGTGCAAGAGGTCGAAGAACGCCGTGCTGAGCGGGACGTCTCGGCGCACCCGCGCCGCGTCGGCCTGGCTGGCCGTGCGGGCCGCGGTCACCTGGAACGGCGCTGGGCGACCGTCTGGGCGTAGGACGAGGACCTCGCCGTCGAGCACCAGCCGGTGCGCGGGCAGGGCGGCGACGACCTCCACGACCTCCGGCAGTCTCGCGGTGATGTCGTCGAGGCTGCGGGTGAACAACCGGACGGAGTCGCCGTCGCGGTGGGCCTGGATGCGGATGCCGTCGAGCTTGACGTCGACGACGACCGCGCCGCCGGCCGGGGACGCCTTGACCAGTGCCGCCTCCACATCCGACGCCGAGGCGGCGAGCATTGGCCGCAGCGGCACGCCCACGGTCAGGCCTACCGCGTCCAGCGCCGCCGACCCGCGCCGGGCGACCTGAGCCGCGGCAGCCGTTGACCCCAGCAGCATGGCCGCCCGGCGGACCTGTGCCGGCGCGACCTCGAAGGCGTCGGCCACCGCATCGAGCGTCACCCCGTCGAGCGCCCCTTGGCGCAGCTCGCCGGTCAGCAGTTGGCCCACGAACACCTGCTCGGCGTCGGTCGCGCGAGCCAGCAGGGCAGCCAGGCCGGCGCGCCGCTGCTCGCGTGAGCCGTCACCACCTAGTCGGCTGAGGCGGTCGAATGTGGCGTCGACATCGATCACCTGCAGGGTCGACTCCGTCGCCGGGGCGGGCCGCTGCTCGAGCATCGCCCAGCCGATGCCGGTGCGCCGCTGCCGCAGAGCACCGGACAGGTAGGTCACCACCGTGGTGATCTCCTCCGGCGCGGCCTGCCGAAGGGTCCGGGAGAGCGCGGCGCGCTTGGCGAGCCTGGAACGGGTGCCGCCCACCTCGGCGGACGTCTCGGCCAGCGCGCTCAGCAACACCCGAACATTGTGGCCGCCAGGACTGACTCCGACGCCGGCGCGGCTACGGCCGAGCCGGCACCACCACCGTTCCGGTCGCGGTGGCGACTACGAGGGGCTGGTCGAGCAGGTCGGCGGCGGAGTCAGCGCGGTCCGGGCGTCCGCGGCACACCACCCGGGCCTCCAGGGCGAGCTCACGGCTGCGGCGGCCGACCCGCGTCACCCGCGCTTCCACCTCGACCACGTCACCGGCGCGCACTGCGGCGAGGAACTGCACGTCGGTGTAGGACGCGAAAAGGCCCTCATCGCCGTCGGTGCGGATGCACACCTCGGTGGCGACGTCGCCGAACAGCCCGAGCACGTAGGCACCGTCGAGCAGCTGGCCGGCGTAGTGGGCGTGCGCGTACGGCACGTAGCGCCGGTGGGTGACGCTCAGCCCCACTCGGCTGTCGGGCTCGGTCATGGGTTCCCCTCCGTCGACGTCGGCGCCACAACGCGACCAGGTCGACGCGTCACGAGGGCGTCGACGAGGTAGCTGGCCACCTCACCGGGAGTCGTCCCACGGGAGAACACCCGGTCGACTCCGAGCTCCCCCGCCATCGACTCGTCGAAGCGTGGGCCGCCGACGATCAGCAGTGGCACCCGGCCGGCCGGATAGGCCTCTCGGAAGGCCGCGCTCATCTCCTTGGTGTTGACCAGGTGCGCCTCGCGCTGGGTGACCACCTGGGAGACCAGCACGGCGTCGGCCCGCTCCTGCTGGGCGCGGGTCACCAGCTCCGGCACCGACAGCTGCGCACCGAGGTTGACCACCCGCAGCTCGCGGTAGTACTCCAGGCCCTTCTCCCCGGCGAAGCCCTTGATGTTGAGGATCGCGTCGATGCCGACGGTGTGGGCGTCCGAGCCGATACAGCCCCCGACCACGGCGAGCCGGCGGCGCAGCCCCTTGCGGATCGCAAGGTTCGCCTCCTTCGGCGAGAGCAGCGGGTGGTCGCGCTCGACGATCCGCACCCGGTCGAGCTCGACCAGATGGTTGACCCGGCCGTACACGACGAAGAACGTGAACGCCGGGCCCATGGCCTTCGCGTGCACGACGAGCGCCGGGTCGATGCCCATCTTGGCGGCCAGCTGGGCCGCCGCACCCTCGGCGTGCTTGGTGTGTGGCACCGGCAGCGTGAACGACACCTGGACCATGCCGTCCCCGGTGGTGTCGCCGTAGGGCCGGATCACCGACCCCGGCTCACTCACTGCCGGCCTCCAGCAGCTCGCTCGCGGGGTTGCAGTAGTCGTCGGCCCTGCGGGCAACCCCGTCGAGGCCCCGCCCACCGTCGGCCGGGCGCTTCATCAGCCCGAAGGTGCCGTCGGCGATGGCATCCAGCAGGCCCCTCTCATGGCGCAGGATCGCCTCGAGCAGCTCGATGCTCTCCGCCAGCACCTGACGCGCCCGGGTGCTGATGAAGCCGTCCGGTGTCGGACGGAAGTCCTCGTGCAGGTTGCCACAGGCATTCATGACGTAGCGGACGTTCTGCAGTGCCAGGTCTCGGTCGGACAGCCACGGTGTCACCACGGCCTCGGTCATCATCCCGACGAGCAGGATGCCTTGGCCGGTCATGGCGCCGACCAGGTTGAAGAAGCCGTCGAGCAGGTAGCCGCGGAACACGTCGCCGGTCATGTGCCGCGTGGGCGGCATCCACTTGAGCGGGGCGTCGGGAAACAGCTGGCGGGCGAGCAGCGCGTGGGCGAGCTCGAGCCGGAAGCTGTCTTCGACGTCCGGGTTGATCTCGAAGGCGTGTCCCAGCCCGAGCTGCCAGTCGGCCAGGCCCGCTTCCTTGGCGAAGAACTCGTTGAGCAGCTGGCTGACCGTGACCGTGTGCGCGGCGTCCACCGCGTCCGCGGTCGTCAGGTAGTTGTCCTCGCCGGTGTTGATGATGATGCCGGCGCGGGCGTGCACCTGGCGGCTGAACCGCTGGTCGACGAACGTGCGTACCGGGTTGATGTCGCGGAAGAGGATTCCGTACATCGAGTCGTTGAGCATCATGTCGAGACGTTCTAGACCGGCCAGCGTCGCGATCTCGGGCATGCAAAGTCCCGAGGCGTAGTTGGTGAGCCGGACATACCGGCCGAGCTGCGCACTGGTCTGGTCCAGCGCCGCACGCATCAGCCGGAAGTTCTCCTGCGTGGCGTAGGTGCCGGCGAAGCCTTCCCGGGTGGCACCTTCGGGTACGAAGTCGAGCAGCGACTGCCCGGTCGAGCGGATCACGGCGATCACGTCGGCGCCGGCACGGGCGGCCGCCTGCGCCTGCGGCATGTCCTCGTAGATGTCACCGGTGGCCACGATGAGGTAGATCCAGGGCGTGCGCGGAGCATCTCCCCACTTGCGGACCAGCCGTTCCCGCTCGCAGCGGCGGGAGTCGATCCGTTTGAGACCCGCGGTGACCGCCTTGGTCGCCGCGGAGCGGGCGCGGACAGCCGCACGTCCTTGCGGCAGGGTGAACCGGACCGACCCGACGGCCGCCTTGGCGGCGAGCTCGCCGAGGTCACCGGCCGCTCCACCGGCTAGGGCGTGCCAGACCGGCAGGCACACCCCGTGCTCGATGCCGGTGTCCCCGCGCACCGCGTCGACCAGTCGGTTCACCCAAGGGGTGCCTTCCGCGTCGGCGCCCGACAGCCCGGCCAGTCGCAGCGTCGCCCGCTCGACCGACACCGTGGTGTGCTGCTGCGCCAGGCGCACGATCGGCCGCCCGGCACGACGGGCCAACGTGCGGGCCTTGCGCACCGCGACCGGGTCCAGGTCAAGGGCAGGTCGGTTCCTGTGCGTCGTCGACCGGGTGCTCACTGGAGGGCTCCTTCGCGTTCGTGGACCAGCGTGCCGTCGACCACGGTGGCCAAGCAGGTCGGCAGCGGCTGTCCGGGTGCGAGGTCCGGCAGGCCCGGCCCTCCCGCCGCCCGCAGATCGGTCGAGCTCGGCACGTCCCACACCGCGAAGGTCGCCGGTGACCCCGGCACGAGCACGCCGGCGTCATCGGCGCCGATTGCGCGCCAGCCACCGCGCGTGTGCGCCACGAAGGCAGTCTGCACGCTGATCCGCTGTCCGGGATCGTGGTGCCAGGCGGCCGCTCGGACCGCGGCCCAGGGGTCGAAAGGCGTCACCGGAGTGTCGGAGCCGAAGGCCAGCGGCACACCGGCCCGGCTCAGGGCGCCGAACGGGTTCATGCCGGCGGCGCGCTCGGCACCCAGGCGCCGCGCGTACAGGCCGTCGGCGCCGCCCCACGCGGCGTCGAAGGCAGGCTGGACGCTTGCCGTCAGGCCCAGCTGAGCGGCCAGCGCCACCTGGGCCGCATCCACCATCTCCAGATGCTCGACCCGGTGCCGGGCCCGCCGCAGGGCGTCGGTGCCCACCTCGTCGCGGGCCGCGACAAGGCCGGCGAAGACGGTGGCGACACCGCGGTCGCCGATGGCGTGGAAACCGGCCTGCAGTCCCGCCCGGGTGCAGCCGATGACGTGGTCACGGACCTGCTCGACCGAGAGGTAGGCGTGTCCGCAGGTGGCGGCGTCAGCGTAGGGCTCGTGCAGGGCGGCCGTACGGGAGCCGATCGCACCGTCGACGCACAGGTCACCGGCCAGCCCGACGGCGCCAACCGCACGCGCCTGGTCGTAGGCGGCCACCTCTCCCCAGTAGCGAGCCACCTGTGGAAGCGGCTCAGCCGAGCGGATCGCGTCGATGCGACCGAAGTCGTCGAGCTGCGACAGGTGCGGGGCGCCCAGCTCGTGCACGAGTCCGATCCCCTGGGTAGCGGCGGTGCGCAGCGCGGAACGGATGGCCGCGCGGCGCTGCGGCTCGGTGACCAGCGCGTCGGCCGCGGCTCGCGCCGCGTGATGTGCGGACCGCTCGACGCGTCCGGTCGCCGACCAGCCGTCGAGGCCGGTGATCTGGGGGCAAGCATCGACCAGCGCGCCGGACACGATCGCCGAGTGGACGTCGACGCGAGCCAGGTAGACCGGCCGGCCGTTGGCCGCGCGGTCCAGCTCGGCGCCGGTGACCGGCCGAGGGTCGTCCCACAGCGTCTCGTCCCAGCCGAACCCGAGCACGACGCCGTCGCCCGTGGTGGCATGCGTCGCCACCGCGTCGAGAACAGCCTGCCGGCTGGGCAGCCCCTGCAGGCGAACGCCCGCACCGGCCAGGCCGGTCTGCGCAAGATGGGCATGAGCGTCGACGAACGTCGGGGTGACCAGGGCGCCACGCAGGTCGACGACGTGGTCGACGTCGTCAACCAGCGACCCGGCGGAGTCCTCGTCGCCGACCCAGGTGATCGTCGGACCGTCCGTCGTCAGCGCGGTGGCGTAGGAATGGGCGGGCGAGTGCACCACTCCTCCGCGCAGCAGCGTCGTGCGGCTCACTAGACCCGCCTCCCCTTGACCATCATCTGGTCGCCTGCTCAGCGGGACGGACCCGGGTCTCGAAGAGGTGGCGCAGGCTGGCGTGCTGGCGGACCAGCCGCAGCGCGAGGTCGGCGTGGCCGGGCAGATAGCCGTTGCCGATCAGCATCGTGACGTCGGCCGCGAGCCCCTCGGCCCCCAGCGCCGCGGCACTGAACGAGGTCGCCATCGAGAAGAACACCACGGTGCCGCCCGGAGCCGTCGACAGGATTGCCCCACCCTCGCAGCCCGGCACGTCGACGCAGACGACTGTGACATCGGCGGGCCCGCCGCTGTTGATGACGGCCGACGACAGCGCCACCGGATCGCGCGCGTCGGCGAGGGCCACGGTGTCGGCGAGCCCGGCCTTCGCCAGCGCTGCTGCCTCGTGGGGCACCGGCACGATGCCGATCAGATGGCCGGCACCGGTGTCGCGGGCCGCGGCGAGAGCGAGCGACCCACTCTTGCCGGCAGCGCCGAGCACGGCCACCGTGGGCCGACCGCCGGAGGCGACATAACCCCGTACAACCCGGGCGGTCAGCGCAGGGGCACCGCACACGTCGAGCACGGCCAGCGCGAGCTCGGGGGGCAGGTCCTCGGGCAACCGCTCCGCGATGCTGCGCCCGAACAAGATGGCGTAGCCGTCGCACGGCACCTGTTCGCTGCGCCCGTCCCACCCGGCGAGCCCGTCCTCGATGACCAGCGGCGTGAGGGTGAGGGAGACCAGGGTGGCGACCGGGTCGCCCACGCGCAGTCCCAGCGGTGACGCGGCGCCGACCTCCTCGACGGTCCCGACCAGCATGCCACCGGAGCCGGTGACCGGGTTGTGCATCTTGCCCCGGCTGGCGACGATCGAGCACACCTCCGCCCGGACCGCGGCACCGTCGCCGGCATGCTTGGTGACCAGCTGGCGGAAGCTTGCCGCATCGAGGTTCAGTCGTTGAACGCGTACGCGCACCTCGTCGCGCTGGAGCTGAGCGCTCGTGTCGAGGCGGTCGGCGGCCTGCGGCAGCACGCCCGAGGGCGCCAGGACGCGGTGCAGGCCCACCGGTGAAGGCCCTGGCCCGGTCGGCTCGACCACTGACGCATCCTCCTGCGCGGAGACTCTCAGACCCTGCCGACGAAACAACGGAAGATTTGCGGCCGGTTGTTGGACGCACCACAAACTCTTTCGTAGGCTGACTCTACAACGAGGCGTCGCTCGCGGGCGTCATCGACGACGTGAGGACGACATGACCACGCACCTGACCGACCCCGGCGGCCCGGCGCCGGCTACCGGTGACCCGAGCGACCGTCAGCCGTACCCCTACTCCCGGGCGGAGCTCATCGAGCCGGACTGGACGCGTTTCCCTGCCTGGCGTGAGGTAACCGTCCAGCAGTGGGAGTCCGCTCAGTGGCAGCGGGCGCACTGCCTGAAGAACGTGAAGCAGCTCAGGGCGGTCCTCGGCGCAGGTGTCGACGAGGCGTTCTTCGCCGATCTCGAGGCCGACCAGGCGCGGCGCGCGACGATGTCGATGCTGATGCCGCCGCAGATGGTCAACACCATGGTTGCCCACCTCGCACCGAGCGAACCCGGCTTCACCGAGGCCCTCTACGCAGACCCGGTCCGCCGCTACATGCTGCCGGTGTTCTCCGACCGGCGAACGGACTGGCCGAGCCACCCGCACGCCACCCGCGACTCGTTGCACGAGCACGACATGTGGGTCGCCGAGGGACTGACGCACCGCTATCCGACCAAGGTGCTTGCCGAGCTGCTGCCGACGTGTCCCCAGTACTGCGGCCACTGCACGCGCATGGACCTGGTCGGCAACTCCACGCCGGTCATCGACAAGCTCAAGTTCGACCTCAAGCCGGTCGACCGCTACGACGCGATGATGAGCTATCTGCGTAGTGCTCCCCGCGTGCGGGACGTGGTGGTGTCCGGCGGCGACGTGGCGAACATGCCGTGGCCGCGGCTCGAGGACTTCGTGACCCGGCTGCTCGACATCGACAACATCCGCGACATCCGACTGGCCACCAAGGCGCTGATGGGGCTGCCCCAGCACTGGCTGTCCGACGACGTGCGGGCCGGCATGGAGCGGCTGGCGGCCAAGGCGCACGAGCGCGGCGTCTCGATCGCCATCCACACCCACGTCAACCACGCCAACTCGGTGACACCGCTGGTGGCCAGGGCAGCCCGGGCCATGCTGGACACCGGCATCCGCGACGTGCGCAACCAGGGTGTGCTGCTCGACGGCGTCAACGCCGACCCGCATACGCTGCTCGATCTGTGCTTCGCGCTGCTCGACGGGGCGCAGATCATGCCCTACTACTTCTACATGTGCGACATGATCCCGTTCAGCGAGCACTGGCGGCTGTCGGTGGCGCGGGCGCAGGAGCTGCAGCACGCGATCATGGGCTACCTGCCCGGCTTCGCCACCCCGCGGATCGTGTGCGACGTCCCGTTCGTCGGCAAGCGCTGGGTGCACCAGCTCACCGACTACGACACCGAGCGGGGCGTCTCCTACTGGACGAAGAACTACCGCACCTCGATCGAGGCCGACGACCTCGATGCGCTGCAGCGCACCTACGAGTACTACGACCCCATCCACACCCTGCCGCCGACCGGCCAGGCGTGGTGGCGCCAGCACGCAGGTGACAGCATCGTCGAGGCGGAGCAGGCCGCCCGAACCAGCCGCGAGGCGGCCGAGCTGCAGAAGCACCTGACGATCGGCTGATCCGCTCCGGCGCGCTGGCGGCATGACAACCTGGGGGCGGCAGGGTCCGTATAGAGGTCGACAGCATGGATCGACCCGAAGGAGCGCGCGTGCGCGATTCCCGTCTCCGCGACGACGAGTTCACCGCGTATGTGACGGCGCGTCGTTCGCACCTGCGGCGCACGGCGTACTTCCTCTGCGGTGACTGGGAGGCCGCAGAGGACCTCGTCCAGGTGGCGCTGGCCAAGCTCTACGTCGCTTGGCCGCGCGTTTACCGCGACGGCTCACCCGAGGCGTACGCCCGCCGAATCCTGGTGCGCGTGCACATCGACGAGACGCGTCGCCCCTGGCGTCGGGAGCGCACCAGCGCCGAACTTCCCGACGTCGCCGCCCGAGAAGGCCTGCCGGTCGAGGAGCGAGCGGCGCTGCTGGCGGCGCTCGCCGATCTGCCGACGGGGCAACGCCGTGCGGTGGTGCTGCGGCACTGGCTCGGACTGAGTGTCGAGGAGGCCGCCGCGGACCTGGGCTGCTCGATCGGAACCGTGAAGAGCCAGACGGCTCGTGCTGTCACCCGACTACGTGCCGCTTTGAGTGAGTCGGCACCGACTACGGAGGACGCTCATGAACACACCCGATGACGACACCAACGACCTGCATGGGCAGCTGGCCCGAGCACTCGGCGCCGAGCCGCCCATGCGCTCGTTGCCGCACGACGACCTCGCTCGCGGCCGCCGGACGGTCCGTCGGCGTCGTGTGGGAGCGCTGACCGGCACGGTGGCCGCGGTCTCCACGATCACCCTGGGCAGCTGGGCGCTGTCCAACGGTGTGCTCAACACGGCAGGTCCGAGCGGCACGCAGCTCGCACCGGCCGGTGCACCCGGTGCGGCAACCGACAGCGGCGGTGAGGCCCCGATGGGCACGCTGACCGCGGTGTGCAGTGCCGACCCGACGCCTGCCCAGCTCGGTGGCAGCGCCAAGGCGGCCAGCCCGGGCGGCACGTTCCTGCATGCCCACGGCAAGCATGGCGCAAGCGTGAGCAGCCGCGCCGGCAAGCCGACAAGCGCCGGCGGCGGCGCGATGCCGCTGCGGAGCGGAAAGCAGCACCTGGGTGCCAACGGCCCGGTCGCGGCGATCACCGGCGACAACGGCAACTGCGATGCGGTGCCGGGGGAGCCCGTGGACACCACCGACATCGACCGGGTTACCAAGGCGATGGACGACCACGTCGACCCCGACGCGACGCACGAGGGCGCGACGGGCATCGCCGGTGGCTCCGTCTCGAGCAACCCGGGAAGCCCGCCATCGGGCCTCTACGTCGGCCGGGAGTGGGTCGCCGGCGACGCGGCGGGTGCTGTGTCACTCAGCGTCGAGTCGGCGGACCTGGCGGCCGCCAACGGTGACGACACCGGCTGCGCCGACCCGTCGGTCGTCGTCGGCCCGGACGTGACCTGCGAGCAGCGGACGCTCGCAGACGGCACCGTGGTCACCGTTGGCCGGGGTGAGGCCGCCGGCGCGCAGCGGATCGTCGTCCGCTACGACGAGCCGGACGGCACGATCGTGTGGGCGACCGCCGACGCGGCCACGGAGCAGTGGTGGACCGACCAGAGTGGCGCCGCTCCCCTCGACGCACCGCCGGTCGGCGTCGACGCGCTGATCTCGCTCGTGCAGGACCCCGCCGTCCACCTGTAGCCCGCAGCGAGGCTGTCACCGTCACGAAGGAGGCCCGACCTCCGGTGCCGGTGGCAGCCTGGCAGGATTCCCGGGCTCAGACCGCCGGCGGGCGACGCTCGTACGGGATGGACAGCACGATCGTGGTTCGGGTGGACACGTTGGCCACCGAACGGATGCGGGCCAGCAGGTCCTCGAGGCCGCTCGGGCTGGTCACCCGGACCACGAGGATGTAGCTCTCATCACCAGCCACCGAGTAGCACGACTCGATCTCCTGCAGAGCCGCCAGGCGCTGCGGTGCGTCGTCCGGGGAGCTCGGGTCGATGGGCCGGATCGACACGAAGGCCGTCAGTGGCAACGCCAGCGCCTCGTGGTCGACGCGAGCGCCGTAACCGCGGATCACGCCTCGCTGCTCGAGCCGTTTGACCCGCGAATGCGCCGCCGACGTCGACAGACCGGTGGCCCGGCCCAGGTCGGTGAACGACAGCCGACCGTCCGCGCTCAGCAGCCGCACGATCCGCGCGTCGGTCTCCTCCACCCGCTCAGCGTAGTGGCGGCTGAGCCGGCTCAGCTGAGCACGAGTGCATCGCGGATGGTGGAGTTCAGCACCTCGACCCCGTCGTCGGTCACCACGACGATGTCCTCGATCCGCGCGCCGTGCCGGCCTTCGAGATAGATGCCGGGCTCGATCGAGAACGCCATGCCAGGCTCGAGCAGCCGCGTGTTTCCGCTGACGATGTAGGGCTCCTCATGCGTCTCCAGGCCGATGCCGTGGCCGGTGCGGTGCAGGAACGCGTCCCCGAACCCGGCATCGGTGATGAGGGCGCGACCCACCGCGTCGATCGACTCCGCGCTGACCCCGGGTCCGGCGTACGCCCGCTGGGCCTGCTGAGCGCGCTGCAGCACCGCGAAGTACTCGGTGAACTGCGCCGGCGCAGCCCCACCCGCCACATAGGTCCGGGTGCTGTCGGAGCAGTAGCCGGCTGCGGTGGTCCCGCCGATGTCCACGACCACCGGGTCTCCGGGCTCGATGGTCCGGTCGGACAGCTCATGGTGGGGCGAGGCGCCGTTGGGGCCGGAGCCGACGATCACGAAGTCGACCCGCAGGTGGCCCTCGGCCAGGATCGCGTCGGCGATGTCGGCACCGACCGCACGCTCCGTGCGACCCGGACGCAGCCACTGCCCCATTCGCCGGTGCACCCGGTCGATAGCCGCGCCCGCCTCCCGCAACGCGTCCACCTCGGCCGGTGTCTTGCGCATCCGGAGCTCGCCGAGGACGCCACCGGCCAGCACCTGCCGCATCCCCGGCAGCGCGGCCCGCAGCGCGAGGACCTTCTCGGCCCACATGTGGTTGTCGACCGCCACTGTCGCCGTGCCGGCCGGCAGCAGGTCGGACACTTTGGCGTAGGGGTCGTCGGTCTCCGCCCAGGTGTCGACGGCCAGACCCAGCTCGCCCGCGGGCGACGCCAGTGCCGCGGCCTTCTCCAGGGCCGGCACGAGCAGGTGCGGGTCGCCCGCTGCGGGGAGCACCAGGGCGGTCAGCCGCTCCAGCGGAACCGCGGAGTAGCCGGTGAGGTAGCGCAGGTCGGCGCCCGGGGACACCACGAGCGCATCGATGCCGGCCGCTCGGGTAGCGGCCGCGGCTCGGGCCAGCCGGTCGGCCAGGTCGCAAATCACGCTGTCAGACTAACCAGGTCAATCCGGGGCCACGTTGACCGGACCGGGCGGTTGGTCAGTGGTCGCCCGCGACAAGCGGCTCGGGGCCTGCCCCAGTGGTAGCCCCGGCGGCCGGCTGCGTCTCGGACCTCCGCCGCCGGACCAGGAACACGATCAGGCTGATGATCAGCAAGCAGACCGAGACGATCGCCCACCACAGCAGGTAAGAGGCAAACAGCAGCCCGCTCGCCCGGGTATACGTGGCTTCGCCCGCGCCGATGATCACCGAACCGAAGACCAGGAGCAGCAGCGCCGACAACAGCAACGGCGTTCGGACGTAGTTGATGACCGCGACCCCGGCGGAGCCTTCAGCGCCACGTCGACGCGTAGCCAGTCGGGCCAGCCCGCGGTCGACCACGGTGTACGCGGGGAACAGCATGAAGTCGTGCGCGATCACGGCGCCCGCGAACCAGATCGCCATCCGCAGCGGGAGCGGTGCGGAGGCGGCGTGCCACACCACGTAGCCGACGAGGAGGAAGCAGCCGAGCATCAGGGCCAGGTGCCCCGGACCGGCGCCGTAGCGTGAGCGGAACGACCGCGCCATCAGGCCTCCCCGAAGTCGATGGACTTGACCCACTTGGTGTTGTGCACCCCAGGCAGCGCCGGGACGATGACGCGAGCCGGGAACCCGTGATCGGGTGCGAGGTCGCTCCCGTTCACCTTCAGCGCCAACAGCGAGTCCGCGTCGAGCACCTGGTCGCTGGTGAGGGTGGCCGACCCGAAGCCGAGGCCGACCTGCAACGACTGCACGAACGCCTGGGACGGGTTCGCGAGACCGGCCCTGGCGGCGAGGTCGCGCAGGCGTACGCCGGTCCAGGTCTGCACGCTGGACCAGCCCTCGACGCAGGCGATCGGAAGAACCGCGGTGTTCTGCGGCATTGCCAGCAACGCCGACCGGTCAAGGACCACCGGTGCACCCGCACCCTTCAGGGTCAGCCGCCAAGCCGGTCCCATGTCCTTGGCGGTGATGCCGGCCGTTTCCGCTGTCCGGTTGACCGGGAAGTCGTTGGCGCTGTCGCTGATCGGCTGGCCGCGGGAGGACAGCAGCGCCGTGCGACGCAGGCTGCCGCCGAGAGTCTGGCCGATGCTCACCGCGGTCACCGCCAGCGAACCTCCCGCGACCAGTGCGAGCGCGCCACGTCGGCTGATCGTCGGCTCCGCCGGGTCGGCCGCGACCAGCCCGTGCTCGTCCGGCGGCTCCGGCCGGGTCTGCGCCAGCGGCGTGCGCAGCTCCTCGCGCAACGACCGGCTGCGCAGCGAACGCAGCATGATCGGCAGCTTCAGCGCCACGTGCGCGCTGAAGGCGGCAATGAACACCCAGCCGCCGTAGTAGTGGGCGGAGTAGAAGTCGAAGCCGAAGACGTAGTCGTACTGGATGTTGAGCAGGCCCGTGGCCAGCTCGAACAAGATGCTGCCGACCAGCAGGCCCAGCGACATCCGCTCCACCACCTCGGCGATGGACCGGGCCGGCGGCCAGGCAAACAGCTTCGGGATGACCGACCACAGCTTCGCCAACACGACCGGAACCAGCGCGATCCCGAGGCTCACGTGCAGGCCCTGGTTGAGCCGGTACAGCCAGGTGGGGCGGGTCGGCCAGTCGAAGTACGGCAGGTGCAGCCACCCCACGTCGCTCGGAATGGCCTGTCCGAAGCGGGGGCCGTAGGCGATGTAGGACAACAGGCCGGTCAGGGCGACGACCGGCAGACCAACTAGCAGCACCAGCGCGAAGACCGACGTCAGCCACGGTCCACGCAGTGGGCTGCGCCAGACCCGGGCCTGGAACGGTCCGCGGGCGCGCCGCCCGGCCACGAACGACCACAACGGCCGTGGGTAGCCCAGCCCCTCGTCCTCGCGCTCCGGCGACATCACCGGTGCGTCCCGCTGCAAGTCCGCCACCGCAACCGCCTCCTCGGGCCCCGTCGACCTTCGGTAGCCATGCTGACCCATCGGGTGTCCCTCCGGGACGATCGACGGCTTTTGTCAGCGGGTCGTCACAGGACGCGACGTGTACGGCGTAGCCTTCCGCTTCGTGAGCGGTGCCGAGGACAGGTTGCTGCTGCTCGACACCGCTTCGCTCTATTTTCGCGCGTACTTCGGGATCCCCGACTCGGTCAAGGCGCCCGACGGCACACCGGTCAACGCCGTGCGCGGGCTGCTCGACTTCATCGCGAGGCTGGTGGCCGACCACGCACCGACGCACCTGGCGTGCTGCTGGGACAACGACTGGCGGCCACCGTGG
>JBBSGC010000011.1:0-26701 GCA_038254525.1 Propionibacteriales bacterium | reverse complement strand
GAGGTTGTTGGCGTGCCGCAGTGGTGAGTACTCCAATGTCACGCCGCTGGCGCCGAGGATCGTCCGGCACTCGCGCGCGATGGCCAGCGCCTCGCGCACGTTGTTGAGCTTGCCGAGGCTGACCTGCTCGGCCCGCAGGGTTCCGGCGTCCTTCAGCCGGCCGAGGTGCAGCGCCAGCAGCATGCCCTTGCCGAGCTCCAGCGACATGTCGGCGAGCTTGCTCTGGGTCAGCTGGTACTCCGCCAGGGTCTTCTCGAAGACTCTCCTGGTCCGGGCGTACGCGATGGTGGCCTCGAGGCTGTCGCGCGCGGCCCCCAGTGCGCCGAAGATGATCCCGAGGCGGGCCTCGTTGAGGCACGAGAGCGGGCCCGACAGCCCGCGCGCCTCCGGCAGCATGGCAGCGGCGGGCAGCCGGACGCCGTCGAGCACCAGCTCGGAGGTCACCGAGGCGCGCAGCGACAGCTTGTGCCCGATCTTCGGTGCGCTGAAGCCGCCGGAGCCGGTGGGAACCACGAAGCCGCGGATGCCCTGGTCGGTCGTTGCCCACACGACCGCGACGTCGGCGATGGAGCCGTTGGTGATCCACATCTTGGTGCCGTCCAGCACCCAGTCGTCGCCGGCGCGCCTGGCCCGGGTCCGCATCCCGGCGGGGTTGGACCCGAAGTCCGGCTCGGTCAGCCCGAAGCAGCCGATCGCGTCGCCGGCTGCCAGCGCAGGCAGCCAGCGCGTGCGCTGGTCCTCGCTGCCGAAGCGCCGGATAGCGAACATCGCCAGTGACCCCTGCACCGACGCGAGGCTCCGGATGCCGGAGTCGGCCGCCTCCAGCTCCATGCAGGCCAGCCCGTAGGACACCGCGTTGGTGCCGGCGCAGCCGTAGCCCTCCAGGTGCATGCCGAGCAGACCCAGCTTGCCCAGCTCCTGCGCCAGCTCGCGCGCCGGCACGTCACCGGCCTCGAACCACTCGGCGATGTGCGGACGGATCCGGTCGGCGCAGAACTCGCGCACGGTGTCGCGGATCGCCAGCTCCTCCTGGTCGAGCAGCCCGTCGATGGCGAACAAATCCAGGGGCGCGATCGGTGCGATCGGTGCAGCCACGTCAGCTCCTCTGCTCGGGGGCAGCTGCCAGCCTATGGCCGCACCGCCTTGGCTCCCCCTGTCGTGCTCAAGAACCACTGAGCGGCTGATCTGCTCGCTCCGGCGCCCGATTGGCAACGAATCGGGTTCTGCCGGGCTATGTCCGCAACGGATGTCGTGCCAGGATGGCGTTCGTCGCTGCCAACCGACCCGGAGAGAGCCATGCCCGACAAGGTCACGATCAGCAACGTCATCGACAACGACGCGGTCCCGGCGGCCGACGGCGCCGCCTACGACGTCATCGACCCGACGACCGGAGAGGTCTACGGCACCGCGCCGATGTCGGGTCCGGTCGACGTCGACCGGGCCATGGCGGCGGCGGCGAGGGCCTTCGAGCAGTGGCGCGAGACCACGCCCAGCGAGCGCCAGCGGGCGCTGCTCAGGCTGGCCGACGCCATGGAGTCCCACGCCGAGGAGCTGGTGGCCGTGGAGAGTCGTGACACCGGCAAGCCGCTGGCGCTGACCGCCGCGGAGGAGATTCCGCCGGCCGTCGACCAGGTGCGGTTCTTCGCCGGCGCCGCCAGGGTGCTCGAAGGCGCGGCCGCGGCGGAGTACATGAGCGGCCACACGTCTTTCATTCGCCGCGAGCCCATCGGGGTGGTGGCCCAGGTGACCCCGTGGAACTACCCGCTGATGATGGGGATCTGGAAGATTGCGCCGGCCCTGGCTGCGGGCAACACGGTGGTGCTCAAGCCCAGCGACACCACGCCGGCCTCGTCGGCGCTGCTCGCGCAGATGGCCGCGGAGTTCCTGCCGCCGGGTGTCTTCAACGTGATCTGCGGCGACCGAGACACCGGGCGCGCTCTGGTCAGCCACCGGACTCCACAGCTGGTCGCGATCACCGGCTCGATCCGGGCCGGGACCGAGGTGGCCCGCTCGGCCGCCGACGACCTCAAGCGCGTCCATCTCGAGCTCGGCGGCAAGGCGCCGGTCGTGGTGTTCGACGACGCCGACGTGGCCGCCGCCGCCGAGGGGATCGCGATGGCCGGCTACTTCAACGCCGGCCAGGACTGCACGGCCGCGACCCGGGTGCTCGTCGGACCGCGCGTACACGCCGACTTCGTCGATGCGCTGACCGAGCAGGCCAAGGCCACCAAGACCGGCGCACCCGACGATGACGACGTGCTCTACGGCCCGGTCAACAACGAGGCGCAGCTCGCGCGGGTCAGTGGCTTCGTCGACCGGCTGCCCGACCACGCCGAGCTGCGCACCGGCGGTGCGCGGGTCGGCGAGCGGGGCTACTTCTACGCACCGACGGTCGTCTCCGGCCTGCGGCAGCAGGACGAGGCGATCCAGGACGAGATCTTCGGCCCGGTCATCACCGTCCAGCAGTTCGACGATGAGGACGAGGCGGTGCGCTGGGCCAACGGAGTGCAGTACGGGCTGGCGTCCAGCGTATGGACGAAGGACCACGGGCGGGCCATGCGGATGGCCAAGCGGCTCGACTTCGGGTGCGTGTGGATCAACACCCACATCCCGATCGTGGCCGAGATGCCGCATGGCGGCTTCAAGCACTCCGGCTACGGCAAGGACCTGTCGATGCTCGGCTTCGCGGACTACACCCGCGTCAAGCACGTCATGTCCAACATCGAGGCCTGAGCTCGCATGCGGATCCTGCTGGTGGGCGCCGGGGGAGTCGGCTCGGCGTTCGTCTCGATCGCCGCGCGCCGCGACTTCTTCGAGACCGTCGTGATCGCCGACTACGACGAGAGCAGGGCCCGGCGCGCCGCGGCCGCGGTGGGAGATCCCCGTTTCCAGGCGGCTCGGATCGACGCCGCGGACGCCGAGTCCGTCGCGGCGCTGGCCCGAGAGCATCGCAGCACCCACGTGCTGAACGCCGTCGACCCCCGGTTCGTGATGCCGATCTTCGAGGGCGCGCGGGCCGCCGGGGCCGACTACCTCGACATGGCGATGAGCCTGTCGCGACCACACCCGGAGCAGCCTTACGCGCGGCCCGGCGTCAAGCTGGGGGACGAGCAGTTCGCCCAGGCGGCGCAGTGGGAGGACGCCGGACGGCTGGCGCTGGTGGGAATCGGCGTGGAGCCTGGGCTGTCCGACGTGTTCGCGCGCTACGCGGCGGACCACCTGTTCAGCGAGATCGACGAGCTGGGCACGCGTGACGGCGCCAACCTCACCGTGGATGGTCACGACTTCGCGCCGTCGTTCTCGATCTGGACCACGATCGAGGAGTGCCTCAACCCGCCGGTGGTGTGGGAGCAGGACCGCGGCTGGTTCACGACCGAACCGTTCAGCGAGCCGGAGATCTTCGAATTCCCCGAGGGCATCGGCGCCGTCGAGTGCGTCAACGTCGAGCACGAGGAGGTGCTGCTGATGCCGCGGTGGGTGGACTGCCGGCGGGCCACCTTCAAGTACGGCCTCGGCGACGAGTTCATCGACGTGCTCAAGACGCTGCACAAGCTGGGACTCGACCGTACCGACCAGGTCAAGGTCGGCGGCGTCGCGGTGAGCCCACGTGACGTGGTCGCCGCCTGCCTGCCGGACCCGGCCGGCCTCGGCGACAACATGCACGGCAAGACGTGCGCCGGGCTGTGGGTCACCGGCACCGGCAAGGACGGTCGGCCTCGCTCGACGTACCTCTACTCAGTCGTCGACAACGACTGGTCGATGCGCGAGTACGGCCACCAGTGCGTGGTATGGCAGACCGCGGTCAACCCCGTCGTTGCGCTCGAGCTGCTGGCCGGCGGCACCTGGCAGGGCACTGGTGTGCTGGGACCGGAGGCGTTCGACGCGCAGCCGTTCCTTGACCTGCTCGTCGACTTCGGCGCGCCCTGGGGGCTGCAGGAACTGTCAGCCCAGGGCTGACCGGATGGCGCCGGCGAGGGTTACGACCTGGTCGTCGGTCATCACGAACGGCGGTGACACCTGGATGGCGCCGGCTCCGACCGCGCGGGTCGCGATGCCGTGGTCACGCAGGGCTCTGGCCAGTGGCAACGACTCGCTCGCCTCGACGAGCTGGACCGCCGCCAGCGCACCAACGCCGCTGCGCACCTCCGCCACGCGGGGGTGCTCGGCCAGCGGGGTCAGCTCACGATGGAGCGTGGCCTCGAGACGCGACGCCTCGTCGAGCAGGTGCTCTCGCTCGATGATGTCCAGGTTGGCCAGCGCGGCGGCCGCCGATGCGGCATGGCCGGAGTAGGTGTAGCCGTGCCGCCACCACACACCGGCGTCGGGTGCGAAGAACGGCTCGGCGACGTGCGGGGCGACCAACACCGCACCCATCGGTGCGTATCCGGAGGTGAGGCCCTTCGCGGTCGTCACGAGGTCGGGTTCTAGGCCGTACTTGACCGATGCGAACCAGGAGCCGCCGATCCGCCCGAAGCCGGTGACCACCTCGTCGGCGACGAACAGCACGTCGTTGTCGCGGCAGATGGACCGCACCTCCTCGAGATAGCCCGGTGGTGGCGCGTACACGCCGCCGGCGCCGATGACCGGCTCGCAGAAGAAGGCCGCAACCGACTCCGCGCCGATCGACTCGACCAGCTCGGCCAGCGCCTTGCCCGAGCTCCACTCGACGGTGGCGGCGTCGGCCATCAGCTCGCCGTAACCCTCCCGGTTGCCCGGAATGCCGGCCAGCGCGGTGCCGGCCACGTGCATGCCGTGGTAGGCCTTCGACCGGCCGATCACCACGCGCTTGCCGGGCCTTCCGCGCTCATGCCAGTAGCGGCGGGTGAGCTTCGCGGCGGTGTCGATCGAGTCCGAGCCGCCGGAGGTGAAGAACACCTTGCTTTCGGGCACCGGCGCGATGGCAGCGAGCCGCTCGGCCAGCCGCACGGTGATGTCGACGGTGTTGTCGCCGAAGGTCGAGTACGCGGCGATCCGGCTGATCTGGTCGGCCACGGCTGCCCCGACCTCGCGTCGGCCGTGGCCGATGTTGGCGAACCACAGCCCCGCTGTGGCGTCCAGGTAGCGCCGATCCTCGACGTCCCAGACGTACGAGCCCTCCCCGCGGGTGATGACGAGCTCGCCGTCGCGTTCGACGCGGCCCATATCGGAGAACGGATGCCACAGAGCGCCCACGGGTTCCTCCAGCTAGGTGCGGTACGACCCGAGCGAAGTTACCGCAGACACACGGGTGAGTCGTTACGGATGTAAGGTGCCGCGCGACCCGGCTCCCCGGCACGATGGTTGCCGTGATCGTTGTCGAGGGACTCAGCAAGCGCTACGGCGCACACACAGCTGTCGACGACGTGTCGTTCACGGTGCAGCCGGGCTCGGTCACCGGTTTCCTCGGTCCGAACGGGGCGGGCAAGTCGACCACTATGCGGATGCTGGTGGGTCTCACCCCAGCGACCAGGGGCCACGCGACGGTGCTCGGTGTGCCGTATGCCCAGCTGCCCAACCCCGGCCGGCATGTGGGAGTGCTGCTCGACGCTTCCGCCCAGCACGCCGGGCGCACCGGCCGTGAGGTGCTCAAGCTCGGTGCCATGGTGATGGGCCTTGGCGATGACCGGGTGGCCGCGATGCTGAAGCTGGTCGGCCTCACCCCCACCGAGGCGAAGCGCCGCGTCGGTAACTACTCACTCGGCATGCGCCAGCGGCTCGGCATCGCGCATGCCCTGCTCGGCGAACCGAGGGTGCTCGTCCTCGACGAGCCGGCCAACGGGCTGGACCCAGCGGGCATCCACTGGATGCGCGGACTGCTGCAGGGCTTCGCCCAGGGCGGCGGCACCGTGCTGCTCTCGTCCCACCTGCTGCACGAGGTCGAGGTGATCGCCGACCAGCTCGTGGTGATCGGCCGCGGCCGCATAGTCGCCCAGGGGACGAAGCAGGAGCTGCTCGCCGGCGCCGGCACCCTCGTACGCAGTGTCGACGACTCGGCGCTGGCCCGCGCGCTGGCGACGGCCGACATAGCTCACGACCCCACGAGCCGTGGTGGTTTCCGGACCTCGGCGGATCCGGAGCAGGTGGGCCGGGCGGCCGCGGCTGCCGGCGTCGCGCTGGTGGAGCTGCGCCCGGCCGAGGGCGCCGGGCTCGAGGAGATGTTCCTGCAGCTGACCGCCGACGACGCACGTGAAGAGGTGCCCGCATGAGCTCCACCGTGACCACCGACGCGACTTCGCCGGCGGGCACATCGGCTTCCTCAGGGGTGCCGATGGGTCGGCTGATCCGGGTTGAGCTGCGCAAGCTGACCGACACCCGCGCCGGCAAGTGGCTGTTGATCGCCATTGCGGCGATCACCGTGCTGGTCGTCGTCATCGCGTTGTTCACCGCGAAGGCGAGCGAGCTCACCTACGACAACTTCACCGGGTTCGCCGGCATCCCGCAGGGCATCCTGCTGCCGGTTCTCGGCATCCTGGTCGTCACCAGTGAGTGGAGCCAGCGGACCGGCCTGGTCACCTTCACGCTGGTCCCTAGCCGGGCCCGCGTGCTGGTGGCGAAGCTCGTCGCGACGGTGATCATGGGGATCATCGCGTTGATGATCGCGTTCTCCGCGGCAGCCCTCGGCAACCTGCTGGCGATGGCGTTCCGAGGCACCGACAGCAGCTGGACGTTCGGTGCAGAAGGCTTCCTCGACATCACCGTCGGTCAGCTGCAGGGGCTGATCCAAGGCGTCGCGTTCGGCATGCTGCTGCTCAACAGCGCGGCCGCGATCGTCACCTACTTCGCGCTGCCGATCGCGTGGAGCCTGCTGTTCAACCTGGTGGCCTCGCTGCGAGACATCGCGCCGTGGGTCGATCTCGGCACCGCCCAGCAGCCGTTGTTCGCCCATCACATGACCGCCGAGAACTGGGCGCAGCTGGCGGTCACGACGCTGGTCTGGATCGCGCTCCCGCTGGCGATCGGCTGGTGGCGGGTGCTGCGCAGCGAGCTCAAGTCAGCCTGAGCGACCAGTGCGACACTGAGGCATGCTGAGCTCCCGGCACCTCGCGCGGCGCAACGTCGTCGTCCTCGGCTCGACCGGCTCGATCGGCACCTCCGCGCTCGACGTCATAGCTCGAAACCGTGACCGGTTCGGGGTCGTCGGGCTGGCCGCCGCCGGGACCCGGCCACAACAGCTGGCCCGCCAGGCCATCGACTTCTCGGTCCCGGTCGTCGCGGTCAGCAAGGGCAGCGCCGCGCAGGACGTGCAGCTCGCGTTGTACGCCGAGGCGCAGCGTCGAGGCTTCGCGACGGCTGACTTCGCGCTGCCCCGGCTGCTGGTCGGGCCGCAGGCCGCGGCCGAGGTGGCTGCGCTGGAGGCCGACGTCGTGCTCAACGGCATGACGGGGTCGGTCGGGCTGCTGCCCACCCTGGCCGCGTTGGCGGCCGGCACGACGCTGGCTCTGGCCAACAAGGAGTCGCTGATCATTGGCGGCGACATAGTCAAGAACGCGGCCAAGCCGGGACAGCTCGTGCCGGTCGACTCCGAGCACTCCGCGCTGGCGCAGGCGCTGCGAGGCGAGCGGGCCGACGACGTACGCCGGCTGGTGCTCACGGCCAGCGGCGGCGCCTTTCGTGGTCGCTCTCGAGACAGCCTCGCCGACGTCACCCCGCAGGACGCGCTCGCGCACCCGACGTGGGACATGGGGCCGGTGATCACCGTCAACTGCGCCACGCTGATGAACAAGGGGCTCGAGGTGATCGAGGCGCACCTCCTCTTCGAGATCGGCTATGACCGCATCGAGGTCGTGGTGCACCCGCAGTCGATGGTGCACTCGATGGTCGAGTTCGTCGACGGGTCCACACTCGTGCAGGCGTCCCCACCCGACATGCGGCTGCCGATCGCGTTGGCGCTGGCCTGGCCCGACCGGGTTCCGGGCGCGTCCGCCGGCTGTGACTGGACCCGACCGGCGACGTGGGAGTTCGCCCCGCTCGACGGCTCGTCCTTCCCAGCCGTCGCCCTGGCGCGACGGGCCGGCGCGGCGGGGCGTACCGCGCCCGCGGTGCTCAACGCAGCCAACGAGGTCTGCGTGGAGCGCTTCCTGGACGGACGGCTGCCGTTTCTCGGCATCGTCGACACGGTCGCAGCAGTGCTGGCCGAACATCTTCGCGAAGCCGACCTCGACTCCACCCGGGGCGGGGCGGGGCACGACGTAGGCTGGGAGTCGCCGGTGCGGGTCGACGATGTGCTTGGCGCCGACGCCTGGGCCCGCGGGCGTACCGCCGAGCTGACCGCTCGCTGACCTGCCGACCAGCCGCACGAGGGAGCCTGCCCCCATGAACGCCGTGATCTACGCGCTCGGCGTGGTGGCGTTCTTCCTCGGTGTCCTGGGCTCGATCGCCCTGCACGAGGTGGGCCACATGTGGCCGGCCAAGAAGTTCGGCATCAAGGTCACCCAGTACTTCGTCGGTTTCGGTCGCACCGTCTGGTCGGTGCGACGCGGCGAGACCGAGTACGGGATCAAGGCAGTCCCGCTCGGTGGCTACGTCAAGCTGGTCGGCATGCTGCCCCCGGCGCCCGGCGCCGACCCGACCAAGGTGCGTAGCAGCAACACCGGCATGTTCACCCAGCTGATCGCCGATGCGCGGGCCGCCGAGTACGAGACGGTGGGACCCGGCGACGAGCACCGGCTGTTCTACCGCAAGCCGTGGTGGCAGAAGCTGATCGTGATGGCCAGCGGACCACTGGTCAACATCGGCATCGCCACGATCCTGTTCACCGTGGTGTTCGTGGGCTTCGGGGCTCCGCGGGCCACAACCACCGTCGCTTCGGTGTCGGCCTGCGTGATCCCGGCCGCCGAGCAGGGACGGGTGTGCTCCCCTGCCGACCCGGTGGCCCCGGCGCAGGCCGGGTTGCGCCCTGGGGACACGATCACCGCGTTCAACGGCACCCCGATCCAGAGCTGGAACCAGCTCACCGACCTGATCCGTTCCAACGACAACGGCGATGCCGTGATCGGCCTCGAGCGCGACGGGCAACCCCTGACGGTGCACACGAACACGCTGGTCTCACCGAGGGAGAGCCTCGACGGCTCGACCGGCACGGTCGACGTCGGCTTCCTGGGGGTCGCACCGACCGAGGTGACCGAGCGCCACGGGCTCGGCTACGTCGCCTCGAACATGTGGGGCTACACGAAGGCGACCGGTTCGGCGATCATCGACCTTCCCCACCGGCTGGTGCAGGTGGCCCAGGCAGCCTTCGGGGGCAAGCGCAGTCTGGACAGCCCGATGAGCGTCGTCGGCGCCAGCCGGGTCGCCGGCGAGGTGGTCACGCTCAACTCAGTCAGCTGGGGAGACCGGATCGCCAACGTGCTCGGCCTGCTCGGCGCGGTGAACCTCTTCGTCGCCCTGTTCAACTTCATCCCGCTGCTGCCCCTCGACGGTGGACACATCGCGGGCGCGTTGTGGGAGGCCGTCCGGCGTGGGGTGGCCCGTCTCCGGGGACGGCCGGATCCGGGCCATGTCGACGTCGCCAAGCTGCTGCCCGTCGCCTACGCGGTCGGCGCGCTACTGGTCGTGATGGGCGTGCTGCTGGTCTACGCCGACATTGTCAACCCGGTGCCGCTGCAATGAGCGCCCCGGTCGATCTGGGACTTCCCGCCGCGCCGCCGCCCACCCTGGCGGCGCGTCGATCCAGCCGACAGATCCGCGTCGGCAAGGTGCTGGTGGGCGGGGACGCTCCGGTCTCCGTGCAGTCGATGACCACGACGCGCACCACCGACGTCAATGCCACCCTGCAGCAGATCGCCGAGCTGACCGCGACCGGCTGCGACATAGTCCGGGTGGCCTGCCCCAGCCAGGACGACGCCGAGGCGCTGCCTGCGATCGCCCACAAGTCGCAGATCCCGGTGATCGCCGACATCCACTTCCAGCCGAAGTACGTCTACGCCGCCATCGACGCCGGCTGCGCCGCCGTACGCGTCAACCCGGGCAACATCCGGGCGTTCGACGACCAGGTGAAGCAGATCGCGGCAGCTGCGCGCGATGCCGGCGTCTCGATCCGGATCGGCGTCAACGCCGGTTCGCTGGACCCGCGGCTGCTGGCCAAGCACGGCAAGGCCACGCCGGAGGCGCTGGTCGAGTCCGCGGTCTGGGAGGCGTCGCTGTTCGAGGAGCACGACTTCCACGACTTCAAGATCTCGGTCAAGCACAACGACCCGGTCGTCATGGTGCGTGCCTACGAGATGCTCGCCGCGCGGGGGGACTGGCCGTTGCACCTCGGCGTCACCGAAGCGGGTCCGGCCTTCCAGGGCACCATCAAGTCGGCGGTCGCCTTCGGGGCGCTGCTCGGGGCCGGCATCGGAGACACGATCAGGGTCTCGCTGTCGGCGCCTCCGGTCGAAGAGGTCAAGGTAGGGCTGCAGATCCTGCAGTCGCTGAACCTGCGGCCACGCAAGCTCGAGATTGTGTCGTGTCCCTCGTGTGGGCGCGCGCAGGTCGACGTCTACAAGCTCGCTGACGAGGTGACCGCCGGGCTCGAGGGCATGCAGGTGCCGCTGCGAGTGGCGGTCATGGGGTGCGTCGTCAATGGCCCCGGCGAGGCGCGCGAGGCCGACCTCGGGGTGGCCTCGGGCAACGGCAAGGGCCAGATCTTCGTGCGCGGCCGGGTGATCAAGACAGTTCCCGAGTCGCAGATCGTCGAGACCCTGATCGAGGAGGCCATGCGTCTCGCCGACGAGCTGGCTGAGTCCGCCGACGGCCCGCCCGCCGGCAGCCCGGTCGTCACCGCCGGCTGACCCCCCGGACGCCACGACCCACGCCCCCGATGTCACTGGGGAGCCCTGCACCAAACCTATTGGCGTAGGGGTCCCCTGTGGCCAGCTCGGAATGGTGAGGGTTTCCCCAGTCGGTGTTCAGCGGCCTGCGGCGACGGCGCCACCGCGCTGTTTGCTCCGCTCAGCTGACCGGGACGTACGCGCAAGCGTCCGCCGGGGCCTGCGCCAGCGAGTGCTTTCGGTGGCCGCCACCGCCGTTGCCTCCGCCGCCGGACGTCTGGATGGCCTTGGCGACCACCGAGTGCACCCAGTGGTAGTCGGGCGAGTCCGGCGCGAACTGGTTGGATCGCGCGAACACGACGCTGCGAACCTTGGCGTCCTTGACCTTGAGCGCAAGGTCCACGAAGGCCGGCAGCAACTCGGACGGCACATCGGTCTGGATGATCTTGCGCCCGGCGTCGAGGATCTTGGCGTAATGCGTGAGCAACGTGATCGGATCCGCACGGTGGATGACCGCGGCCATCAGGCAGCGCTGTCGGCGCATCCTGTCGTAGTCGTCGAGCCCGTAGCGTCCGCGGGCGAACCACAGCGCGTGGTAGCCGTCGAGATGCTTGTCCGGTCCGGGTGAGATGTAGCCTTCTGGCGGCCGCACACCGGTCACGCCGCCGATGGGAATCGGCTCGTCCACGTTGACCGTGACCCCACCCATCGCGTCGACGAGCTGCACGAAGCCGTTGAGGTCGACCAGGACGTAGTAGTCGATCGGGATGCCGAGTGCCCCGCTGATGGCCAGCTTGAGAGCGTCGGCCCCCTCGTTGTCGCTCTTGCCCAGGACGCCGGGGTGCAGCTCGGGCACTTTGCCGTACACAGCGTTCAGCATCCACTCAAGCGGGTCGCCGGGCCCGGTGAACCCGCTCGGGTACAGCCGGTGCAGGGGGGTGCCGGCCGGGAACGGTACGTGTTCGAGGTTGCGCGGCAGGCTGAACAGCACGACGTTGCCGGTGTGGACGTCGATGCTGGCGACGATCATGGAGTCGGTGCGGGTGCCCTCGCGCTCCGGGCCAGCGTCACTACCGATCAGCAGGACGTTGACGCGGTCCTTCCCGTGCCAGGGGTCGGCGGCCGTCGCGCCGAGCGGCCGGGTGGCGCTGTTGGAGCCGGCGGCGGACCTGAACACGTCGGAGATGAAGGCCCGTTGGGCGGAGGCGTAGCGGATCGCCACCCCGAACGGGACCGCCAGTGCGACGCAGGTCAGTACCAGGAACGAGGTGGCACCAAGCCGCTGCACACGGGTCAGGCCCCCTGGGCGGGCCATCAGGTGGCTGACCGTCACGACCAGGGCCCAGCACACGAAACCGATCAGGAGCCCGACGATCGTCACGGTGAGCCAGGCCGGCCGCACGAACGCCCGGAGCAGGGCGGCGCGCCGTTCCAGGAGCAGGTAGGCCAGCGTTGCCACGCCGGCGAGGTAGAACCCAAGCACCGGGACTCCCAGCTTGCGCCGGCCGAGAAGACACATGCTGCTGCCCGGCAGGACCAGCGCAAGAGCAGTCAGCCCGTACGTGGCGAGCAGCGAACCACCGCCGTGGCGGACGGTGCTTCCGGTCAGCGGTGGACGGACAGCCGAAGGAGTGCTCGACCGGTCGGGTGTCGTCGATGCGGTCGACGGGTCCGGATCGGGCGTGGTGTCCTCCACGCCGACGAGAATAGGGCGTCGCCGCGGGCGCCGGTTACGCTTGCGCCGACGGAGGAGGGGAGGGGCAGTGCTGCGCACCACCCCCGGGCTGCAGCTCCTCGGTCCGCCCGACCTGGCCCGGATGCGGCAGCTGCTGCACCACGACCCGGTGGTCAACGCCTTCGTGGACTATCGGGTCGAGACCACCGGACTGGACACGCACCGGCTCGGGGCACCGTTGTGGGGCTACGTCGACGACCAGGGCGAGCTCGTCTCGGCCTGCCACGTCGGCGCCAACCTGGTTCCAGTGCAGGCGACACCCGATGCCGCAAGGGCGTTCGCGCAGCGGGCGGCCGCCGCCCCCCGGACCTCCTCGTCGGTCGTCGGTCTGGCCGAGGCGGTGCTGCCGATGTGGGACCGGCTCGAGCCCGCGTGGGGGCCGGCCCGGGAGGTTCGCGCCGACCAGCCGTTCCTGGTCGCCGCCGCGCCGCCGGCGATCCGGCCGGACCCGCGCGTACGCCGCGTGCTGCTCGACGAGTTCGAGCTGTTGTACCCGTCCAGCGTGGCGATGTTCCTCGAGGAGGTCGGCGTCTCACCGGAGGCCGACGGCGCCAGCCACTACCGCGCCCGCGTTGCGCGGCTGATCACCCGCGGCTGGTCCTTCGCCCGCATCGACGACGGTGAGGTGGTCTTCAAGGCCGAGGTCGGCCTGGCGACCCGGGCGGCCTGTCAGGTGCAGGGGGTCTACGTCCACCCGGCGCACCGTGGGCGTGGCATCGCGGCTCCGGCCATGGCCGCGGTGCTCGACATCGCGTTGCGCGAGATCGCCCCGATCGTCTCCCTCTACGTCAACGCCGCAAACACTGCGGCGCGCCGGGCGTACGAACGGGCCGGGTTCCGACAGCTGGCCACGTTTGCCACGATCCTGTTCTGATGAGACCACGACGCACTTCCGGCGGCCTGCGCAAAGCGACGGCCGGGACCGCGGCGGTCGCCGCCCTGCTCATGGCTGGCTGCTCAGCGCACCCGGCAGCTGTTCCACCGGCGCCGTCCACCACGCCGTCGACGCTGGCCACGCCCTCGGCCACAGCATCCTCGGCGCCCGGTGGCGCCACCGCGCCGACGCAGCCCGCGCGGCCGCGGCGGGTGACTGTCGCGATGTCGGGGGACGTGCTGATCCACAGCGGTGTCTGGGAGTCCGCGCACGCCGACGCGCTCGCCGAGGGCCGCAAGGGAATGGAGTATCGCCGGGTCATCGCCGGCATGCGTCCGGTCTACCAGCACGTCGATCTCGCGATCTGCCATCTCGAGACCCCCCTCGCGAAGCCACGCGGCCCTTTCCTGAGCTACCCGATCTTCTCGGCACCGCCTCAGGTGGTGCCGGCGCTGAAGTGGGCGGGCATCGACGCCTGCACGACGGCCTCCAACCACAGCGTCGACCAGGGCTTCGCGGGCATCAGGCGCTCGCTGGCCGACCTTGACGCGGCAGGGATCGCGCACGCGGGCACCGCCACCACGCGCCGACAGTCGCGGACCCCGCTGCTGATGGACGTCGGCGGCGTCTCGGTAGCGCTGCTCAGCTACACCTTCAGCACCAACGGTCTGCCGATCCCGAGCAGGCGGCCGTGGTCGGTCCCGCTCATCAACGCCTCCCAGATCCTGTCCGACGCCCACCAGGCCCGCAGCGAGGGTGCCGACATCGTCATGGTCGCGCTGCACGCGGGCAACGAGTACCAGACGGCTCCCAACGACCAGCAGCTGCGGGTCTACGACGCGCTGACCCGATCGCCGGACATCGATCTTGTCTACGGGCACCATGCGCACGTGGTGCAGCCGTTCGACGTCATCCACGGCACCTGGGTGGCCTACGGTCTCGGCAACTTCGTCGCCCAGCAGCTGACCAGCCAGCCGGAGACCTATCGCGGTGTGACCGCCGAATTCACCTTCGTCGAGCAGCCCGACGGTGGCTTCCAGGTGACGCGGGCCCGTTTCGTGCCGACGATGATCACGCCGTACTCCCCGACGACGCCGATGCGGGTGCTCGACGCCCCCGCGGCCTTGGCCGACCCGTCCACCGACCCGGCCCTGCGCCCCCAGCTGCGCGACGTGATAGCCCACGTACGGGCGGACGTCTTCAGCCTCGGGGCTCGACACGACGGCCTGCGGATGGCGCACTGACGCGGCCGATCCGAGGCCGGTCGTTTCTCGGATGAGACGTCGCGCCGGCCCCGATAGGCTGCCGGGACCGCCGCCCGCCGAAGGAGCTCTCGTGTCCCTGCGGATGTCCACGCTGTTCGTGCGGACCCTGCGCGACAACCCCGCCGACGCAGAGGTGCCGAGCCACCAGCTGCTGGTGCGCGCCGGCTACGTCCGCCGGGCAGCGCCGGGGATCTACTCGTGGCTGCCGCTGGGCTACCGCGTGCTGCGCAACGTCGAGCGCATCGTCCGCGAGGAGATGGACGCGATCGGCGCGCAGGAGGTGCACTTCCCGGCGCTGCTTCCGCGCGAGCCCTACGACGCGAGCAACCGCTGGAGCGACTACGGCCACAACATCTTCCGGCTCAAGGACCGCAAGGATGCCGACTACCTGCTCGGGCCGACGCACGAGGAGATGTTCACGCTGCTCGTGAAGGACCTGTACTCCTCCTACAAGGACCTGCCGCTCTCGCTCTACCAGATCCAGACCAAGTACCGCGACGAGCCGCGTCCCCGCGCCGGCATCCTGCGCGGACGCGAGTTCGTGATGAAGGACTCCTACTCCTTCGACGTGAGCGACGAGGACTTCCTCGCCTCCTACGCCGCGCATCGGCGGGCGTACGTGCGGATCTTCGACCGGCTGGGGTTCGACTACGTGATCGTGGCCGCGATGTCAGGGGCCATGGGCGGCTCAGCCAGCGAGGAGTTCCTGGTCACTGCGGCCAACGGCGAGGACACCTACGTGCGGTGCACGACGTGCGACTACGCCGCCAACGTCGAGGCCGTGCGCGTGGCGGCACCGGCGCCCATGGTGCACGACGACGCGCCGGCCGCGCACGTCGAGCAGACGCCCGACACCCCGACGATCAGCACGCTCGTGGAGCACCTCAACGAGGCGTTCCCGCGTCAGGATCGCCCGTGGGAGGCCGCGGACACGCTGAAGAACGTGCTGGTCACCCTCCTGCATCCCGGTGGGCAGCGCGAGCCGCTGGCGGTCGGCGTCCCCGGTGACCGGGAGGTCGACCTGAAGCGGCTACAGGCCCAGGTCGAGCCCGCGGAGGTGGAGCCCTTCACCGACGGCGACTTCGCCGCCCGCCCGGCGCTGGTCAAGGGCTACCTCGGGCCGGGGGTCCTCGGGGAGCAGCTGCCCTCCCACGTGCGCTACCTCGTCGACCCACGGGTGGTCGAGGGCACCCGGTGGGTGACCGGGGCCGACGTCGACGGCCGCCATGTCATCGACCTGGTGGTCGGCCGCGACTTCAGTCCGGACGGCATGATCGAGGCGGCCGAGGTCCGAGAGGGGGACACCTGCCCGGTCGACGGCGGCACGTTGGTGCTAGCCCGCGGCATCGAGATGGGTCACATCTTCCAGCTCGGTCGCCGGTTCGCCGAGGCGCTGGACCTGCGGGTGCTCGATGAGTCGGGCAGGCTCGTCACCGTGACGATGGGCTCCTACGGCATCGGCGTGACCCGTGCGGTCGCCGCCATCGTCGAGAACTCCCATGACGCCGCTGGCATCATCTGGCCCCGGGAGGTGGCGCCGGCCGACGTGCACCTGGTGGCCACCGGCAAGGCTCCCGCCGTCTACGCCGAGGCCGAGCGCATCGTCACCGAGCTCGACGCCCGCGGGGTCACCGTGCTCTACGACGACCGGGTCAAGGTGTCACCCGGTGTGAAGTTCGCCGACGCCGAGCTGATCGGGGTCCCGACGATCGTCGTGGTGGGCCGGGGCCTCAGCGAGGGGTTGATCGAGATCAAGGACCGGCGCAGCGACGAGCGCGAGTCGGTCCCGGTGGCCGAGGCGGTCGGACGGATCGCCGAGGTAGTGCGTGCCGATTGAGGCCGTCATCTTCGACTGGGGCGGCACGCTGACCCCTTGGCGCACCGTCGACTACCGCGACGAGTGGCGGTCGCTCGCCTCGGTGTCCGGCGTGGCGGACGTGGAGCAGCTGACCTCCGCACTGCTCGAGGCAGCGGAGTCGGTGTGGGCACGCTCTCGGGACGAGCATCGCAGTGCGACGTTCGAAGAGATCTGCGAGCTGGCCGGTCTGCAGCCGCAGCCGCACCACGCCGATGCGTACCGCGCGTTCTGGGAGCCGGCCACCGCTGCCGACCCGGATGTCGCGCCGCTGCTGCATCGGCTGCACGCCGACGGGCTGGTCATCGGAGTGCTGTCCAACACCGTGTGGCCGCGGGCCTGGCACGAGGAGATCTTCGCCCGCGACGGGCTGCTGGAGCTGATCGACGGAGCCGTCTACACCAGCGAGCTGCCGTGGACCAAGCCGCACCCGGCGGCCTTCACCGCGGCCCACGAGGCGGTGGGGGTCGACGATCCGGCACGGTGTGTCTTCGTCGGTGATCGGCTGTTCGACGACATCTGGGGTGCCGGCAACGCCGGCATGCGTACCGTCTGGCTTCCGCACAGTGAGATTCCTCGGGACCAGGTTGGTCACACGCAGGGCCAGCCGGATGCTGTCGTGCAACGTCTGGGCGAGGTCCACGAGGTGGTGTCCAGGTGGCGGACCGCCGACGGCAGCTAGCTGTGGACCTGGGCCGGTGACTTGTCCGGCCGACAACCTCAGACGACGATGTGCTCATGAGCGACGTGCCAGCCGGTCCGCCAGGGCCGTCTAGCGCCGAGCCGTCGAGCGCCGGGCCGTCGAGCGCCGGGCCGTCTAGCGCTGAGTCGGCCGCCACCGCGCGTCCCAGCTTCGCCGAAGCACCGCGTTACGTGGCGCGGCCGCCCAAGCACGGCCGGTGGTTCAGCTGGCTGGTCGGGGCGTGCGTGCTGCTGCTTGCTGCGGGAGCAGTCGTCGCCTACCTGCTGCTGCGCGGTGCCTCGGGCGCGCAGACCCCGCAGGAAGCCGCCGAGACCTTCCGCGACGCACTGGTCAATGGAGACTGCGACGGTCTCACCAAGGCCTCCACCGACGAGTTCGCCGGATCACTGCCCTGCGACGGCGGTTCCAGTGGGCTCATGATCTCGGCGCTGTCGGTGCTCAACGTCGAGGCCGGAGACGTCACCATCACCGACTCGCAGCCGACGAGCGCAACAGCGAGCTTCCCCGTGACCGTTCAGGGGACGCGGGTCGTCCTCTCCTTGGACCTCACGCAGTCCGATGGCGTTTGGCGGGTGTCCGGTCTGAACATTCCGGGCGGGCTGGGGCTGGGCTCCCTCGCCGGCGCCACTTCCGCGACACCGTGACGACGCCACGGCTCAACTCAAGGCCGCGACCAGCAACTGGTGCGTGCTGACGTCGTTCTCGTCCCCAGCGGCGCCCAGCAACCGGTCCAGGGCATCCTCGACGATCCGGGCGATGGCCCAGGCGCGCGCCGCAGCGCGGTCGATGCCCGCCGCCTCGCACCACTGGTCCAGCCGGCGGCGGACGGCCCGGGCGTCCCCGCCGTACTCCTCGACCCGGTTCCAGAGCACCGCCACCGACTCGAACGCCGGGTCGCCCACCAGCCCCTTGGGATCGATAGCCAGCCACGGCTCGCGCTCGGCCGCCAGCACGTTGTCGAAGTGCAGGTCCACGTGCAACAGCTTGTCCGGTGCGGCCCGGCCCAGCGCATGGCAGGTGTCCACGACCTCGTCTCGCAGGGCGGCCGGCCACGGTGGGTGCGCTGCGGCCCAGCCCGCGGGTATCTCGTCGACCCAGCGTGCGGCTGTCTCCCGCAGGTGCGGGATCTCATCCGCGCCGGTCGCGCCATGCAGCCGGGACAGCAACGAACCGATGGTGCCGATTGCCTCATCGAGTGGCTCGGCGCTCAGGTCGCGGTTGCCGTCGAGCCGTTCGAGCAGCAGGGCCCAGCGGGCAGCGTCATGACGCAGCAGGCGGACGGCTCCTGCGCCGTCCCATGCCCGCAGCGTGGGCGCCTCCGGCGCCTGGTCCGGGCCCGGCCAGCTGACCTTGAGGGCGGCGGGAGTGCCCATGGCGTCCAGCACCGGGACGACCACGGCGACATAGCCGTGCCAGGGCGGTCCCTGCGGCGCGAGCTCCCACTCGCCGCACAGCTCCTCGAGAACCACGGGCAGCGCAGCCAGCCAAGGCCGGGCCGCCGGACCTTCGCGCAGCTCGGTCTCCTCGGCGAACCCGACCGGCACGGTGAGGTACGGCCGCGTCACGTTGGTCCGACGCCGGGAAAGGCGGTCGCTGGGGAACCCCATGCCATTCCACGGGTGGCGGCGTCGACCAGCGCGTCGATGCCGAGGCGCCGGTCGGCACCGGTTGTTGCGGCGACAACGGTGGCATAGACCACGGCGCAGCGGTCCTCGACCTTTCGTGAGACGGCGGCCGCGGCGGCGCGGCCGCCGACCGGTTTCGGCAAGAGATATCCCGGTCGCGCGGCCACCGGCTGCACCGCCCGGCTGCGGAGGACGGCGACCAGTCGGTCTCGGCGGTCGCGGTGGACCGCGAAGCACTCGACCGCCAACCGGCCCCGTGCCGAGCCCACGGCCATTCGCCCAGCCACCGCCTCATAGGCATAGACCGCGGCGTGCTCGGCGGCCAGCATCTGCTGCAGCGCGGCCGTCCCCCGGTCCCGGGTCATGAATGCGCCAGCGCCTCAGTGAGCACGACGACGTGCTGCGCGTGACTGGCGGCGAGGGCGGCCAGCAGGCGGGCGAGCTGCCCCGAGACGGCCGCCAGCGCGTCGATGCGCCGGGCCGCGCCGGCTCGGCGCTCCGCGTCCTGAAGTGCCCGGAGCGCGCGGCCGGACGAGGGCACCTGTGGTGTGCGCCGCAGCGGTCGCGCGTCGAGGGTGCCGCCGAGCACCGTCGCCTGCTCGGCCAGCTGCCGCCGCAACGGCCGCAGCGGCGCCCGCAGGCTCCGGTGCACCTGTGCGGTGGCCGTGTAGCGGGCCGCCAACCTCTGCAGGTCGAGGAGCGCGGAGGCCACCCGGTGGTCGTCGCCGCTTGGGACGCTGGTCGTGGCGGTCGAACCGGTGACGCTTGGGCGCGGACCTGTGATAACGGGGCTGCCCGTGCAGCCGGTGAGACCGGCACCGATCGCCACGCCGGCTGCGCCGACGAACGCGCGTCGGCTCACCTCGGGCTGCTGCACGAGCCGACGCTACCCGAGCCGCCCCGAACGGATCTGGCGTCAACGTGGCTACTCGGGCGGACCAAGCCCGGCCACCCGCGCGATCTGACGTACTAGGGTGATCGGCGCAGCACCCGCGGACGTGTCCGCGGACAAATGCACACTCGAGGAGGTCGCTGTGAGCCCCACTCCCACTCCCGACCAGGTCGAGGACGTGCTGGCGCCGGGAGCTCAGGAGCTGGGCCTGGACCTCGAGGCGGTGCAGGTGGCGGCGGCTGGGCGGCGACGCGTCCTGCGGGTGCTCGTGGACAAGGACGGTGGCGTCACCCTCGATGACCTCGCCGAGGCGACCCGTGCTCTCTCGGCTGCCCTCGACGCCGATGAGGTGATGGGGGAGTCGGCGTACACGTTGGAGGTCAGCTCTCCCGGTGTCGACCGGCCACTGACCCTGCCGCGGCACTGGCGCCGAAACGTCAGCCGGCTCGTGCAGGCCGCCCTGGCCGACGGGTCGATGCTGACCGGACGGGTGCTGCGCAACGACGACCGGGTGGTCATCCTGGACGTCGACGGCACCGAACGGGCAGTGGCGTACGCGGATCTCGCCAACGCCCGGGTGCAAGTGGAGCTCAACCGCAAGGAGGCCTGAAGCAGATGGACATCGACATCGCCGCCCTGCGCAGCCTCGAGCGGGAGAAGGACATTCCGTTCGAGGTGGTGGTCGACGCGATCGAGCAGGCGCTGCTCGTCGCCTACGCCCGCGGGGAGGGCGCCTCGGCTGATGCACGGGTCCAGCTTGATCGCAAGTCCGGGCATGTCAGCGTGCTGGTGGTCGAGCGCGCCGAGGACGGCACCGTGCTGGGCGAACACGACGACACGCCCACCGGCTTCGGGCGGATCGCTGCGACCACGGCCCGCCAGGTGATCCTGCAGCGGCTTCGCGACGCGGAGGACGTGCAGAAGTTCGGGGAGTTCTCCGAGAAAGAGGGCGACATCGTCTCGGGCACCGTCCAACAGGGCCGCGAACCCGGTGACGTGCTCGTCGACCTGGGCCGGCTGGAGGCGCTGATGCCGATGGCCGAACGTGTGCCGGGCGAGCGCTACGAGCACGGGATGCGGATCAAATGCATAGTGGTCAGTGTCCGCAAGGGGATGCGTGGGCCGCAGGTGATGGTCTCGCGCACCCACCCAAACCTGGTCAAGCGGCTGTTCGCCCTGGAGGCGCCGGAGGTCCACGACGGCACCGTGGAGATCGTCGCCATCGCCCGCGAAGCCGGTCATCGGTCAAAGGTCGCGGTGCGCAGCACTGTCGCCGGGGTCAACGCCAAAGGCGCCTGCATCGGTCAGGTGGGCGCGCGCGTGCGCAATGTCATGAACGAGCTGCACGGCGAGAAGATCGACATCATCGACTACTCCGAGGAGCCTGATGTCTTTGTCGGGAACGCGCTGTCACCTGCCCGCGTCAACAACGTCGAGGTCCTCGACTGGGCAGCCAAGTCGGCCCGGGTGACCGTGCCCGACTTCCAGCTCTCCCTGGCGATCGGCAAGGAAGGGCAGAACGCGCGGCTGGCGGCCCGGTTGACCGGCTGGCGGATCGACATCCGGTCCGACACTGCCCCTGAGCAGGCCCCTGAGCGGGCCCCTGAGCTGGCCCGTGCGCCGGCCGCACAGCAGCCTCCAGAGGCGACCAGGTGACCGGGTGTGGCGAAGGTCGCGTCGCCAGCCGCTAGACTTGCTCGAAGTGGATCAGCCGCTTCCGTCATCCGCCAGCACAACCGCGCGACCGGTGCGTACGTGTGTTGGCTGCCGTGAGCGGTCACCACGAACTGAGTTGATCCGGGTCGTCGCGGTCAGTGACGGCGTCACTGCCATGCTGACGCCGGACCTGCGGGGATCGGCACACGGCCGCGGGGCGCACTTGCATCCCGATGTCATGTGCCTGGAGCTGGCCCGACGTCGCAAGGCGTTCGGCCGGGCGCTGCGGGTCGAAGGCCCGATCGACGACTCGAGGCTGTCCGCGCACGTGCGGTCCCTCGATGCCGGCCCGGTTCCACCTGCACGGCACGACCAGACGTCGCCATCGCCCGATGGCGGCACAGAGCAGAAGCGGAGCACGCCCTCATGAGCCCTCGATGAGTTCTTCGAGATGAGCATGCACGTCGAGTGACGGTCCGGCGCCCCCGAGGGCTCGGACCGAAATAAGGAGAGCAGTGGCAAAGGTCCGAGTTCACGAACTCGCCAAGGAGTTCGGGGTCGAAAGCAAAGTGATCCTGGCGACCCTCAAGGACATGGGGGAGTTCGTCAAGTCAGCGTCCTCCACGGTCGAGGCACCCGTCGTCCGCAAGCTGTCGGAGTCGTTCGCCGACAAGCTGGGCGCCAACGGTGCGCCGGCACCGGCGCCGAAGACAGCGGCCAAGACTCCGGTGGCGGCACCACCCGGCCGGTCGGTGTCCCCGGTCGCCGAGCCGGCTCGCTCGTCGGAGCCACCCGTCGCCGATACGCCCCGTGTCGCGCCAGCACCCGAGTCGACGCAGGACACTCCGCTGAGCGCGCCCGCGCCCCGTCCGGACTCCCCGCGGCCGGCTCCCCGGCCGGCCAGCCGACCCCCCGGCGCCCCCCGGCCGGGCAACAACCCGTTCTCGTCGCCCCAGGGGATGCAGCGCCCCGGACGACCCGCGCCCAGCGGCAGCGAGCTGCCGCAACGACCGCCGGCAGCCCGCGACGGTCTGTCCCCGGGCCGCAGCGACCGGCCCGCCCCGCGGCCCGGGATGCCGCGTCCAAATCCCGCAATGATGCCCAAGCAGTCCCCACCGGGGCCTGGCGGACGAGTCGCGGGGCCGCCCGGCCGTGGCCGACCGGGTGCACCGGCTGCTCCGGGACGACCGGGTGCGCCCGGCGGGCGCCCCGGCGGGTTCGGCGGCGGTCCGTCCGGGCCTGCTGGAGGTCCCGGCGGACGTCCCGGCGCCGGCGGGCGTGGACGCGGTGGTACCCAGGGCGCCTTCGGGCGTGCCGGTGGGCCCGTGCGCCGTGGCCGCAAGTCCAAGCGAGCCAAGCGCCAGGAGTTCGACAACATGCAGGCGCCGAGCGTCGGTGGCGTCCGCGTCCGCAAGGGCGAGGGCGAGATCGTGCGGTTGGCGCGTGGCGCCTCGCTCACCGATTTCGCCGAGAAGGTCGGCGTCGACCCGGCGTCGCTGGTGCAGGTCTTGTTCCATCTTGGTGAGATGGTCACCGCTACCCAGTCGGTCAACGACGAGACGCTGCAGCTGCTCGGAGCGGAACTGAACTACACCATCTCGGTTGTCTCCCCCGAGGACGAGGACCGGGAGCTGCTGGAGAGCTTCGACCTGGCGTTCGGTGAGGACATCGGCGGCGAGGCGGACCTCGAGGCGCGGCCACCGGTGGTCACTGTCATGGGACATGTCGACCACGGAAAGACCAAGCTCCTCGACGCGCTGCGCAACGCCAACGTGGTAGACAAGGAGGCCGGTGGGATCACCCAGCACATCGGTGCCTACCAGGTCGCGACCGAGGTCGACGGTGTCGAGCGGCGCATCACGCTGATCGACACCCCGGGGCACGAGGCGTTCACCGCCATGCGGGCCCGCGGCGCGCAGGCGACCGACATCGCGGTGCTGGTCGTAGCCGCCGACGACGGCGTCATGCCGCAGACCGTCGAGGCGCTCAACCACGCGAAGGCGGCCCAGGTGCCGATCGTCGTGGCGGTCAACAAGATGGACAAGCCGGACGCCGACCCGACCAAGGTCCGCGGCCAGCTCACCGAGTACGGCCTGGTGCCGGAGGAGTACGGCGGCGACACGATGTTCGTCGATGTCTCCGCCCGGGCCGAGACCGGTCTCGACCACCTGCTCGAAGCGGTCGTGCTGACCGCCGACGCCGCACTGGACCTGCGCGCCAACCCGCACCAGGCCGCCGAAGGTCTCGCCATCGAGGCACACCTCGACCGCGGACGCGGTTCGGTCGCGACCGTGCTGATCCAACGAGGCACCCTCCAGGTCGGCGACTCGGTGGTCGTCGGCCCGGCGTACGGCCGGGTCCGGGCGATGCTCGACGAGCACGGCAACAACATCGAACAGGCGACTCCCTCACGCCCGGTCCTCGTGCTCGGCCTGACGGCGGTTCCCGGGGCCGGTGACAACCTCATGGTGGTGGAGGACGACCGGATCGCCCGGCAGATCGCAGAGCGGCGCGAGTCCCGGGAGCGCAATGCGCTGCTGGCCCAGCGCACGGGCCGGCGGACGCTCGAGGACTTCATGTCCAGCATGGAGAAGGACGGCACCGACGAGCTGCTGCTCATCCTCAAGGGCGACGTGTCCGGCTCGGTGGAGGCGCTCGAGGACGCGCTCGCAGCCCTCGACGTGGGCGCGGACGTCTCGCTGCGGGTCATCGACCGCGGTGTCGGCGCGATCACCGAGACCAACGTCAACCTGGCTGCTGCCTCGGAGGCGATCATCATCGGGTTCAACGTTCGGCCGCAGGGCAAGGCGACCGAGCTGGCCGAGCGCGAGGGCGTCGAGATCCGCTACTACTCGGTGATCTACCAGGCCATCGAGGAGATCGAGGCGGCGCTCAAGGGCATGCTCAAGCCGGAGTTCGAGGAGGTCAGCCTGGGCCAGGCCGAGATCCGGGAGATCTTCCGCTCGTCGAGGATCGGCAACATCGCCGGCTGCATGGTGACGACGGGGACGATCCGGCGCAACGCCAAGGCCCGGCTGCTGCGCGACGGTGCTGTCGTGGCCGACAACCTCGACCTGTCGAGCCTCAAGCGGTTCAAGGACGACGCGACCGAGGTCCGCGAGGGCTTCGAGTGCGGCCTGACGCTGCGCGGCTACAACGACCTCAAGATCGGCGACGTCGTCGAGTCCTTCGAGCTCCGTGAGATACCGCGCGTCTGACCCACACCCGCCCGCCTGCGGGGGGCACGGCTGCGCTGTGCCCCGCAGGCGTAGAGGGAACTGAAGGAGGAGGTAGCCGTGGCATCCCCGCGGGTACGCAAGGTCGCCGACCGGGTCCACGTCGTGGTCGCCGAGATGCTGGAACGTCGGATCAAGGACCCCCGGCTCGGGTTCGTCACCGTGACCGATGTGCGGGTCACCGGCGACACCCAGCACGCGACCGTCTTCTACACGGTGCTGGGTGGCCCCGACGCCATCGAGTCCTCGGCCGCTGCGCTGACCAGCGCCACCGGCGTGCTGCGCTCGGAGGTCGGCAAGCAGCTCGGCATGCGGCACACGCCGACGCTGGAGTTCGTGCTCGACGCGGTTCCGGACAACGCCCGGCACATCGACGAGCTGCTCGTGCGGGCGCGCGAATCTGACGCAGAGGTCGCCCGGCGCGCCGCGGCAGCAACCTACGCGGGCGAACCGGACCCATACCGCCATCGCGACGACGAGGACGGCCAGGAGGCATGACCGCTTCCGCGCAGGTGTCCGACACGTACTGGTGACGATGGAGCACGCTCTGATGCGGGCCAAGCCGGCGCACGCGGCAGTGGGCCGCGATGCCGCGATGCCGACCACAACTCGAGTCGGGGCTCGCCGACTTCGCCTGTTCAGAGCGAGTGGAGGCGCTCAGGCTTCATGGGCCTGCACTGGCCCGTGACAGTGGCGGGGCAGGCAGCGCGGACACCATTGACTGTATTGAGCGAGCCGAAGTAGTCGTCTCCCAGAGTTCGCCCATGCCCGGAAACGAAAGCGATCCATCGTCGGCGATTGGCGAGAACAGTGCACCGGGCCACGAGATCGAAAGGGTGTCCTCAGGAGCTCCGATGCCTGGGTCGCCACGACGTAGGAAGACCAACACTCGAGGAATCGACCTGAATCCCCGCTGCAACACGGGAAGTTCCTGGCTCGAGTCCATGAAGACCCGGAACTGAATCGTCCCGGTTGTTGGGGTCTGCCAGATGGGCAATGCGCACACGACGTCTTCAACGGTCAGCGTGACGGTGACGAAGAAGCCGTTTGCCCCTGGATCGTCGAACGACACCGCCACATCGCTACCGTCCCCATTTTGACAGCGGCATCTGGCGCAACGTCTTCCACGTGGCCGATCACAACGACGTCTGACGCGGATGACCCTCCCGGAATACGCCGTCCCGCTGGCAGGTTTAGAAGCCAGCGGCGGACTGACCGCTACGACTCGCAGGCGTTGGTCATCTCGGCGGTGCACCCGTCGATGCCGTTGCCGCCGTCGGCCAGGTCGTTGCCACCACCACCCGACAGGGTGTCGTCGCCGTTGCGGCCGAAGAGCCGGTCGTTGCCCCCCAGCCCGGTCAACACGTTGGGTCCGGCGTCGCCGCGCAGCACGTCGGAGTCGTACCTGCTGCCCACGACGTTCTCGATCCCGGAAAGCGAGTCGTGTCCCAGCCCGGTGAGCATGCCGGCCGCGAGGTCCACGACCAGGCCGTTCTGCGGTTCCGGATACGTGCGGGACACGTCGAGGGTGTCCACGCCGGTTCCGCCGCCGTACGTGTCGTTCGACATGCCGGTGAACTCCGCGTCAAGCCGGATCAGGTCGTTGCCCGACCCGGCGTCGACCCGGTCGGCTCCGTAGCTGTCCTTGACAACGTCGTTGCCACCGCCGCCGAGCACCACGTCGTTGCCGACGTCCCCGTCGAGGACGTTGGGGCCGTTGTCGCCGACCAACCGGTCCGGTCCGTAGGAACCGGTGACGTTCTCGAACGACACCAGCGTGTCGTTGGCCGCCACTCCGGTCGCGGTGCCGGCCGCGAGGTCGACCGCGACGCCATGCGCCGTCGATCCCACCTGCAGGTAGCTGATCGTGTCGGTGCCGGCGCCGCCGTTGATGGTCTCGTCGTTGCCGCGCGCCGGCTGCACCAGGTCGTTGCCGCTGCCGGCGTTCAGCGTCGTCTCCGCGTCGGGGCCGTCGAGCAGGTAGTCGTTGCCGCCGCCGCCCTCGAGGACGTTGGCGCCGCCGCCACCTTGCAGCTGGTCGTTGCCGCCGCCGCCTTTGACGATGTCGGCCCAGTGGTCGCTCGGCCGGGAGTCGCCCACGAGGTAGTCGTTGCCGACCCCGCCCAGCAG
>JBBSGC010000010.1:0-29054 GCA_038254525.1 Propionibacteriales bacterium | reverse complement strand
CGCAAGGTGGTTGAGGAGACCGTCGTCCTCGAACCGGAGCTGCGCCGGCAGGTCGACGCCAATCTTGCCGATCTGGTGGCTGAGCAACGCATGACACCGGCCAAGCTCGCCGGTGCGGCGGTTCGCCAGGTGATCGGGGCCGACCCGGCCGCGGCGATGCGTCGCTGCGAGCGGGCGCGCAAGGACCGCTCGGTGTCCATCTTCGACAAGCGAGACGGCACCGCCACGCTTTGGGCACGGCTGACGGCAGAGCAGGCGCTGGCGGGTCACCAGGCGCTCGACCGGGACGCCCGCAGTCTGCGGCAGGCCGGTGACGAACGGTCCCTCGCCGACCTGCGATGCGACCTGCTGGTCGAGCGACTCACCGCACCAGGTGGTGTGGGGAGGCGTCGTCGTCGCTTGTCACGCCGGCAGCGCGCGACTCGGCGCGTCGAGCTGCAGGTGGTGATGGCGGCTTCCACGCTGCTTGGCGTCGACGACGCCCCAGCCACGCTGCGCGGCTACGGAGCGCTGCCGGCTGAGCTGGCTCTGCGCATCGCCGACGGCCCGGACACTCAGCTGCGCCGCTTGATCTGCGACCCCGTCGACGGGCGGCTGCTCACGATGGACAGCCGCACGCGTTGCTACTCCGGATTGCTCAGGCAGCTCGTCGTCTGGCGTGACCAGGTGTGCCGCGGTTGCGGTTGCGACGCGCCGGTCGCGGATGTCGACCATCTGCTGGAGCACCAGCGAGGTGGACCTACCACGGCGAGCAACGGCCAGGGGCTGAGTCGGGGCTGCCACGTGTCCCGACACCATCCCGGTGTCCTGGTGTCCCCCGAGCACATGCCTGCCGAGCAGATGCCCGACGCGCACATGGCCGTCGAGCACCAGACGGATGCGGCCGAACCGGGGACCCGATGTCTGACCCAGCTGCGCTTGGCTGCACCGACTCTCGTCTGGACGATGCCGACCGGCCACACCTACCGCTCGCTGCCTCCACCGGTACTCGGCCACGGCAGCCAGTTCCGGTCAACGCCAAAGCTTCGGCCGAGGCACGGTTCAGCGGCGGAGGACGCGTTGCGGTTCAGGATTCGGAGACACCGGCTGACCAGTGCCGCGCCTCGACCTCCGCTGCGGACCTGAGTGACGGCTGGTTCAGCCGTTGAACGTGTCCGGGTCCGGACCGATCCGGTTGTCACGGTCCAGCGCGGTGATCGCCGTCATGTCGTCGTCGGCCAGCTCGAAGTCGAAGACGTCGAAGTTCTCCTCGATACGGGCGGGGGTCACCGACTTCGGGAAGGCGATGTTGCCCAGCTGCAGATGCCAGCGCAGCACAACCTGCGCCGGCGTGCGACCGAGCCGTTCGGCGATCTCGGTCACCGTCGGGCTCTCCAGGTCAGCGGCTTGGCCAAGCGGGCTCCAGGCCTCGGTGGCGATGCCCATGTCCGCGTGCACGGCGCGCAGCTCGCTCTGGGTGAACGACGGGTGCAGCTCGATCTGGTTGACCGCGGGCGTCACCGTCGTCTCGGCGGCCAGCCGGCGCAGGTTGCTCGCGGTGAAGTTCGAGACGCCGACCGAGCGAGCCCGTCCGTCGGCGTAGATCTTCTCGAACGCCTTCCAGGTGTCGACGTAGTCGTCTCGTCCCGGAGCCGGCCAATGGATCAGGTAAAGGTCGACGAAGTCGAGGCCGAGCCGGGCCAGGCTGGCATCGAAGGCCTCGAGCGCCTCGTCGTGACCCTGGTCGGTGTTCCACAGCTTGGTCGTGACGAAGAGCTCGTCGCGGGCCAGCCCGGAGTCGGCGATGGCACGCCCGACACCCTCTTCGTTCTGGTAGGCCGCGGCGGTGTCGATGTGCCGGTAGCCCACCTCGAGCGCCTTGCGGACCGCCCCGACGATGTCTTCTGGGGACACCTGGAACACCCCGAAGCCGAGCTGGGGGATCTGCGCACCGTTATTCAGGGTGATGGTCGGCGCTTCCGTCACGATCAGTCTCCTCGGCAGTCGGTGGGGCTGTGCCTCTCGCCAACTCATGCCAGCTGGCCGGCATTCCTGCGAGCACGCGAGTCGCGAGTCAGTGTGCTGCCGGAGCCAGGACCTCGCCGTGCCGCGAACAGCGGGCGGACCACCCGTCCGGCGCGACCTGGACGACCATGCGCCGCCCGCACGAGGCGCAGAACCGCGGTGGTTCGAGCGCGGCCCGGTGGTCGCAGCCGGCGTGCGACCCGGTGTCGAGGCGGGTACCGCACTGGCCGCAGTGAGGCCCGTCGAGCACGCTCACAGCGCCCTGCCGAGCTCCTTGATCGGCATCCGCAGGTCGGCGAGCAGCGTCAGGTCATCGCCGGCGGGCCGGCCGAGGGTCGTGAGGTAGTTGCCGACGATCACGGCGTTGATCCCGCCGAGCAGGCCGTCCCGGGTGCCGAGGTCGCCGAGCGTGAGCTCCCGACCGCCGGCGAACCGCAGGATCGTGCGCGGCATCGCCAGCCGGAAGGCGGCCACCGCCTTGAGCGCGTCCGCTCCGCCCAGCACCGGCAGGTCGCCGAAGGGTGTGCCGGGGCGTGGGTTGAGGAAGTTGAGCGGCACTTCATCGGGGTCGAGCTCCGCCAGCTGGGACGCGAGCTCAGCGCGTTGCTCCAAACTCTCCCCCATGCCGATCAGGCCTCCGCAGCACAGCTCCATGCCGGCCGACCGGACCATGACGCAGGTGGCCCACCGCTCCTCGTAGGTGTGGGTGGTGACCACGTCGGGGAAGTACGAGCGTGCCGCCTCCAGGTTGTGGTTGTAGCGGTGCACCCCCATGTCCACGAGCGCGTCGACCTGTTCCTGGGTCAGCATGCCCAGCGAGCAGGCGATGTTGATGTCGATCTCGGACCGGATCGCCTCGATGCCCGCGCGCACCTGTGACAGCAGGCGCTCGTCGGGGCTCCGCACCGCAGCCACGATGCAGAACTCGGTGGCGCCGGAGGCCGCCGTCTGACGGGCGGCCTCGACCAGGCCGGGAATGTCCAGCCACACCGAGCGCACCGGCGAGGTGAACTGGCCCGACTGGCTGCAGAAGTGGCAGTCCTCGGGGCAGCCGCCGGTCTTCAGCGACACGATGCCCTCGACCTCGACCGCGGGTCCGCACCAGTGCAGCCGCACCCGGTGGGCAAGGTCCAGCAGCTCCGGCAGCGCCTCGTCCGGCAGCTGCAGCACCTCGACCAGCGCCGCCGCCGAGAGGCCCACCCCTTGCTCGAGCACCTGCTCGTGAGCCAGCCGCAGGACATCGGTCGCCAGCGCCTTGGTCATGTGCCGCAATCTAGCGGCGCCGCTGGCCGCTAGCCTGGCCGGGCCATGACGTGGTCACCGTCCTCCCCGGCCCTGCACGGGTCCGCGCTGAGCGCCTTCGACCGCGAGCACCTGTGGCACCCGTACACCTCGATGACGGCTCCCCTCCCGACCCGCACGGTGATCGGCGCGGCCGGTGCTCGGCTGCGGCTGGACGACGGCTCACCGGACGGCCGGGAGGTCGTCGACGCGATGGCGTCGTGGTGGTGCGCGATCCACGGCTACCGCCACCCGGCGCTCGACGCCGCCGTACGCGCCCAGCTCGACCAGATGGCGCACGTGATGTTCGGCGGGCTGACCCACTCCCCCGCGGTCGAGCTGGCCCGCCGGCTGGTCGCGATGAGCCCGGACGGTCTCGAGCACGTGTTCCTGGCGGACTCCGGCTCGGTGTCGGTCGAGGTGGCGCTGAAGATGGTGCTGCAGTACGCACGAGCCGCCGGACGGCCCGGACGCACGAGGCTGCTGGCGCTGCGCGGCGGCTATCACGGTGACACCCTCGGCGCGATGAGCGTCTGTGACCCGGTGGGCGGTATGCATTCGATGTTCGCCGGGGTGCTGCCGCGGCAGGTGTTCGGGCCGCGCCCGCCGGCCGGGCTGGTCGCGGACGTCGCCGGGTGGACGACGACGGTCACCCGGCTCGTCGAGCAGCACACCGAGGAGCTGGCCGGGATCATCGCCGAACCGGTGCTGCAAGGCGCGGGCGGCATGCACATCTATCCGCCCGAGTGCCTGCGGGTGCTCCGCCGGCTCGCCGACGAGCATGGCCTGCTGCTGGTGCTCGACGAGATCGCCACCGGGTTCGGCCGCACCGGCACACTGTTCGCCGCAGAGCGGGCCGGCGTCACGGCGGACCTGGTCTGCCTCGGCAAGGCACTGACCGGCGGCTACCTGACTCTCGCCGCGGTGCTGGTGAACGCCGACGTGGCGCACGGCATCTCGGGCTCGGACTCGGGTGTGCTGATGCACGGGCCCACGTTCATGGCCAACCCGCTGGCGTGTGCGGTGGCCGGTGCCTCGCTGGACCTGCTTGCCGGCGGCGGCTGGGCCGACGACGTCGCTCGGATCGAGGCCGGCCTGATCAAGGGGCTGGCGCCGCTGCGGGACGCTCCCGGGGTCGCCGACGTGCGTACGCTCGGCGCGGTCGGAGTCGTGCAGCTGACCGAACCCGTCGATGTAGCGCACGCCAGCGCGGCGGCCGCCCACCACGGGGTGTGGCTGCGACCCTTCCGCGACCTGGTCTACACGATGCCGCCCTACGTCACCTCCGACGCCGATGTCGCGCGGATCTGCTCGGCGATCTCGGCGGTCGTGGCCTCGTCGGAGCCCGACCCGGCTGCCGCACGGTGACCGCTCACCACGTCTGGCTGGCCGAGCAGGCCGCCATCCGCGAACGAGCCGGCCTGACGCGGCAGCTTGGGTCCCGAGCCCAGACCCGGCTCGACCTGGCCGGCAACGACTACCTCGGTCTGTCCTGCGACCGCCGGGTGGTCGCGGCCGCGGTCGCCGCCACTCGCGCCTGGGGTGCGGGCGCCGGCGCATCCCGGCTGGTCACCGGCACGTTGCCGCTGCACACCGAGCTGGAGCAGGCGCTGGCCCGCTTCACCGGGGCTCCGGCGGGCCTCGTGCTGTCGTCGGGATATGCCGCCAACCTGGCAGTGCTGACCGCACTCGCCGACGTCGACACCCTGGTCGTCTCCGACGCGCATGTGCACGCCTCGCTGGTCGACGGCGCCCGGCTGGCGCGCGGTGCGGTGCAGGTCGTGCCGCACAACGACGTCGCCGCCGTACGCACAGCGCTCGCCGGACGCACGCAGGCCCGCGCCATCGTTGTCTGCGAGTCGGTCTACTCCGTGCTCGGCGACGCTGCTCCGCTGGGCGCCCTGGTCGACCTCTGCGAGGAGCTCGACGCGTTGCTCGTGGTCGACGAGGCGCATGGGATCGGTGTGAGCGGCGACGGCGGCCGCGGCCAAGTGCATGGCTTGCGGTCCGGCCCGCACGCCGGCGTGGTTGCCCGCCGGGTGGTGGTGACGGCGACGCTGTCGAAGGCGCTCGGCTCGCAAGGCGGAGCCGTGCTGGCCGCACCCGCGGTGCTCGACCACCTGGTCAACGTGGCGCGTCCGTTCGTCTACGACACCGGCCTCGCCCCGGCGGCCACCGCCGCGGCCACCGCCGCGGTGCACGTGCTGGAGTCCGTGCCAGACCTGGTCGAGCGGGTGCACGCCCATGCAGCCGCCCTGGCCGCGGCCTGTGGGGTTGAGCCGCCGGCGGGCGCCGTGTTGTCGGTGCCGATGCCGTCGCCCGGCGCAGCCGTCGCGGCGTCGACCCGGCTGGCCGACGACGATCTGGCGGTCGGCTGCTTTCGACCACCGTCGGTCCCCGACGGTGTCTCGCGGCTGCGGCTCGCCGGACGGGCGGACCTGAGCCCGGCCGAGCTGGCGCACGCCTGCCGGACGCTGAGGACGGTCGTGGCCGACGCCCGGCACCACCCGGACGAGCCGTGACCTCGTTCGTCGTGGTGACCGGCACCGGCACCGGCGTGGGCAAGACGGTGGCCACCGCAGCACTCGCGGCCAGCGCCGCGGCGGTCGGTGCTCGGGTGGCGGTGGCGAAACCGGTGCAGACCGGGCTCACCCCCCACGAACCGGGCGGTGACGCGGCCGCGGCGGGCCGGCTCGCCGCGGCCTTCCAGGTGCACGAGCTGGTCCGGCTGCCCGACCCGTTGGCGCCTGAGTCCGCCGCCCGGCTGCGGGGCATCCAAATCCCCGCCGTGACGCAGCTGGCGGACCAGCTGGGCCGGCGGACGAAGGCGTGCGACGTGGTCGTGGTCGAGGGTGCGGGGGGCGTTCGGGTGCGGCTCGACACCTGCGGGGGCACGCTGCTCGAGCTGGCCGGACGGCTCCGGGCGTACGGCTCGGTCGAGGTCGCCGTCGTCGTCGACCCGGGACTCGGCACGCTCAACGTGACCGAGCTGACCGTTGACGCCGTGCGAGCGGCCGGTCTGGAGATCAGCGGACTGGTGGTGGGATCGTGGCCGCCGGCCCCCGGCCTCGCCGAGCGGTGCAACCTCACCGACCTGCCGCGCCTGACCGGCCTGCCGGTGCTGGCCCGCCTTCCGGCCGGCTGCGGGAGCTGGCCGCCAGACGCGTTCGTCGCAGCCGCCCCCGGTTGGTTCGTGGGAGCCGATGAGCTCCGCCGGCGCGCTTCGCTGCCGGAGCTCGGATAATCTCGCGGTGCCCGATCCAGCACACCCGACCCGGCAGAACGCCACGCCACGAGAGACGTAGATGCCGCCCGACTCCGCCGACTTCTCCGGACCTGCCACCGGTGCCGATGACCTGCGAAGTGCGGGCACCGTGCGACGCATCACCCGCTGGGGTGAGCCGGTGCTGCACCGGCGGCTGCAGCCGGTGACGTCGTTCGACGCCGAGCTCGCCGGGCTGGTCGCCGACCTCTGGGCGACCATGTACGCCGCCGAGGGCGTCGGGCTGGCCGCCAACCAGATCGGCGCGGACCGGGCCGTCTTCGTCTTCGACTGCTTCGACGACGACGGGCGCGAGGTGCAGGGCGTCGTCTGCAACCCGGTGCTGATCGTGCCCGAGGGCCGGGAACGCGCCCTCGAGGAGGGCGATGAGGGATGCCTGTCGCTGCCGGGGGCGTTCATCCCCTGCGCGCGGTCGTCGTACGCCACGGTCGAGGGCGTCGACGAGGCCGGCCGGCCGGTGACGTACGCGGGCGAAGGTCTGCTGGCCCGATGCCTCCAGCACGAGACCGACCATCTCTACGGACGGGTCTTCGGTGACCGGCTGTCGGGCCGGGCCCGCAAGCGGCTGCACAAGCAGGCTGCTTCGCTCGCCGGCCGGTTCCCCGACGACTGGCCGGTGTCGCCCAGCGCCGACCGCTGACGCCGACGACATCGGCGCTTGTCGAGATGCCGTGGTAGCCCCGGCTACCCGGATGTCTCGATATCCGGGCTGGCTGCCCGACCGGCCAGGCCCAGGACGTAGGCCGCAACGGCCGTCGCCGCAGCCACGTTGAGCGAGTCGATGCCGGCTGCCATCGGGATTCTGGCGCGGACGTCGGCCCCGAGCCGCCAGCGCTCGCTGAGCCCAGACCCCTCCGACCCCACGAGCAGTGCCGTGCGCTCGGTGAGGTGGACCTGAGCCAGGTCGCGGGCATCACCGGCCGGCGTCAGCGCAACCGTCATGAAGCCATGCGCCCGCAGCAGCGCCGGTCCGGCGGCCCAGTCGTCGAGTCGCGCGTACGGCAGTGCGAAGACCGCTCCCATCGAGACTTTCACCGCGCGCCGGTACAACGGGTCCGCGCACCGCGGCGAGAGTAGTGCGGCGTCGAAGCCGAGTGCTGCCGCTGAGCGGAAGACCGCTCCCACATTGGTGTGGTCGACGACGTCCTCCAGGACGACGATCCGCCGCGCCGACGCGAGCAGTCGCGCGGGCGATGGCAGCGCAGCCCGGTGCAGCGAGGCGAGCGCTCCGCGGTGCACGTGGAACCCGGTCACCTGCTCGGCCAGCTGCTCGGTGACGACGTAGCAGGGGACGTCGCCGGCGGCCTCGAGCACGTCTGACAGCCCCGGCAGCCAGCGCTCGGCCATCAGCAGCGAGCGCACCCGGTGGCCGGCCTCGACCGCGCGGCGCACCACCTTCTCGCCCTCGGCGATGAACAGCCCGCGCTCGGACTCCAGGCTCTTGCGCAGGGCCACGTCCCGCAGGTCGACGTAGTCGGCCAGCCGCGGGTCGCCCGGATCGCTGACCCGGATCCGCTGAGCCGTTGGCATTGCCCCATCCTCGCCGACCCGCCGGCCTCCCGGGCGCGGTAGCGTCGCCGGTACCCGCAACCGCGCAGCCTCGTGGAGGACTCCGATGAGCTTGGAACGCCCCGTCAGCCCCAACCCCTACGACCTGCTGCCGAGGGTGGACGCGTTCTCGGTGACCAGCGACGACGTGACCGACGGTGAGTCGTTGAAGTCCGACCAGGTGGCCGATGGAGGCAACACGTCCCCCCAGCTTTCCTGGTCCGGCTTCCCCGCTGCGACGAAGAGCTTCGTGGTGTCCTGCTTCGACCCGGACGCGCCCACGCCGTCGGGCTTCTGGCACTGGGTGCTGGTCGACCTCCCCGCCGACGTGACCGAGCTGCCGGCTGGCGCCGGCAGCGGCGCGGACCTCCCAGCTGGCGCCTTCCACGTGCGCAACGACATGGGCAGCCGGGACTACGGTGGTGCCGCTCCGCCGGAGGGCGACCAGGTGCACCGCTACTTCTTCGTCGTGCACGCCGTGGGCGAGGACCGGCTCGGAGTGGACGATGAGGCGACCCCTGCCGTAGTGTCGTTCAACCTTGCCGCCAAGACGCTGGCGCGCGCGGTCCTGGTGGGCACCCATCAGCAGTGAGACCCGAGCTTCCGGCCAACACCGACGTGGCGCAGCGGAAGTCCAGCACTAGGCCGAGTGGGGGTCGATCGTGTCCGGGTCGCCCACGCTCTACGGAGCGGTAGCGACTCGGGGGTTCCGCCGCTACGCGACCTACCGCAGCGCCACCGTTGCCGGCATCTTCACCAACACGGTCTTCGGCGTCATCATCGCCTACACCTATCTGGCGCTGTGGCACGCGCGACCCAACCTCGGCGGCTACGGCGCCGCGCAGGCGTTGACGTTCGTGTGGGTGAGCCAGTCGCTGATCATGCCGGTCGGCCTGTTCGGTGGCGGGATCGTCGAGGAGTATGCCGAGCGCGTACGCAGTGGCGCCGTGGCGGTAGATCTGCACCGACCCGTGCCGTTGCTGGGTATTCGCCTGGCCGAGGACCTGGGACGGGCCGCCTACCACCTGCTGAGCCGCGGTGTCGCCCCCACGGTGGTGGGCGCACTGGCCTTCACGCTGGCCTGGCCGCGCACGGCGCCGACCTGGGGACTGTTCGCGGCCTCGGTGCTGCTGGCGGTCGTCATCGGGTTCGCGATCCGTTACCTCCTGGGGCTGTTGGCGTTCTGGGTGATCGACACGACCGGCTTCGCCGCCCTGCTGACCATTTCGCAGATCTTCTTCTCGGGCATGGCCTTGCCGCTGGTGGTCTTTCCGTCCGGGCTGCGGGCGCTGTCCGACGCGCTGCCGTTCCGCTGCCTGGTCCAGGTGCCGCTCGATGTGCTGCTGCGGGAGGACACCGGCGCCGCCGCACTGCCGCTGATCGGCGTGCAGGTCCTGTGGGCCGCGGCACTCCTGGGGGTCGGCGGGGCCCTCACCCGCGCCGCGGTGCACAAGGTCGTGGTCCAGGGTGGGTGACGCGCTGCGTGGCTACCGGATCATCGCCGGGTCGTGGATCCGGGCCAGCCTGACCTACCGCGCGTCCTTCGTGACCTTGACGCTGACCAGTGTGCTGATCACGTTCTTGGACTTCGCGATCATCCTGGTCATGTTCAGCCACCTCACGGCCTTCGGCGGCTTCTCGCTGAGCTCGATCGCGGTCATCTACGGGATGTCGGGGTTCTCGCTCGGTATGGCCGACCTGCTGCTTGGCAACACCGAGCTGGTCGGTCGGCGCGTTCGAGACGGGTCACTCGACTCGATGCTGGTGCGACCGGTCCCGACCCTCGTACAGCTGGCGGCCGACCACTTCGCGCTGCGCCGGATGGGCCGCGTGGTGCAGGCGGTGGGGGTGCTGGGCTGGGGGGTCGCCACAGCGGGCATCGGCTGGACCCCGGCCCGCGTCGCCGTGCTGGCCGGGGCCCTGGTCACCGGCTCCGTGATCTTCTGCTCGATCTTCGTGATGGGCGGCGCATTCCAGGTCTTCGCCGGGGACGCATCGGAGGTCGCCAATGCGTTTACCTATGGAGGCAACACCCTCGGGCAGTACCCGTTCACGATCTATCCCGCTGACCTCGTCAAGGCGCTGACGTTCATCCTGCCGATGGCCTTCATCAACTGGTACCCGGCCTTGTACGTGCTCGGCCGACCCGACCCGTTCGGGTTCCCGGAGTGGCTGCAGTGGGCCTCGCCGGTCGTCACCGCGGGCTTCGTCGTCGTGGCCGGCTGCTCATGGCGGGCCGCGATCCGCCGCTACCGCAGCACCGGGAGCTGAGCCGTGCCCGGCGAAGCCCTCATCGAGGTGGCCGACCTGCGCCGCACGTTCGTCGTGCACGAACGGCGCGGCCTCCTGCGCCGGGAGTCGCGGACGGTGCACGCGGTCGACGGGGTGTCCTTCTCGATCGAGGCCGGCGAGGCCGTCGGCTACATCGGGCCAAACGGCGCCGGCAAGTCGACGACGATCAAGATGCTCACCGGAATCCTGGTTCCGACGAGCGGCCGGCTGCGGGTGGCCGGCGTGGACCCGTCGGCCCGGCGCAGGGAGCTCGCCCTCAAGATCGGCGTGGTCTTCGGCCAGCGCACCGGCTTGTGGTGGGACCTGCCGCTGCGCGACTCGTTCGAGCTGCTGCGCCGCATCTACCGGGTGCCGCTGCAGACGTACGAGCGCAACCTGGCGACCTTCGTCGCGCTGCTCAAGCTCGAGCCCCTGCTCGGGCAGCCGGTGCGGACCCTCTCGCTCGGCCAGCGGATGCGTGGCGACATCGCGGCGGCGCTGCTGCACGACCCGGCGATCCTCTACCTGGACGAGCCGACGATCGGGCTGGATGTCCACAGCAAGCAGCGGCTGCGCGCGTTCCTGGGTGAGCTCAACACCGAGCGCGGCACGACGATCCTGCTGACCACGCACGACCTCGTCGACATCGAGAAGGTGTGCAGCCGGGTCATGGTGATCGACCGGGGCCGGCTGGTCTTCGACGGTGGTTTCGACGCGCTGCACCGGGTGGGTGGGGCGACCCGCACGGTGGTGGTCGACCTGGTCGATGTGGCCGATCCGGTGCAGGTGCCCGGTGCGACCGTCACTCGCGTCGAGGGCACGCGCCAGTGGCTCAGCCTGCCGGCCGACGCGAGCACCGGTCCGGTCGTCGCCGCACTGGCAGCGCGCTACGCGATCGCCGACCTGTCGGTCACCGAGCCGGCAATCGAGGACGTCCTCCCCCTCCTCTACGCCGATCCGTGAGTTTCTGACCGCCCATCCGTGAGTTTCTGACCGCCCATCCGTGAGTTCCTGAGCGCCCGTCCGTGACTTGTCGCCCATCCGAACCGTACGGAGGACCATGCGGCACACTCTGCGCATGGACGAGACCCGCACCGACGTCCTCGGTGAGCCGTTCACCGCAGAGACGTTGATCCTGCCGGACGACTCCGAAGGGCCGGTCCACGCGACGCTCGTGCACCGCCCGGCGCCCGCGCCCACCTCACGCGCGGTCCTGTATGTGCACGGCTTCTGCGACTACTACTTCCAGGTGCACGTCGCGGAGTTCTTCAACGAGCTCGGCTACGACTTCTACGCCTTGGACCTGCGCAAGTACGGCCGGTCGCTGCTGCCGCACCAGACACCGAACTTCTGCCAGGACCTCGCCGAGTATTTCCCCGAGCTTGACGAGGCCCGGCGGCGGATCGCCGAACGCGATGGACACGAGCGGCTGGTCGTCGTCGCCCACTCCACCGGCGGTTTGATCACGTCGCTTTGGGCCCACGCGCGGCGGGCGGAAGGCGCTCGGGTCGCCGAGACATTCGTGCTGAACAGTCCGTGGCTGGACCTGCACGGGTCGATGTTCCTGCGTACGGTCGGTACCCGTGCCATCGACGAGATCGGCGCCCGCCGACCGTACCGCGTCATCCCCCGCAGCACGTCGTCTGTCTACGTCGAGGCGCTGCACCAGGCGCAGCGAGGTGAATGGCAGTTCGACATGGCCTGGAAGCCGGCGGCGAGCTTCGCCGTGCGCGCCGGGTGGCTGCGAGCGGTTCGTCGAGGGCACCGGGCGTTGCACCACGGCCTCGACGTCGGCGCGCCGGTGCTCGTGCTCACATCCGCACGCTCGGCATTCACCGAGACGTGGACCGATGACGTGCAGCGTTCGGACATCATCCTCGACGTCGAGCAGATCGCGCGCTGGTCACACCGGCTCGGCCACCGAGTCGCGATCGCCCGCATCGACGGCGCGTTGCACGATGTCTACCTGTCGCAGAAGGACGCTCGGCAGGAGGCCTTCGAGCTGACGCAGCGTTGGCTCGAGGCGATCCTCCGCTAGTACGGCCCGGTGGCGGTCGGAAACTCACGGACGGGCGGTCGGAAACTCACGGACGGGCGGTCGGAAACTCACGGATCGGCGGGTTGGGGGGTGCGGGTCAGGGCGTAGGTTGCCAGGTCCAGTCCGGTCACGGCGCCGACGCCGTCGCGCTGCACAAGCAGCGGCTCACCGGCGAAGTAGGAGTCGAGACCCCGCCAGTGGTCCACGGTCACGCGGACGAACCGGCTGGACCGCCCGGGGTTGGCGTGCTCGAGCCGAAGCACCCCGTCGCGCACAACGGCCGTGAACGCGGCGCTGCCCCAGTACCACTCGCCGAGCAGCTCGTCGGCGCCCTCGACCAGCGGCTCCGGCACCCATTCTGCGGGGACCGCCGGCTCCAGCTCAGCCAGCCGGTCGAGCAGCGTGTACGCCAGCGCGCCGGTGCCGCCGGTGGTGCCGTTCGACAAGGTGATCGCGGCGGTCCGCTCCTTCGGGTCGACCGCGAAACCGGCGAGGAACCCCGGCATCGAGCCGGAGTGGCCGAACAGCGTGCGGTCGCCCCGCCCGTCCAGCCGCAATCCCAGCCCATAGGCGCCGCTCAGGCCGTCATCAGGTTCCCCGGCCTGTGGTGTACGCATCTCGACCACCGTCGCCGGCGCCAACACCGCGGGGTTGGGGTCCAGCCAGAACGCCGCATAGCGAGCCAGGTCCGCCAGCGTGCTCCACAGCTGCCCGGCGGCGGCCATCGCACCGGTGTCGGTGTGCGGCTCGGCCGACAGTCGCCCGGAGTACGGATGCACCGACCAACCCCAGGCATGCGGGGCCACCGGCGTGTAGGTCGTACGCCGCATGCCCAACGGTTCGAGCACCGAGGCGGTGACCGCGTCGATCCAGGGACGACCCCGCAATCGGCCCACCAGCTCGCCGAGCAGGCCGTAGCCGAGGTTCGAGTAGTGATGTCGGAGGCCAGCAGCCGAGGCCGGTCCCTGCGTGGCGACCCGGCTCGTCAGGTCGGCGAAGTCACCACCGTCGTGGCGCTCCCACCAGTCGCCGAGCGGCTCGGCCGGCAGGCCCGCCGAGTGCGACAGCAGCCGCCGCACGCTCGCCCGCGCGAACGGCACGTCACCGAGATGGTCACCGATCCGGTCCTCGAGGTCGAGCAGTCGCTCGTCGCGGCACTGGAGCACCGCCAGCGCCGTCATGGTCTTGGTGATCGACCCGATCCGGTACTGCCGATCCTGGCCCGCGCCCTGGCGAGCGGGAACGGGCGTCCGACCGGTGACCGCCGCGATGACGGCCGACCACACCAGCTCACCCTCGCGCAGGACACCTGCCACGAGTGACGGCTGGCGCGTGTCCCGCTGGACGACCGCGGCCTCGCGGAGCAGCCGGGCGGCGGTCGCGGTGTGCACAGCAGTCACTCGAAGGCCTCCGGCGGTGGGCACGAGCAGACCAGGTTGCGGTCGCCGTACGCGGAGTCCACGCGCGCCACCGGAGGGAAGTACTTGTCGGCGAACTGCCCCGACGGGAAGGCACCGAGCCCGCGGTCGTAGGGCCGGGCCCAGTCGCCGGCCAGCGCGCGGCTGGTGTGTGGGGCGCGGCGCAGCGGGGACTCCTCGAGGGGCCACGTCCCGTCGGCCACCTGCTCGATCTCGCCACGGATCGCGATCATCGCCGTGCAGAACCGGTCGAGCTCGGCCAGGTCCTCGGACTCCGTGGGCTCCACCATCAGCGTGCCGGCGACCGGGAAGCTCACGGTCGGGGCGTGGAAGCCGTGGTCGATGAGCCGCTTGGCCACGTCCTCGACGCTCACCCCGGTCCGCCGGGTGAGCTCTCGCAGATCGAGGATGCACTCGTGGGCGACCAGGCCGTTGTGGCCGCGGTAGAGGACCGGGAAGTACTCCTCGAGCCGGGCCGCCAGGTAGTTGGCCGACAGCACGGCGACGGAAGTCGCTTCGCGCAGCCCGTCGGCACCCATCATCGCGATGTAGGCCCAGCTGATCGGCAGGATCCCCGCCGAGCCGTACGGTGCCGCGCTGATCGTCCCGACGCCCTCCCGGCGGGCGGCGTCTGGATGCAACGGGTGCGAGGGCAAGAACGGCACCAGGTGCTCGGCCACCCCGACCGGCCCCACGCCAGGCCCACCGCCGCCGTGCGGGATGCAGAAGGTCTTGTGCAGGTTCAGGTGCGATACGTCTCCACCGAAGGCGCCCGGTTTAGCGTGCCCGAGCAGTGCGTTGAAGTTGGCTCCGTCGATGTAGACCTGGCCGCCCGCGTCGTGCACCGTCTGGCACAGTGCCGGGATGCCGTCCTCGAACGCCCCGTGGGTCGAGGGATAGGTGAGCATGATGGCGGCCAGCTGGGAGGCGTGCTCGTCGCACATCGCCCGCAGGTGGTCGAGGTCCACGCCACCGTCCGCACCGGCTTTGACGACGACCACGCGCATGCCGGCCATGACCGCCGACGCCGCGTTGGTCCCGTGCGCCGAGGACGGGATCAGGCACACGTCGCGCTCGTCGTCGCCTCGGGAGCGGTGGTACGCGCGGATCGCGAGCAGGCCGGCAAGCTCGCCCTGGGAGCCGGCGTTCGGCTGGATCGAGACCTTGGCGTAACCGGTGAGGGCGGCCAGCCAGCCCTCGAGCTCCTCGACCAGCTCGATGGTCCCGGCAGCGTCCGCAGCCGGTACGAACGGGTGCAGGTCGGCGAACTGCGGCCAGCTGATCGGCTCCATCTCGGTGGTCGCGTTGAGCTTCATCGTGCAGGAGCCGAGCGGGATCATGCCTCGGTCCAGGGCGTAGTCGCGGTCGGCCAGGCGCCGCAGGTAGCGCAGCATCGAGGTCTCGGAGTGGTGCTCGGAGAACACCGGGTGGCCCAGCACCGGCGACCGTCGCAACGCCGCCGCAGGCAGCGCGTCACCGGTGTGCGCGTCGACCTCGTCGACGTCCAGCCCCGCCACGCCCGCTGCCGACCACACCGCGGCCACGTGCTCGCGGGTCGTCGCCTCCGACGTGCTGATCCCGACATGGTCGGCGTCGATCTGCCGCAGGTGGATGCCATGCTCCCGGGCCCGGGCGACCATCGCCGCGGCGTCGCTGGGCACGACAACTGCCACCGTGTCGAAGAACTCCTCGTGCAGAACCCGCAGGCCGCCCTGCACCAGACCGGCGGCGAGTACGGCGGCGTATCGGTGCGTCCGCCGGGCGATGTCTCGCAACCCGTCGGGTCCGTGGTAGACCGCGTACATGGCGGCGACGACGGCCAGCAGCACCTGCGCGGTGCAGATGTTCGAGGTCGCCCGGTCCCGCCGGATGTGCTGCTCGCGGGTCTGCAGGGCCAGCCGGTAGGCCGGCTGCCCCTCCGCGTCGACCGAGACACCGACCAGCCGACCGGGTAGGTGCCGGGCCAGCGACTGGCGCACGGCGAGATAACCGGCATGCGGACCGCCGTAGAACATCGGGACGCCGAAGCGCTGCGTCGAGCCGACGACGATATCCGCGCCGGCCGCCCCCGGTGACTCCAGCACGCAGAGCGCGAGTGGGTCGGCGACCACCACCACCAGGTGGCCGGCGTTGTGCGCCGCCTCGACAAGCGGTGCCAGGTTGCGCACCTTGCCGCTGGCGCCTGGATAGGCGACCAGGATCCCGCCGACCTCCTCGACCGGCAGCGGCGCATCAAGGTCGGCCACCACGATGTCGATGTCTTGGGCCGCCGCCCGCGTTCTCAGCACCGCCAGCGTCTGGGGGGCGACGTCGACGTCGACGACGAAGGGCCGGTTGTCCGGACCACGCTGCGCCCGCCGGGCCAGCGACATGGCCTCCGCGGCCGCGGTGGCCTCGTCGAGCAACGAGGCGTTGGCCACGTCGAGCCCGGTCAGGTCGGCGACCATCGTCTGGAAGGTGAGCAGCGCCTCCAGGCGGCCCTGGGAGATCTCCGGCTGGTAGGGGGTGTACGCCGTGTACCAACGCGGGTCCTCGAGCACGTTGCGCCGGATCACCGCCGGGGTCACCGTCGGGGAGTAGCCAAGCCCGATCATCGCCACCTCCGGCCGGTTGCGCGCGGCCAGCGCACGCAGCCGCGCGATAGCGGCAGGCTCGCTCACCGGGGCAGGCAGCCGGGTCGCCCCGGCGCCGCGGACCGAGGCCGGCACCGCAGCGGCCATCAACGCCTCGAGGTCGGCGTAGCCCAGCCGGTCCAGCATGGTCTGCCGGGACAGCGGGTCGGGGCCGACATGGCGGCGGCGGAAGGGGCCGGTCTCCTCGAGGTCCTGCAGGGTGTCACTCATCGATATCGACTCCAGGGGCAGCGGACGGTCACCGCTCCCCCTCTGTCGCCACAACGCACGCGCCGCAGCTCCACAGTCGCCTCGTCCGCACGGTTCGGTGGCCTGAGAGGTTCCGGGGAGGTTTGCCCCTTCGGCGCCACGCAACGCCACGCGTGGACTCTCCCGTGCGGTGTCGACAGCGCAGTCAAACTAGCACGCGGCGCCAGCGTCCTCGCGCCCGTCGGCGGGGGGACTGGTTGGGGATCGGTGCCTCAGCCGGTCAACCGCGCCCGGCGGCGCACGGCGAGCTCATCGTCGGGGTGCTCGGCACCCGGGGCGGCCGCCTTCTCGGTCGGGAGGTCGGCCAGGGTGCCCTCGATCTCACGCCAGACGCCGCCGATGGCGATGCCGAAGACGCCTTGTCCGCCCTGCAGCAGGTCGATGACCTCCTCCGCTGAGCGGCATTCATAGACGGTGGCGCCGTCGCTCATCAAGGTCACCCGGGTGAGGTCGTCGGTGCCACGCTCGCGCAGATGGGTGATCGCCGTGCGGATCTGCTGCAGCGAGACGCCGGCGTCGAGCAGCCGCTTGATGATCTTCAACAGCAGCACGTCGCGGAACGAGTAGAGACGCTGCGTCCCCGAGCCCGTCGCACCCCGGACACTCGGCTCGACCAGCCCGGTGCGCGCCCAGTAGTCGAGCTGCCGGTAGGTGACACCGGCAGCCGAGCAGGCGGTCGGGCCGCGGAAACCGACGTCGTCCGGCATCGGCGCCAGGTCATCGGTGAACAGCAGACCCTGCGCACCGGCACTGCGCGAGGCAGCCTCGGCTCGAGCGGCCTGCGCCGCGTCGGCAGAGCTGTCGCCGTTGCCGGTCAGGTTGCCTGTCACGTTGCCTCCAGCGCTACGGAGCCGCCGGCCGCAATCCGGGCCCATCGGGGCACCACAGCGGTGAAGTTACACCGGCAATCTTCCTCGACGACCGTACGTCCCTGCCGCGGGCTGGTCAACGACCGCGCCTCTCGCGGCCCACGCGTGTCGACAAACCGTCAACTAGAGGTCGAGGGTCTGGCTACGCATGGCTTACTCCTCGGTGCTGAAGTCCTCCGCGCTCACCGAGTCGAGGAACTGGCGGAACTTGTCGACCTCCGCCTCGTCCTCGTCGGCCACCTCCACCCCTGAGTCGCCCAGCACCTCGTCGGTGCACACGATCCGGCTGCCGGTGCGCAGCGCCAGCGCGATGGAGTCCGAAGGCCGAGCATCCACCTCGACACCGGACTCGAACACCAGGGAGGCGAAGAAGACGCCGTCCTTCACCTCGGTGATGCGCACCTCGGTCAGCTCCTCACCGAAGGAGGTGACCAGCTCGCGCATGAGGTCGTGGGTCAGCGGCCGCGGCGGCACCACGCCCTGCTGGGCGAAGGCGATGGCCGTGGCTTCGACGGCACCAATCCAGATCGGCAGGTAGCGCGAGCCGCCCACCTCACGCAACAGGACGAGTGGTTGGTTGGTCGGCATCTCGACCCGGACACCGACGACATCGAGCTCACGCACCGCTCCACCGTACCTCCGCCTCCGGTCGGCGCGCAGTGCAGAGCAGTGGACCAGTGGTGCAGCACTGTTCTCAGCCGCGGCCGCGCAGCGCGTTCTTCACCAAAGTGGTGTGCAGCCGTACCGAAAGCGCGGCGAGCTGGCGAACCGTGTCGTCGGCGCGTGCCCGGGCACCCGGGTCGCGCTGCCGGGCCAGCGGCGCGACGACCTGCTCGAAGAGCCCGACCTCACGATCGGCCGCGGTCTTGAACGCCCGTAGGTGACGGGGCTCGATGCCGAAGGCCGCCAGCTCACCCACCGTCGTCGCGACCACCAGCGCCGTCCCGTCGAACCACGCGGTGCTCGCGCGGGCCTTGACCAAGCCGTACTGCTCGAGCGACTCCAGCAGCTGGGCGCTGATTCCAGCCGACTCCAGGAGCTCCGCGCGGGACAGTCGCAGCTCACGACCGTCGGGGGCGAAGGAGTCCGCTGTTGGGTAGCCGTCGTCGGCCAGGACGACCCGCGGCGGCGTCGGCGCACCGCTGCCGTCACCGGGATGCAGCCCGCGGTCGATCGCGGCCAGGTCCTCGCGGATCCGCTTCAGCGGGGAGTAGCTGTCGCGCTGCCGGGTCAGCACGTAGCGCAGCCGTTCGACGTCGGAGCTGCTGAACTTGCGGTATCCGGAGGACGTCCGCGTCGGTTCGACCAGTCCTTCGGTCTCCAGGTAACGGATCTTGGAGATGGTGACGTCCGGGAACTCGGCCCGCAGCTGGCCCAACACCTCGCCGATGCTCAGCCGTGCCCGGTTCGGCACGGGAGCGGTCACTGCTCGGGTCCTCGCAGGGAGCCCTGGCTCGGGAAGTAGACGAGCCGGTACTTGCCGATCTGCACCTCGTCGCCGCCGCTGAGCAGCACCTCGTCGACCCGGTCCCGGTTGACGTAGGTGCCGTTGAGGCTGCCCACGTCGGCGACCAGGTAGCCGGCGTCCTGTCGGCGGAACGCCGCATGCCGCCGCGAGACAGTCACGTCGTCGAGGAAGATGTCGCTGTCGGGGTGCCGGCCGGCGGAGACGACGTCGGTGTCGAGCAGGAACCGGGAGCCGGCGCTCGGCCCGCGCTGCACGACGAGCAGCGCGCTGCCGGTGGGGAGCGCGTCGAGAGCCGCGGCATCCTGAGCGCTCAGCTCGCGGGTCTCCACTGCCTCAGGCTCCCCTACCGTTTGCAGCAGCGAGACCGTCGTGGTGTTCGTCGACCGTGGCTCCTCGGCAGCTAGCCGATGGCCGCACTGCGAGCAGAACCGTGCCGTGCCCGGGTTCTCGTGACCGCACTCGGTGCAGAACGGCATGCTGACCTCCTCCGAGTCGGCCCCTGGGCGAGGCGGTGGCTCCACCCTATGACGGTGCTCGTGGGTTGCGGCGCAAGCATCAAGCGGTGGTGCAGGCTGAGCGTTGAGCGGGCAACCTAGATGCCACCCCGACGGCGGGTCAACCCTCGGTGAGCTCTGCGTAGGCCGCGGCGTCCAGCAGGTCATCGACCGAGCCGGGGTCGGCCAGCGTGACCTTGATCAGCCAGCCCTCGCCGTAGGGGTCGGAGTTGACGAGCTCGGGTGTGGTGTCCAACGCCTCGTTGCGCTGGCTCACGACTCCGGCGACCGGGGCATAGACGTCGCTGACCGACTTGGTGGACTCCAGCTCGCCGATGCTGGCGCCGGGTTCGATCGTGTCGCCCACCTCCGGCAGACCGACGTAGACGACGTCACCGAGCTGTTGCTGGGCGTAGTCGGTCACTCCCACGACCGCGGTCCCACCGTCGATGCGCAGCCACTCGTGCTCGGCGGTGTACTTCAAGTCCTCCGGCAACACCTGCGGCTCCTTCCGACGGCGACCGGACCGGGTCGCAGGCTCTCTCAGCTGGCCGGCACAGCGTAGTCAGGGTCCCGCCGCACCGACAACGCGGTGATGTCGACCCGGTCCATGGGAGTCACCGAGACGCTGCCGCCGAGCGACTCGACCACGTCCTTGAGCCCGCCGGGAAACGACGCGGCGACGCTCAAGGTCTGCGGGTCGCCGACGGCTTTAAGGGTGTACGGGGCGGTCACCGGCGTGCCGTCGATGCTGATCGCGTTGACGGTGTCGGCGAAGTAGGTCTGGGCGACCACCCGTACGGAGTCGTTGACCTGGATGGCCTCGGCACCGGCGTCACGCAGCTCCTCGACGACGTTGAGCATGGTGGCCGCACCGACCTGGCCGGCTGGGTCGTCGATCCGGATCTCGACACCAGGACCCGTGGCACCAATGCTCCCGGACAGGATCGCCAGGGTGGTCGCCTCCTTCCGGGCCTGCTGCAACGCACTGCGCGTCTTGGTGCTGCTGCCCTCCAGCTGGCGCTGCGTGGCTTGCAGGTCACTGATCTGCGACTCGGCGCGCGAGCTCGCCGAGTCCAGGGAGTCCAGCAGCTGGACCAGGTCGTCGCGGCGCGCCCCGGCGTAGGGAGTCGAGCTCGCCGTCGTGCGCAGCTGCACGACCATGGCGAACCCGAGGAGGGCCAGCAGCAGCGCGACGAGCAGCGAGCCCCGGCTCGGCCGCCGAGTCCGCCCGGCGCCCACCCCCGCCGACTCGGCGGGCCGGTCCGTCCCGTCAGGCGGACGTGCATGGTCAGGCATGGAAGATGTGCCTCCGGATGGCCGCCACGTTGGTGAAGATGCGGATGCCGAGCACGACCACGACGCCGGTGGAGAGCTGGTTGCCGACGCCGAGCCGGTCGCCGAGGTAGACGATCAGCGCCGCGATGACCACATTGGACAGGAACGAGACGAAGAAGACCCGGTCGTCGAAGACGCCGTCGAGGTACGCACGCAGCGCGCCGAAAGTGGCGTCGAGGGCGGCGACGACGGCGATCGGCAGGTACGGCTGCAGGGCCAGGGGCACGCTCGGCTGCAGCAGGATGCCGAGGACGATGCCGACGACCAGGCCCAGCGCGGCGATCACGGGGTTGCCCCGGTCGTTGCCTGCGCCTCGTGCAGCCGAAGCCGGGCCGCCGGGACGGCCGGCAGGGTGAGCGCCGAGGCGGTCGCCATCTCGAACCGGATCCCGTAGTTGGTCTGGAGGTCGAACCAGGACTGGCCGGCGGCGGTCTCGCTGAACCGGGCCTGCAGGGTCTGCGGGTCGCCGACCACGTCCAAGACGTACGGCGGCTGCAGGGGCTCGAAGTTGACGTTGACCGCTTGTCCGGCGGTACGGATGGCGGTCAACGGACCGATCCGCTGGCCGTTGACCGAGATCGCCTCGGCACCGGCCTGCCACAGCCCGTTGACCAGCACCTGCAGGTCGGCGTCGAGAACCGTTCCGCCCTGCGTCTTTCCCGCATCTTGGGCGTCGTTGACGGTGATCCGCATCCCCGGTCCCTGCACGGGCGCTGCGCCGGTGAGCCGCCTGGCCTCGGCGACCGAGTCGAGGAGATCGGCTCCTTGAAGACCGAGGGTCTGCACGTCGCCCTGCAGCCCGGCCACCGACGCGCGTAACCCCTGCAGCGTCGCCGTCTGGTCCTGGATCTGTTCCTGGCGCTGCTCGATCTGCGCCAGCACAGCCGCCCGCTCACGCTGGTCGGCCGGCTGCTCCTGCTCGCTCTGCACTGCCGCGAGCCCGAGCAGGACGCCGAGGGCCACCAGCACAGCAGCCCCCACAGCCGCCGACCGGCGCGGTCGGTTCTGCACGGTGGAGCGGTTCGCGGCATGCGCGTAGTCGCTGTCGAGCGCCTCGTCGCGCAGCCGCCGCAGCAGGTCGTAGGTCCCATCCGGCGACGCGGCCCGCGCCGAGGGCCGCGCTCGAACCCGGGGGGCGGTCATGGCGCCTCGTCCACGACGCTGACCGCGTCGTGCCGAAGAGGGCTGGTGTGCTTCAGCAGCAGCCGCACCTGCCATGCGTACAGCAGGCCGGCCCACCAGTACAGCGCCGCACCCCAGATGGCGAACGCCCATCCCAGCACCTCCGCGGTGTCGGCCAGGGCGCCCTGCCCGTCACCGAGCAACAACAGGGGGAAGGCGTACAGCAGGTTCGCCGTTGCCGCCTTGCCGAGAAAGTGCACCGGCAGCGCACTGAACCCGCGGGTACGCAAGAACGGCACCAGGCCGAAGAGGAAGACGTCGCGCAACGGCAGCAGCACCGCCAGCCAGATCGGGATGATGCCTCGCAGCGCCAGCCCCACCACGACCGCGAAGATGTAGAGCCGGTCGGCCACCGGGTCGAGAACTGTGCCCAGCTTCGAGCGCTGGTTGAGCGTGCGGGCGAGCAGGCCGTCCAGGTAGTCGGTGACTCCGGAGAGCATGAGCAGCCCCAGGGCCAGCTCGTCGGCATGCGGCCCGAGGACCAGCCACAAGAAGAGCGGGACTCCAAGCAGGCGCAGCACGCTGAGCAGGTTGGGGACGGTGAGGATGCGGTTCCCGACCTCCGCGCCCGCCTCCGCAACCACCCAGGCCTCCTCCGGCCCGCGTACGCCCACGCACACCGCCGGCCACTTGCTGTCCTGCGACGTCTGTCGCAGCAGCCAGGCTACCGGTCGTGGCCGGCCTGCCACCGCCCTGAAGCGGCCGCTCCACGGTGCGGAAACGGCGGTCAGACGGACTCGCGGCGACGCCTGGCGTCCTCGATGATCCGCCGGGTCCGCTCCTCGAGCTCGGCGTCGAGCAGCGACTCCTCGTCGGCGCCGCCGGACAGCTCGTCGTCGGTGTAGCCGGCATCGCGCAGGCGCATCAAGGTCGAGCGTTCGCGCAGACGCCGGACCAGCTCGAGCCGCGCCCGCGCGGTGGTGCTGGCGGGGAAGACCCGGTCGAAGGATGCGTTGAGCGCCGCACCGACCAGCACGGTGATCGACAGCACATACAGCCACAGCAGCACCGCGATGGGTGCCGCGAGCGGGCCGTAGATCGAGGTGCTCCCGACGGTGTGGATGAGCACCCAGCGCAGCAACCAGCTGCCGCCGATCCAGGTCACTAGTGTGAACACCGCGCCTGGCACGTCATAACGCCAGGACGTCCGGACCGGGACCGACAGGTGGTACAGCGAGGTCAGGAAGGCGATCGAGAGCAGCAGCACCGTGGGCCAGTAGAGCGCCAGCACCACGTCGTAACGGCGGGGCAGCAGAGCGCTGACCAGCTCGGGGCCGGCCAGTACGAGCGGCAGCACCACGACTCCGAGCAGCAGCGCCACCACGTACAAGGAGAACGACAGGGCGCGGGTGCGGACGATTCCGCGGCGGCCGCCGAGCCCGTACATGATCGTGATCGTGTCGATGAAGACGTTGAGCGCCCGCGACCCGGACCAGAGCGCGAGGACGAACCCAAGGGAGATCACGTCGATCCGGCCGCCGGTCAGCACGCTGTCAACCGTCGGTGTGATCACCTGCTGGACGGTGTCCGGCGTCAACGCCTGGCCGGCAAGGTCGAGCACCTGCGTCCGCAGCGACTGCACCGCGGCCACGTTGTAGCGCTCGACGATGTAGCCGATGGTGCCGGCCAGCCCGAAGATGAGTGGCGGCAGCGAAAGCACCGCGAAGAAGGCCGCCTCCGCCGCCAGCCCGGTGACCCGGTAGCGGAAGCACGCGCCCACCGTGGCCGTGGTGAGCCGCCACAGCGAGCGAGCTGCTGCGCGCACCGTCGGGCCGGACATGGCTCTACCGTAACGATCCAGCCGACTGGCAGCGGCTGGCAACGGCCCCGCTCGGCCGGCAACCGAAACGTTCCCGCGTAGCAGTGAGACGATCGGCGGCATGACACTGCCCGTGACGCCACCGGTCAGCCCGATGCTCGCCCGCTCGGTCACCGGCGTCCCGGCCGCGGACAGTGTGCCCGGCGGCCTGGCCTACGAACCGAAGTGGGACGGCTTCCGCGCGATCGTCTTCCGCGATCGGGACGAGGTGCTGATCGGTTCGCGTAACGGCAAGCCGTTGACCCGCTACTTCCCCGAGGTGGTCGGGGCCGCGCTCGACAGCCTTCCCGAGCGCTGCGTCGTGGACGGCGAGGTAGTAGTGGCCCGCCGCGACGAGGACGTGGCGCGGCTGGACTTCGAGCGGCTCCTCGAGCGGGTGCACCCGGCGGACTCACGGGTGCGCAGGCTCGCACACGAGACACCGGCCGAGCTGGTCGTGTTCGACCTGCTCGCGCTCGGCGACGAGGCGCTGCTGGCCGAGCCCTTCGCCGAGCGCCGGCGCCGCCTGGAGGCTGCACTTGGGCGGGCCCGGCCGCCGGTCCACCTCACGTCGATCACCTACGACGCCGACCGGGCTCGGTCCTGGTTCAGCCGGTTCGAGGGAGCCGGTCTCGACGGCGTGGTCGCCAAGCCGCTCGCGGCGCCCTACTCGCCCGGCGCCCGTACCATGCTTAAGGTCAAGCACGAGCGGACCGCGGACGTGGTCGTCGGTGGCTACCGGCTGCACAAGACGTCGACCTCCGCTCGGCCGCTGGTCGGGTCGCTGCTGCTCGGCCTCTATGACGACTCATACAGCCTGCTGCAGGTGGGGGTCTGCGCGTCGTTCAAGACGGCCGTGCGTGCCTCGCTGGTGACCGAGCTGGCGCCCCTGGTCGTGGACCTGGTCGAGCATCCGTGGCACGGTCACGAGGCGGTGCCGAACCGGTGGAACGCCGGCCGGGACCAGTCCTTCGTGGCGTTGGCACCGAACCGGGTGCTCGAGGTGGGCTACGACCACATGGAGGGCACCCGCTTTCGGCACACGACGCAGTTCAAGCGCTGGCGTCCCGACCGCGACCCGGGATCCTGCCGCTTCGACCAGCTGGAGGAACCGGTCTCCTACGACCTGGCCGACGTCCTCGCCGGCGCCCACGGCTAGGCTCCCACCGGTCAGGCTCGTCGCCCCAGGCCGGGAAGCGGCAGCTGCTGCGAAGGAGCGTGCGGATGTACGACGTGGTGCTGCTCGTCGAGCGCCGGCTCAGCCCGTTGGACGCCGCCCAGGTGACGGGTCTGCACGACGGCGTCGAGGACACCGTCGCCTACCACGTAGTGCTCCCGGTGGCCGACGCGGCCGCCCAGCTGCACACCTCGATGGGCAGCGTGCTCGGCCCCGAACTTGAAGCCCCTTCGGCGACGGTGGCCGGCGATGACCTCGCCGAGCTGCAGAACGACCAGCGGACAGCCGCTGAGGCGGCGCTCGAGGCGAGCCTTCAGCTGCTGCGCTCTGCTCGACACGCCGCCGACGGCGAGGTCACCGGTCAGGATCCCATCCGGGCGCTGGCCTCGGCCGTCGAACGCGTAGGCGCCGCCGAGGCGATTGTGCTGACCGAGCCGCACGTGGTGAAAGAGCTCTTCCACCTGGACTGGACGTCGCGAGCCCGCCGACATCTGCACGTCCCCACCCTGCACCTGCTCGAGCACGAGACCTTCGAGGAGCAGGCGGGCGGGGCCGGTGAGGGCGCCTCGCTGATCTGAGCACACCGTTCAGCCCCGACCCGGCTCTCCGGTCGGTCGCACCACGACTCGAACCGAGGAGCACGATGGAGATCTGGCCGGGGACTCCCTACCCGCTCGGCGCCAGCTACGACGGAGCCGGCACCAACTTCGCGATCTTCTCGGAGGTCGCCGAGGCTGTCGAGCTGTGTCTGTTCGACGAGGCCGGCGCGGAGACCCGGGTGCCCCTGGCCGAGCGGGACACGCTGGTGTGGCACGGATACCTGCCGCGGGTCACCCCGGGGCAGCGCTACGGCTACCGCGTCCACGGTCCCTTCGACCCGGCGGCCGGACACCGCTGTGATCCGAGCAAGCTGGTGGTCGACCCGTACGCGAAGGCGCTGGAGGGCTCGATCGACTGGGCACCGGCCTGCTACTCCTACGATGTCGGCTCCCCCGAGCGACGCAACACCGACGACTCGGCACCGCACACGCTGAAGTCGGTAGTCGTCAACCCGTACTTCGACTGGCAGGAGGACCGTGCGCCCCGGCGGCCCTACCACGAGACCGTGCTCTATGAAGCCCATGTCAAGGGCATGACGTACACCCATCCGGGCATCCCGGCGGAAATCCGGGGGACGTACGCCGCGATCGCGCACCCCGTGATGGTCGCGCACCTCACCGGGCTCGGGGTTACGGCCCTGGAGCTGATGCCCGTGCACCAGTTCATCGACGATGCCGCACTGGTCCAGAAGGGCCTGGCCAACTACTGGGGCTACAACACGATCGGCTTCTTCGCGCCGCACAACGCCTACAGCTCCGCGGGGCAGCTCGGGGAGCAGGTGCTCGAGTTCAAGGCGATGGTGCGCCAGCTCCACCGGGCTGGCATCGAGGTCATCCTCGACGTGGTCTACAACCACACAGCCGAGGGCAACCAGCTGGGCCCGACGTTGGGCTTTCGCGGCATCGACAACGCGGCGTACTACCGGCTGGACGACCGGGATCGAGCCCTGTACTACGACACCACAGGCACCGGAAACACGCTGCTCATGCGGAACCCGCACGTGTTGCAGCTGATCATGGACTCCCTTCGCTACTGGGTGCTCGAGATGCATGTCGACGGCTTCCGCTTCGACCTGGCCGCGAGCCTGGCCCGGCAGTTCCATGAGGTCGACCGGCTCAGTGCCTTCTTCGACCTGGTACATCAGGATCCGGTCGTGTCGCAGGTGAAGCTCATCGCCGAGCCGTGGGACGTCGGGCCCGGTGGCTACCAGGTCGGCAACTTCCCACTCCGGTGGACCGAGTGGAACGGCCGCTTCCGCGACACCGTGCGGGACTTCTGGCGCGGGGAGTCAAGCTCCCTCGGTGAGTTCGCCGCTCGACTTTCCGGGTCGAGCGACCTCTACCAGAGCGACGGGCGCGCACCGTACGCCTCGATCAACTTCGTGACCGCGCACGACGGGTTCACGCTGCGCGACCTGGTCTCCTTCAACGACAAGCACAATCTCGCCAACGGCGAGGACAACCGCGACGGCGAGAGCCACAACCGGTCCTGGAACTGTGGCATCGAGGGGCCGACCGACGACCTGCAGGTGTTGGCGCTGCGCAGCCGTCAGCAACGCAACCTGTTGGCCACGCTGCTGCTCAGCCAAGGGGTCCCCATGCTGCTGCAGGGTGATGAGCTCGGCCGCAGCCAGGGCGGCAACAACAACGCCTACTGCCAGGACAACGAGATCTCGTGGATCGACTGGGCGGAGGTGGACGCCGAGCTCTTCGAGTTCACCCGTGGGCTGCTTGCGCTGCGAGCCGAACACCCGGTCTTCCGCCGGCGGCGGTTCTTCACCGGTGACGCTGACGCAGACGGCGTCCCGGACATCGCGTGGCTACGGGCCGACGGGGCGGCGATGAGCGACGACGACTGGTCGGCGGTGCCGATGCGACCCCTTGCGGTGTTCCTCAACGGCGAGGCCATCACCGGACCTGGCCCGCGCGGCGAGGCGATTCGCGACGACTCCTTCTTGCTGCTGATCAACCCAGGCCACGAGGACTGCTCGATGGTGCTTCCCGGCGGCCGCTTCGGCAAGCAGTGGGAGCCGGTCCTCGACACTGCTGCTGCTCCTGTCGGCGAGCCGGAGCCCGTCGACGAAGCCGGTGAGGAACGCGAGGTCTCGGCGCGCTCAGTGGTCGTGCTGCGGCGTGCTTGAGCATCGGTCGAGTTACGGCTCAGGCGAGGACGCCGAGCCGTTCGAGACGCCCGGTCACCGCGGACTCCTGGCAGGCCAGCAGGGCAGACATCGTCGAGACGTCGTCGTGGCGCAGGAAGACAAGCTCGCGACGGCGTTGGTCACGTCGACGCGCGACTATGTCCTCGGTGAACGTTCGTACCTGCGCGGCTTCAGGCTCTGCGCACCGGTCGAGTGCCACCAGGTCGATGACCAGCGGCTGGATGCTGCCCTCGGAGACCAGCTCGCCGACCGGTCGGTCCGGGTGCAGCTCGGCGACGCGGCTGAGCTGTTCCGCGGCGATGGACCGAGCGTCCCTGGCTTCGGGCACTGGAAGGCGACGACCCGGGCGCAGCTGCACGCCCGCCCTTCGCTCGGCCTCGGGGGGCGCCACCTCGGCGTGCGGACGAAGAATCCGAAGCTGGGCTCCGGCGACGCGTCGAGCGTCACGGTCTGGGACTTTGTGCGATGGCGGGTCGGGCGACTGCCCGCCGGCGTGGTCAAGTCCCATGCCGTCACGGTAGTCGCCGGGAAACCGCTATGACAGGGGCATGACCCCAAAGGCTTGACTACGTCACGCAGTGCTATCAGTCGACGGAGCTCACGTGGCCGATCGTCCGTATTCACCCGTCTTCGGCCGTTGGCCGCAACCCCCGGGCGCCCAAGCAGCTGGGTGCGCGGCATGTTTCCGAGCAGCAGGGAATTCGTGGCTCAGGTGAGGTGCAGGAGGCCGGCCGCCATCCCCAGCGCGGCGCCAGCGCCGAGCGTGCGCAGGCCTGACCAGCGGAGCGTGACGATCAGCAGGAGAGCGGCCGCCGTGGTGAGCACGCTGGTTGGGCGGACCGTGTGCAGGTCCGGCAGCTGGAGCCGGATGAGTCCCCAGGTGTGCTCGCTGCTCGCGCGGAACAGGGTATGCAGGCTGAAGTAGACGGCCAGGTTCGCGATCACGCCCACGACGGCAGCGGCGATGCCGGTGAGCGCAGCGGACAAGCTTCGGTTGCCGCGTAGGCGCTCGACGTAGGGGGCGCCGAGCAGGATGAACAAGGAGCAGGGCACGAACGTCACCCAGGTGGTCAGCAGTGCTCCGAGGCAGGCGGCCACCCAGGGGTTGAGCGCACCGGGGTCGCGGTAGGCGCGCCGATCCAGCGCTTCTCCTCGACCAAGATCCGCTGCATGACCGCGATCTGTCCTGCTGGCCCACCGAAGGTCTGCAGACAGATCGCGAACCAGGTCCTGGTCGCCTGG
>JBBSGC010000009.1:0-30248 GCA_038254525.1 Propionibacteriales bacterium | reverse complement strand
GCGCCGCCGCCTCAGCTGCCCGCGCCCCATGCGCATGCGCCATGACTTGGCGGCCGCCGCGACGGTTGGCTTCGTCCACCAGGGCCACAATCTCCTCGTCGGTGACCTCTTGGTGTACGGCATTGGGACCCATTATCGACCGACCACGGCATCGGCAGCGTCGACGATGGCCGACCAGTCCTTGATGTGCTGGTGCTCGTACTGGCCGAGCCGCGGATGTCGCGGCTCATCGAAGAACGGCAGGTCCAGCTCGGCCAGGTCGACGAAGCGGACGTCGAAGCTGGCGTGTTTGCCCGCCCGTTCCTGGAACCAGCGGGCGAAGTGGATCCCGATCCGGCCGGGACGGGTGCTGGCCGCGACGACCAGCGGCGTGGGCGAGGTCATGACGACGTCGGTCAGGTCTCGGGCTGGACCTGGACGGCGGAGATCTGGTTCGCGTACCCGGTTTGTTGAACTCTCAACAGAGTGTCCCCGGAAGGTTGAATCGTCAAGCTGTGTCGGGCGCGGACGACAGGGCCGCATCGTCCGACAGGCTGCCCCCCCGTCAACTAGCTGTGTGGCATGTCCCCGGCCGTCAGCCGGGTGGGGCTGACCCTCAAGCAGCCGCCCACTGACGGGAAAGTACGCACGCACGCGCTGCTTGGTGCGTAGATACCCGTCTTTCGGTGGCGCCAGATGCCCAGCCGGTTGCCGCTGCGGCCGACGCCCGATCCGGTGACACCGCCGAAGCCGTGCGGTGGAGGAGCTGGTAGTCCGCATCCAGCACCACCCAGCACAGCAGCGGCAGCTGGCTCCCGGTGTCGAATGCACTCCCGGAACGCGCGCAGCTGTGCGGCTAAGTCGGCTGTCTGAGGTCAGCATGCCTGCGCCCCCGAATGCGCAGCCACGCGATGGCTCCGGCGCGCACAATGGCTTACCTCAGGCAATGTGAGGGAGCGCGGACCATGTCCTGCGTACGCGATCTGCGACCGGGCGACCGGTTTCCCGATCTCACGCTGCCCGACAGTGACGGCAACCTCAGGCAGCTGACCGAGCTGGCCGGCCCGGACCCGCTCCTGTTGCACTCCTACCGCGGCTGGTTCTGTCCGAAGGAGCGAGCGTTCCTGCGCGGGCTCGTGGCGCTGCAGGACGAGGCGGAGGTGGCCTACACCCGGTTCGTGTCGCTGTCGGTGGAGCCGCCGGCGACTACTGCGGCTTTCCGGGCCGGACTGGATGCGCGGTGGACGTTCCTTTGTGACGAGGACCGAGCGGTCCTGGACGAGCTGGGACTGCGGGAAGTCAGCGACCCGGTGCACAACCCCTACCTGCCGACGGTGTGGCTGCTCGAGCCGGACCTGACGGTGTGCCGCTGGTGGATGGGTTACTGGTACTGGGGGCGTCCGACACTCGACGAGCTGCGCCTCGGGTTGCGCGACGTGACCCAGCAGATTCGCGACGACTGGGACCCACCGCGGCCCGAGAGCGACGCGTGAGCGCCTGGCTGGCCTGGCTGCACGCCACCCCGTCCCGGCACCTGGACCTGGTGGCGACCGCCGGCGCCACAACGCTCGCCGGCTGGCGCGGGGCACACCAGCGTCCGCATCCCGACGCTCGGCGCATCGACCCGCGAGTGCTGGACGCTGCTGGGGAACCCTGCTGGGTCTCGCTCGTCTGGCCGGCCGAGGGGGCGATGCCGCTCTACGACGACCCGGCGGTGCTGCACGCCCGACGACTGGCCCTGACCGGCGTACCAGCCCGAGCGTTCTCGACGTTGGTGGTGGACAGCACCCATTTCGCCGGGTCCATCTGGGTGGTCGACGAGGCGGCGGCACTGAACGACGACCCATTCCGGCGGGTCGGAAAGCCTCGACGCCTGCGGGTCGGTCCAGGTCTGCTGGGCGCCGCGCCCCGGCCGCCCGGGCCGGCCATCGAGCGATACGCCGGTGCTCCCTGGCCGGCAGACGGCACTGGCTAACCCCGACTGGACGAAGAGAGCTGCTCGGTGGCCGCAGGGTGTCAACCGCTCAGACGCAAACAAAAGGAGCAGACACTGGCTGGAAAGCCATAGCGACGCGACAACTGTCGGCCGGGGATTCGTTCCGTTGACCGGGTTCTGTATATCATCGGTCACACCAATCATCACCAGCCGGGAGCACTGCCATGGCAAAGCGCGAAAGAGTCGAATACGTCTCGGACCTCTCCGGCGAGGACATCACCGGAACCAAGTCGCCAACAATGGCCTTCAGCCTCGACGGCACCGGCTACGAGATCGACTTGACCGATGACGAGCAAGCGAGGCTGCGCACCGCACTTGCCGACTACGTTGGAGCGGCACGCAAACGCACCCGAAGCGGCAACCCGGTCACGCACGTGCAGGTGTCCTCGGACGCCAAGACGGTGCGCGCCTGGGCGCAGGCCAACGGCTACTCGGTGCCCGACCGAGGCCGCATCCCGCGGACCGTGCAGGACGCGTTCTCGGCGGCCAACTGACCTTTGCGGCAACCCCGCGGTTCTTCGCCGCATCCGAAGGCTTCGGAAATGCCGCCGGGGCTCAGTCCGGCGGCGCCGCCACGTCCCCGCTAGCGCCGTCCGGGGTCAGCGGGTCGCTGGGGTCCGCCTCGCCCGGCAAGGACGGGTCGGCCGAGGGTCGCGACTGGTCGGGTTCCAAGCTGGGCAGGACTGTCGGGTCGGCCACCGGCTCGCTGGGTGTCGTCGTCATGGCTCATAGGTACCCGCTTGAGCTCACGTCCAAGCATCCGGCTGTCACGGAGTCGGCGAGCCGCCGGTCACCGACAGGGTCGAGCCGGTGGTGAAGCTGGCCTCGCCCGACGCCAGATAGACGTAGGCGGCGGCGAGCTCGGCGGGCTGAGCCGCACGACCCAGCTCCGACTGCGCGCCGAACTCGGGCAACGCCTCCGTCGGCTGACCGCCGGACACCTGCAGCGGCGTCCAGACCGGGCCGGGCGCTACCACGTTGACGCGGATGCCCTTGTCGGCCACCTGCTGGGCCAGCGCCTTGCTGAACGCGTTGATCGCGGCCTTCGTGGTGGCGTAGTCGAGCAGGTGCGGCGACGGGGTGTACGCCTGCACCGACGAGGTGGTGATGATGCTGGCCCCGGGCTGCAGGTGCGGGATCGCCGCCTTGCACAGCCAGAACAAGCCGTACACGTTGGTGCGCATCGTCTGGTCGAACTGCTCGGTGCTCAGCTCGGCGATGTCGTCGACCGACTGCTGGTAACCGGCAACGGCAACGACGATGTCGAGGCGTCCCAGCTCGGCCGCTGCGCGCTCGACCAGCGACTCGTTCTCCAACTCCCGGGAGAGGTCACCAGGGACCAGCACGACGGTCTGCCCGGCCTTGCGGACCAGCTCAGCGACCTCCTGCGCGTCCGGCTCCTCCTCCGGCAGGTACGCGAGCACCACGTCAGCGCCCTCGCGGGCGAACGCGATGGCGGTCGCCCGACCGATGCCGGAGTCCGCCCCGGTCACGATCGCCGCTCGGCCCGCCAGCCGGCCACTGCCCCGGTAGGTGTCCTCACCGTGGTCCGGGCGCGGTGTCATCTCCCGAGCCAGTCCCGGCGGCGGCTGGCTCTGCTCGGGCTGCGGCGGCGTCGGGTACTGGGTGCGTGGGTCCTGCGGTGTGTTCTGGTCGCTCATGGCGTCCGGGTGCCCAGGCATCGGCGTCTGCATGTACGCATCCGCAGCGCGTCCGCGACGCGCCGGTCGGCACGTCCACCGGGCTTGGCAATACTGGCGCGGTGAAGCACAGCGAGTTCTGGAACCGGATGCAGGTCCATCTCGGTGAGGGGTACGCCCGGGTCTGGGCGCGCGAACAGGTCCTACGCGAGCTCGACGGGCGAACCGTCGACGAGGCACTCACTGCTGGCGAGCCGCCGAAGCGGGTCTGGCGGGCGGTCTGGTCGGCGCTGGAGCTGCCAGAGCGCGAGCGCTGAGCCCGGTGGCGACCCGGCCACCGGCGGCGCCTCGCACGCCCGGACCTGGCACACTGCCGCCCCATGGCCAGTACCGAAGAGCCGTCGACGCCAGCACCGATCGGGGTCATCGGCGGGTCCGGGTTCTACACGTTCCTCGACGACCCGGTCGAGCGGCCGGTCGAGACGCCCTACGGCCCGCCATCGGCACCACTGTCGCTGGGCACCGTGCGCGCACCAGCGGGCGACCGCCCAGCAGGTGACCGCCCCGTGGCCTTCCTGCCCCGGCATGGTGCCGGTCACGCCTTTCCCGCGCATCGGGTCAACTACCGGGCGAACCTCTGGGCGCTGCGCAGCGTCGGCGTCCGCCAGATCGTCGCGCCGTGCGCCGTCGGCAGCCTGCGCCCTGACCTCGGCCCGGGCACCCTCGTGGTCCCCGACCAGCTGGTCGACCGGACCACCTCGCGCGTGCAGACGTACTTCGACAGTGGCGCCTGCCACATCGAGTTCGCGGACCCGTACTGCCCGCGCCTGCGGGCTCAGGTGCTCGACGGTCTGCGGCGCGGGGGCGCCGAGCCGGTCGCCGGCGGCACGATGGTGGTGATCGAGGGCCCCCGCTTCTCGACCCGCGCGGAGTCCAAGTCGTACGCGGCGGCCGGCTGGTCGCTGGTCAACATGACCGGTCATCCCGAGGCGGTTCTCGCGCGCGAGCTGGGCCTGTGCTACGCGGCCGTGGCGCTGGTGACCGACGTCGACGCCGGGCTGGTCGAGGGTGCGGGGGTCAGCCAGGCGGAGGTGTTCGCGGTGTTTGCCGAGCACACCGAGCGCCTGCGGGGGCTGCTCGCAGGTGTGGTCGGCATGGTCGGCAGCGCCCGCGACTGCGGCTGCCCGCGCGTCCACGACGGGATGAGCCTCCCGATCGAGCTGCCGTGAGGGTTCTGGTGACCGGTTCGGCCGGTTTCATCGGCGGCGCGGTGGCGCGCGCGCTGCAGGCTGCCGGCCACGAGGTGGTCGGCATCGACGCGATGATCGCCCAGGCCCACCCGGCCGGCGTCCGCCCTCCGCACGGCACCCGCGCGGTGGACGTGCGCGACCCGGCGGCGCTGGATCCGGTGCTGGCCGGCGTGGACGTCGTCTGCCACCAGGCGGCCATGGTCGGCAATGGCGTGGACGCCCAGGACCTCCCCGCCTACGCCTCGCACAACGACGTGGGGACTGCGGTGCTGCTCGCGGCGATGGCCCGCACCGGTGCCGCGCGCCTGGTGCTCGCCTCGTCGATGGTGGTGTACGGCGACGGGCTCTACCGGTGCAGCAGACACGGCGTGACCCGGCCCGCACCGCGCCGGGACGCCGACCTTCGAGCCAGCCGGTTCGACCCCCGCTGCGCGCACTGTGCCGACGTGGTCACCTGGACCAGCGTCCCGGAGGACGCGGCGTTCGACCCGCGCAGCAGCTACGCGGCCTCGAAGGTCGCTCAGGAGCACTACACCTCGGCGTGGTGCACATTGCAGTCCGGCCGGGCCGTCGCGCTTCGCTACCACAACGTCTACGGCCCGGGCATGCCACGAGACACCCCCTACGCCGGAGTCGCCGCGATCTTCCGCTCCGCGCTGTCCGCCGGTGCGGCGCCGCAGGTCTTCGAGGACGGCCGGCAGACCCGTGACTTCGTGCACGTCGACGATGTCGCAGCCGCCAACGTCGCCGCGGTCGAGGCAGTCGCTGACCACCCGGCCGGGCTGACTCCCTACAACATCTGCTCCGGGCACCCGTTCACGATCGGCGAGATGGCGAGCGTGGTGGCCGAGGCCTGCGGCGGACCTGCGCCGCAGGTGACCGGCGACTACCGGCCGGCAGACGTGCGACATGTGGTGGCCGACCCGCAGGCCGCCGTGCGCGGCCTCGGCTTTGCGGCGGCCGTTGCGCCGCAGCCGGGTCTGCGCGAGTTCGCGACCGCGCCCCTGCGCGACACCGGCACAGCGGTGGCGGCCGAGACCGGAAAGCCGCTGCTAGGCCGGGCCGACTGACTGGATCGCAGCCGACATAGCCGGCGCCAGCGGCAAGCGGATCTCGAAGCGGCACCCCGGCCCGTGGTTGGCGACCTCGATCCGGCCGGCGTGCGCCTCGACCAGTCCCCGTGCGATCGCGAGTCCCAGGCCGGCGCCCACCGGCTCACCGGGCTGCTCACCGAGGTGGTCCCGCGCGCTGCTGCCGCGGTAGGCGAGCTCGAAGACCCGACCGAGCTCGGCCTCGGGAATGCCGCCGCACGCGTCGTCGACCCACAGCAGCACCTGGTCGTCGTCGGCCAGCGTGCCGACCACGACCTCACCGTCGGCCGGAGTGTGGCGCACGGCGTTGCCGAGCAGGTTGCGCACCACCCGGACCAGCTCGCCACCACCGCCCAGCACCACGGGGACGGCGCCTTCCGGCCCGGCGACGCGCACCCGGACCCGCTGGGCGTCGGCCGCCGGCCGCACCGACGCCACCGCCTCACGGACCACGTCGAGCACCGAGACCGGCGTCCGGCCGATGGTCAGCGCGCCGGCATGGATCCGCGACATCTCGAACAGGTCGTCGACCATGCTGGACAGCCGTCGGGCCTCGGTCCGCATCTGCGACGCGTACGCCTTGACCTCCTCCGGACGGGTGACCACGTCGTCCTCCAGCGCCTCGGTCATCGCCGCGATGCCCGCCAACGGGGTGCGCAGGTCATGGCTGATCCAGGCCACCAGCTCGCGTCGGGACCGTTCGGCGGTGCGTTCTCGGTCCCGGGCCTCGCGCTCCCACACGCTTTGGTGCGCCAGCCCCTTGCCGAGCAGGACCGCGGTCGGGATGCACACCAGGGTCACCGCCGACCAGACGACGGAGACCCGCTGCAGCTCGGGGGTGAACATGAACCGGTTGGTGGCCACGACGCCGGCCATGATCGCGACCACCGGGATCAGCGTCAGCACCACCACCGACAGCTCGAGTGACCGCGAGCGCAACCGCTGCAGTGCCAGCGCCCCGCCGACGGCCACCGGCAGGGAGCAGGCCACTCCCAGCAGTGCGGCGGTCGTGTTGCTGGTCATCGTGGGCGCTCCTGGCGGTCGTATCGATATCCGAGACCGTAGACCGTGGCGATCCGGCGCGGCGTGGCCGGATCGTCCTCAACCTTGGAGCGCAACCGCTTGACGTGCACGGTGACGGTCGACTGGTCGCCGAACGACCAGCCCCAGACCTGCTCGAGGAGCTCGGCACGGGTGAACACCTCCCCCGGATGGGCCATGAGGAACGCCAGCAGGTCGAACTCGCGCAGCGTCAGCGACATCGTCCGCCCGGCGAGGACGACAGTACGCGCGGCGACGTCCACCACGAGGTCGCCGTCGACGAGCCGGTCGGGCAGGGTGCCCGAATGCGGGGCACCACCCTGCCGCCTCAGCACCGACTGCACACGCAACGCCAGCTCTCGAGGCGAGAACGGCTTGGTCACGTAGTCGTCGGCGCCGATGGTCAGGCCGAGGATGCGGTCGTCCTCCTCGCTCAGCGCGGTGAGCATGATGATCGGCACCTGTGCGTTGGTCGGGCCCGACCGCAGTCGTCGGCACACCTCGAGGCCGTCGATCCCGGGCAGCATCACGTCGAGCACCACGAGGTCCGCCGGATCCTCGCGATGCGCGGCCAGGGCGGTCTCGCCGTCGACGCACACGGTGACCCGGTGCCCGTCCCGCTCGAGGTACCGACGCACGACGTCGCGTACCGCCGGGTCGTCCTCGACGACCAGCACGTTGTGCACCGCGCCCGGCATTGTGGGGCTCACCAGCCCGTGCGCAGCAGATGCTGCAACACAAGGGCGGTCGCCGCCTGCACGCCGAGCAGCACGTGCGCACGCCGACCGGTGAGCAGAGCCGGCAACAGCGTCGCCCAGAACGTGAACGGCAGCCAGATCCGCTCCACCTCGGCATTGCTCATCCCGGACCCGGTGGCCACCAGGACGGTGAGCACCCCTGCGCAGCCGACCAGGGCAACCCGACGGGCGGCTGCACCCGACGGGGCATGGCCGCGCAGGACGGCCACCGCCGCGGGCAGCGCCGCCCACACGGCGAGTCCGGCGGCGGCCGTCCAGGCAGCGACGTTGGCCCACACCCAGTAGGAGTAGGGCCGCGGGTAGGCGTTGTAGCGCTCAACCAGGACCGGATAGGCCGCCCACCAGGAGAAGCCGGCGAGCGTGAACGCCGCGACGACGGCCAGCGCACCGCCCAGCGCACCGACGAGTGGGCGCCAGCTGCGCGTGGCAACCAACACCGCGAGCGCGAGGATCCCAAGCAGCACCAGCCCGTACGAGAGGTACACGCAGCAGCCCAGGACCAGTCCGGCCCCTACCGCGTACGCCGTGCTCGCTCTGCCCCGTTGCCTGGTGCCGGCCAACGCCAGCAGGGCGAGCCCCCAGGCGGCCACCGCGGTGTACATGGCGTCGGCGGAGACTCCCATCCACAAGGCGGCGGGTGACAGCACCCACCACGGTGCCGCGCGCCGCGCCCACTGCTCACCGGCGACTGCCCGTACGGCGAGACAGCCGGCGATCACCGCGGTCGACCCGATGGCCGTCACAACCAGGCCGAGGACCAGCGAGTCGTGGATGCCGAGCCGGTCGAACCCGACGAAGACCAGCAGCGCGCCGGCCGGGTGACCGGCGACGTGGGTCTGCCAGTTATGCGGGGCGTCCGCCGGGATTCGCGAGATGAAGCCCGTGAGCATGGCGTGGATCGACGTCACGCGGGACGCGTCGTAGGCGTACTCGTGCGGTCGGGAGAACACGTTGCCGAGCCCGGAGCTGCCGTCCACCCACGCCAGCGCGACAGTCCACGCGGCGGTCGCCGACCAGGTCAACCCGACGAACAGCGACCAGCGCAACCGCCGGGCGGCCCACGGGGACCCGATGACCAGCACCCCGCCGAGCAGCACCGCAAGGACCGAGAAGCCGTTAACCCGCGGCTGCCAGGTCGCTGCCAGCGGTGGCCAGCCGACGAGCACGTCCTGATGCGTCCACCGCGGGACCTGCGTGGCGAGCAGGAACAGCAGGGCCCCGAGTCCGATCCCGACCAACGAGGGTGGCCAGCCGGGACTCCGGCGCACATCGGCTCCTCGGGACCCGCGCAGCGCTGGCGAGTCCCGGGTGTCCACCACTGCGCCAGCGTAGAGCCGCCCGGTCTGGCACCGGGCTCGGCGCGACATCTCGGGCCGACTACGTCATTGGACCGTTACTCCCGACGCGTTGGACTTGCGGTGCGGCCGCGACCGGGCGGCTCTAGGTTGTGACCCATGGCTCGGGTCGGCACCGTCTGTGAGGTGGTGCTTCCGTGTCGTGACGAGGCTCCCGCGCTGCCCGGCGTGCTCGCCCGGCTGCCCGCGGGGTTCGACCCGATCGTCGTCGACAACGGGTCGACAGATGGCACCGCCGACGTCGCGCGCGCACACGGGGCCACTGTGGTCTTCGAGAGTCGGGCCGGATACGGCGCGGCTGTGCACGCCGGGGTGCTCGCCGCCAGCGCGACGTACCTCGCGGTCCTCGACGGCGACGGGTCGATGGACGCCGCCGACCTGCCGAGGCTGTTGGGCCTGGTCGACAGCGGCGCGGCGACGATGGCGGTCGGCCGGCGTCGACCGGCCGGCCGGGGGGTCTGGCCATGGCACGCCCGGGTCGGCACCGCGGCCATCGTGTGGTGGCTGCGCCGGCGGAGCGGCCTCGCGGTCCACGACATCGCCCCGATGCGGGTCTGTCGCCGCCAGGACCTGCTCGCACTCGACCTGCAGGACCGGCGGTTCGGTTACCCCTTGGAGCTCCTGCTCCGCGCTGCGGAGGCCGGCTGGCGGGTCCTCGAGGTCGACATCGCCTACTCCACTCGCGCGGCCGGCACCCACTCCAAGGTGTCGGGCAGTCTGCGGGGCACTGTGCGCACCGCCCACGACTTCGCCAGGGTCCTCTCGTGAAGGCCGCGGCTGCCCCGGTCGTGGTGCTGGTGACCGCCAGGGCCCCGGTCGCCGGGCAGGCCAAGACGCGGCTGGGGGCGACCGTGGGTCCCGCGGCGGCTGCCGAGCTCGCTGCGGCGAGCCTGCTGGACACCCTCGCCGCGGCCACCGCGACCGGCTGGCCGGTGGTGGTGGCTCTCACCGGCGACCTCGACGCGGCGGCGCGCAGCCGCGAGATCCGTACGGTGCTGCGTCGGCTGCTGGTGGTCGGCCAGCGTGGCGACGCGCTCGGTGAGCGGCTGGTTGCCGCCCACCGGGACGCGGCCGTCGCCAGCGGTTGCGAGCGGGTCGTGCAGATCGGCATGGACACCCCACAGGTGACCGCGGACCAGCTGCAGGCCGCCAGTGCGGCGCTGGACCAGCACGGAGCCGTCCTAGGCCCCGCGACCGATGGCGGTTGGTGGCTGCTCGGTGTGCGTCACCCGACAACTGCCGCGTGCCTGGCCGGCGTTGCGATGTCGCGGCCGGACACCGCCGTCTTGACCCGGGACGCCCTGCTGCGTTCGGTGCCCTCGGTGGGTCTGCTGGCGACGCTTCGCGATGTGGACACCGCCGATGACGCTGCAGCGGTGGCCGCGACCGCGGCCCACACCAGCTTCGCCCGGGCCTGGGCGGCGGTGGCCGGGTCCGGCACCACCGCCCGAGCGAGTCGGACCCGGGCGACGACCGCCCGCGCGAGCCACCGGTGAGTACGCGGCTGCGCGCCGTCGACGCGCTCGACGCGGCCTTCACCGGATCGGCCTGCGAGGTGGTCACCGGCGACGGTCTGATCGTGCCACTGCCCATCGGTAGGTGGTCCGGCGAGCCGGACCTGGCCGACCGGCGGCTGCTGTTGGACCCGTGCACCGGCCCGACGCTCGACGTGGGCTGCGGCCCCGGTCGTCTCACCGCCGCCTTGGGCCGGCGTGGAGTGCCGGCTATGGGCATCGACATCTCCGGCATCGCGGTCCTGCGCACCCAGCGTCGCGGGGCCCCCGCCCTGCGCCGTGACGTCTTCGGCGAGGTGCCGGCCACCGGCCGCTGGAGCCACGTGCTGCTCGCGGACGGCAACGTCGGAATCGGCGGTGACCCGCAGCGGCTGCTGGCGCGGGTCCGCGAGCTGCTGCATCCCGGTGGGACCGTGCTGGCCGAGGTGGCCGGTCGTGGTGTCGGGCTGCGCTCCGAGTCGATGCGGCTGCGGCTGGGTGGTGAGCTGACCCGGGCGTTCAGCTGGTCCTTCGTCGGGATCGACGCGATCGTCGCGCTGGCGGCCGGCGCGGAGCTTTCGCTGCTCGAGATCGCGGTCGCCAGCGGTCGATACGTGGCTCGGCTGCAGCGGTAGCGGCCGAGCCGGCGCCGCCGTCGGCGTGTCCTGGTGCTTCGAACACGTGTTCGGCCTAGGGTGGCGGGTATCCGCTGTCCACAGACCCGGTCCTCGAGCGCCGACTGTCGGCGGCGGCACCTACTGTCCAAGACAGTGACCGACGTAGTCGCACCACTTGATGACAGGACTGATGGCAGATGGCCGCTGGAAATCGTGAGAAGTCGCTCGACGCCGCGCTTGCGCAGATCGAGCGGCAGTTCGGCAAGGGCTCGGTCATGCGGCTGGGCGAAGAGGGCCGCGCACCGATCGAGGTGATCACGACCGGTGCCATCGCGCTCGACGTGGCCTTGGGCATCGGTGGCCTGCCCCGCGGTCGGGTGGTCGAGATCTACGGTCCGGAGTCCTCCGGCAAGACCACCGTCGCGCTGCACGCCGTCGCGAGCGCACAGCGTGCCGGCGGCATCGCCGCGTTCATCGACGCCGAGCACGCGCTCGATCCCGACTACGCCGGCCGGCTCGGCGTCGATACCAACGCGCTGCTGGTGAGCCAGCCCGACAGCGGTGAGCAGGCGCTGGAAATCGCCGACATGCTCGTTCGCTCCGGGGCGCTCGACATCGTCGTGATCGACTCGGTCGCCGCGCTCGTGCCGCGGGCAGAGATCGAGGGCGAGATGGGCGACAGCCACGTCGGCCTGCAGGCCCGCCTGATGAGCCAGGCGCTGCGCAAGATGACCGGCGCGCTGCACGGCTCGGGCACGACCTGCATCTTCATCAACCAGCTGCGCGAGAAGATCGGTGTGATGTTCGGCTGCCTGTCCTACGGGACCCGGGTCCAGCTGGCCGACGGCTCCACGGAGCAGATCGGCAAGATAGTCGACCAACGCATGCACGTCGAGGTGCTGTCCTACGACCCGGACGTCGACCGGGTCGTCCCCCGGCGGGTGGTCAACTGGTTCGACAACGGCAACGCTGACCACTTCCTGCAGTTCAGCGTCGCCAGGTCCGGCAAGAGCGGCCGCGCCCGGTTCGCGGCCACCCCCAACCATCTGGTCCGCACCCCCGGCGGCTGGCGTCCGGCCGGGGAGCTCTTCGCGGGTGACCGCGTCCTGGTCGCGGAGCCCCAGCGGCTCAGCGACGAGCAGCTCCAGGTGGTCCTTGGGTCGCTGATGGGCGACGGCAACCTCTCGCCCGGCCGGCGGGGCCGCAACGGTGTCCGGTTCCGTCTCGGTCACGGTCCGGCTCAGCGCGACTACCTCGAGTGGAAGGTGTCGCTGCTCGACAACGTCGGGCACTCCCTGCGCACCGATCCGAGCGGCGGGACCTCCGTCGACTTCACACCGCTGCCCGAGCTCGCTGACCTGCACCGGGCCGTCTACCTGGGTGACGGCAAGAAGTACCTCACCGACGACTTCCTCAAGGCGCTCACGCCGTTGGCGCTGGCCATCTGGTACCAGGACGACGGCTCCTGCACCGTGCGCTCGCAAGGTCTGCAGAAGCGCGCAGCCGGCGGGGATGGGCGGATCCAGATCTGCGTGGAGGCGATGAGCCCGGGTTCGCGTGCCCGGTTGCGCGACTATCTGCGGAGCATGCACGGGCTCGACGTCTCGTTGGGTTGCTCAGGAGCAGCCGGCAAGGCAGTGCTGAGGTTCACGACTGCCGCAGCTGTCCGGTTCCAGGAGATCGTGGCACCCTTCGTGCATCCGTCCATGGGCCACAAGCTCCTGCCCCGGCTGCGGGGTCGTTTCGCCGTCGAGCCCCGGTTCGTCGAGCCGTGCACCCGGCTGGTCGCAGCGGAGGTGCTCGACGTGCAGTTGCAGCCGCCGACCCGGTCGATGCGCAAATTCGACATCGAGGTCGAGGGCAGCCACAACTACTTCGCTGACGGCGTCATGGTGCACAACAGTCCCGAGACGACGACCGGTGGGCGCGCGCTGAAGTTCTACGCGTCGATCCGACTCGACGTGCGCCGGATCGAGACGCTCAAGGACGGCACCGAGATGGTGGGCAACCGCACCCGGATCAAGGTTGTGAAGAACAAGTGCGCACCGCCGTTCAAGCAGGCGGAGTTCGACATCATGTACGGCCAGGGGATCAGCCGGGAGGGTGGCCTGATCGACGTCGGGGTGGAGGCCGGCCTCGTGCGCAAGTCCGGGGCTTGGTACACCTACGAGGGGGACCAGCTAGGTCAGGGCAAGGAGAATGCCCGGGTGTTCCTGCGCGACAACCCCGACCTCGCAGACGAGCTCGAGAAGCGGATCCTGGAGAAGCTGGGGATCGGGCCGGTGCTCGACGCACCGGTCGCGGAGCCGACGGACGTGGACTTCTGAGGTGACAGGTGACCCAGGCCGATAGCTCTCCAGTCGAGCCAGCCGACCCCGCTGTTGCGGACGCCGATCCCGAGTCGGTGGCACGCCAGATCCTGCTCCGCCGGCTGACCGGCCAGCCCCGCAGCCGAGCCGAGCTGGAGCAGACTCTGGCCCGCCGCCAGGTGCCCGTCGAGGTGGCGACCGCGTTGCTCGACCGGTTCGAGGAGGTTGGCCTCGTCGACGACGAGGCGTTCGCGCGCGCCTGGGTGCAGTCGCGGTCGACGGGCAAGGGCCTCGCGCGGCGCGCGCTGCAAGCCGAGCTGCGCCGCAAGGGGATCGCCGACGAGACCACCCGCACGGTGCTGGCCGAGCTCGATCCCGACGACGAGGCGGCGACCGCCCGCAAGCTAGTCGAGCGCAAGCTCCGTACGCTGCGTGGCCAGCCGCCAGAGGTGCAGCTGCGCCGGCTGGTCGGGCTGCTCGGGCGCAAGGGCTATCCACCGGGGCTTGCCTACCGGGTCGCCCGGAGCTCCCTCGGCGTGCAGAGCGAGGGCGATGACGAGCTGCCCTGAGGGCGTGAGTGAGCCGCCGTTCGACACGACCTGGGACGGGCTGCACATTGCCGCCGACCGGCCGCAGGGCTCGGCGGTCGTCGTCCGACGCTGGGCACCTGCCGGCTGGGAGTACCTGCTGCTGCACCGCGCCGCGAAGGGACCGGACTTTACGGGCGACTGGGCGTGGACATCGCCGGCCGGCTGCCGCCAGCCGGGCGAGGCGGTCTATCCGGCGGCGCTTCGTGAGCTGGGCGAGGAGGCCGGCCTGACCGGGCTGGTCCCGTGGGCGGTCGACCTCTCCGCCAGGTGGGCGGTGTTTGCGGTCACCGTCCCGCCCGACGCCGGCGTGGTGCTGCTCGACCCCGAGCACGACCGTTTCGAGTGGTTGGCAGCGGCCGCGGCGCTCGCCCGGGTCGCCCCGGCGCACGTCGGGCAGAACCAGATCGCCGCCCTCGAGCAGATCCCCGAGGTCACCTTCGACTTCCGGCGGATGCGCCGCGAGGACCTGCCGGCCTACGTGGCGTGGCAACGCGCGCCGCATGCCGCGCGTTGGTTCCACGCGGAGACGCTGACCCTCGAGGAGGCGGAGCGGCACTGCCGACCGGCCATCGACGGCGAGGACCCCACCAGGATGTGGGTGGTCCAGGCCGACGGGCGGGCAGTCGGCATGGTCCAGGACTACTGCGTCGGTGACCACGAGAGCTACGCCACCGCCACCGGCGACCCGCAGGCCATCGGCTTCGACTACCTGCTCGGCGATCCCGGGCTCACCGGCCGTGGTCTCGGCACCCGGATGCTGTGGACGTATCTGACCCAGGTCGTACTCCCGGCCTACCCGGCCGCGCCACGGCTGCTGGCCAGCCCAGACCATCGCAACGGTCTCTCCCTGCGGGTGCTCGACAAGCTCGGCTTCACGCGCGGCAAGCTGATCGAGGTCAGCGAGCACGGTCGGGTCGACACCGAGCTGGTGTGCACGATCGACGTCCAGCACTGGTGGGGCCGGCCGGCCGGGATCGCCGAGAACCTCTGACCGCCCGCACGCCGTAGGCTGAGTGGGCCATGACCGCCTCCACACTCGACGCCGTCGGCACGCCCGGGCGCCTTCGCACCTACGCGGTCCGCACGTACGGCTGCCAGATGAACGTGCACGACTCCGAGCGCCTGGCTGGTCTCCTCGAAGGCGCCGGCTACCGAGCGGCCGATGAAGCCGATGCCGCCGACCTGGTGGTGCTCAACACCTGTGCGGTGCGGGAGAACGCCGACAACCGGCTCTACGGCAACCTCGGGCACCTGGCATCGGTCAAGGCGCGCCGACCGGGCATGCAGATCGCCGTCGGCGGCTGCCTCGCGCAGAAGGACCGTGGCGAGGTCCTGCGCCGGGCGCCCTGGGTCGACGTGGTCTTCGGCACCCACAACATCGGCTCGCTGCCCGCGCTGCTCGAGCGCGCGCGGGTCGAGGAGGAGGCGCAGCTGGAGATCTTGGAAGCGCTGGATGTGTTTCCCTCGACGCTGCCGGCACGCCGCGACTCTGCCTACTCGGCGTGGGTGTCGATCAGCGTCGGCTGCAATAACACCTGCACGTTCTGCATCGTGCCGAGCCTGCGCGGCAAGGAGCGCGACCGGCCGCACGGCGACGTGCTCGCCGAGATCGAGGCGCTGGTCGCGGACGGCGTTGTCGAGGTCACCCTGCTCGGCCAGAACGTCAACTCCTACGGCGCCGAGTTCGGCGACCGGTTCGCGTTCGGCAAGCTGCTGCGCGCCTGTGGCGACGTTGCCGGTCTGGAGCGCGTGCGGTTCACCTCCCCGCACCCGCGCGACTTCACCGACGACGTGATCGACGCGATGGCGCAGACACCGAACGTGATGCCGCAGCTGCACATGCCGCTGCAGTCCGGCTCCGACCGCGTCCTCCGCGCGATGCGCCGGTCCTACCGCCGTGACCGCTACCTGCGCATTCTCGACAACGTGCGCGCCTCGATCCCAGAGGCGGCGATCAGCACTGACATCATCGTCGGCTTTCCCGGCGAGGCCGAGGACGACTTCGAGCAGACAATGGCGGTGGTGGGCGAGGCCCGGTTCGCGCAGGCGTACACCTTCCAGTACTCCAAACGTCCCGGAACACCGGCGGCGACCCTGCCCGACCAGCTGCCGAAGGCAGTGGTGCAGGAGCGCTACGAACGCCTTGTCGCCCTGGTCGACGACACTGCCTGGCGGCAGAACCGCGAGCTCGTCGGCCGCAGCGTCGAGCTGCTGGTTGCCGCGGGGGAGGGCCGCAAGGACGCCGCGACGAGCCGGCTGTCCGGGCGGGGACCCGACAACCGTCTCGTGCACTTCGTGCCGGGCAACGAGTCGGTGCGACCGGGCGACTTCGTGACTGTCGACATCACCTACGCCGCTCCGCACCACCTGGTCTCCGACGCGCCCGTACGTGCGGTCCGCCGCACCCCTGCCCGGAGTCAGCGGCAGGCTGGTGGTTCCGCACCGGCCTCCGGCGTCCTGCTCGGGATGCCACCCGTGGGACTCCCGAGGGCAGCTGCTGCCACCACCACGACAACTGCGGCCTGCGGTTGCAGCTGATCGCCGCCTCGGTCCGCGCCTAGCTCGGCCGGCCCCCTGCATCCGCCGAAAGACGGGAAACCACGCACGGATCGCATCCGGCGTGCGTGATTTCTCGTCGCTCGACGCTGGCTCGCCGCCCGCGGGGTCAGCTGAAGTGTGGTTGCCAGGCCCAGGTTGGTTGGAGCGGAGCCCGCGGATGGCCCCGCCGGTGCAGTGCAGCCAGCACCCGACTGATGACGGTCAGCGGTCGGACGTGCAGGTCGTAGGCCGTCACCTGGATCACCAACCACTCGGCAGCGGCCAGATTCTCCCGACGGAAGATGTCGCGGCGCCACTGCCGCGGATCGTCGGCGTGGTGGCGCCCGTCGTACTCGATGGCGATGCGACAGGCGGGGTACGAGAGGTCCGGCCGCGCAAGCCAGCCACCGTCGGGTAGATGTACGTCGCGTCCTACCTCCGGCTCCGGCAACCCTGCGAGCACGAGCAGCAGGCGCGTGCGGGTCTCCGGGGCCGAGTCGACGCCAGGCCGGACCAGGTCGGCCGCCTCTCTGGCGGCTCGGATGTGGCGGCGCGTGGTCATCCCGGTGGCCACGCGCAGCCGATCTGGCGAGGTCAGTCCCTGACGTACAGCAGCATCCCCGAGCGTGACGAGATCCACCAAGCCCAGCAGTCCCGCGCAGTCGGCGAAGGTCCTGGCCGCCGTGGTGACGGGTTGCCCCTTGAGCTGCGTCGCCGCCGGCCTCTCGCACCAGCGGTGCACGGTGACTCCTTCGACGCCGATGCCACCACATGACCACGGCACCCAGACGGAGGTCGAAGGGTCGTCTGGGACCGGCAGCCCCCACAGCTTCGCCGCGGTGAGGTGCCCGGCGATGGCCGAGGGCGGCAGCACGAGGCGCGCGGCATCGAAGCGCCCGCTTGGGTCGTCCGGCAGCTCGTGCCACGCCCGTACTCCACGAAACGGTCATCGGAACCGGCGGCCATCCAGAACACGCGGTGAGACGCCGAGCTCGAGCGCTTGGCTGACCGTGAACGGCCGCTCGCGCAGCTGGGAGGGCACTCGGCTGGGAGTCGGCATGCACCTCAGCATGTCCGCTGCCAGCGCCGACCGGTTGTCGTTGTCCACAGCGCCCTGCCGCCGACAGCCGGGCTGTGTAGCCGGGTCCCGGAGCCAGCCGCGCCTCGCGGAGCGAGCCGCCACCGCCGCCGAATGACGGGTTTCGCACCACCCGAGCCGACGCGCGTGCGCATCTACCAGTCTTTCGACGAGCGAGGACCGCGCGCGGAAGCAAGTACAGGCCCGGGGGCGGGTGCCGGCGGCTCAGACCTCGGGCTCGGGCGGACGCACCGGGGGAATGGTGTCGACCGGCGGCGGCACGTCGGCGGGCGGCACGTCGGCGGGCGGCACGGTGTTCGCGGGGGGCGTGGTGTCGGTGGCCGGCGCGACGTCGACCGTCGGGTCGCCGGGCTGCACCGGCCGCACCGGCGGCGTGGTGTCGACCGGGGACTCGGGCGGGAGCGACGCGTTGCGCTTGGCCAGCTCCTCCTTGGCCTTGCCGACGCCGTCCTTGGCCAGCCCGACTCCCTTGCTGATGTGGGTGTCGTACTTGCCCTTGGTGGCGCGGCTGGCGACCGAGCCTGCCTTCTCCAGACCGCCGGCGATCTTGTCCCCGTGCTGGTCCAGAGTCTTGCCAGCCTCTTTGCGAAGCGTAACGGCGCTGTCCTTGAGCCTGTCGACGAACGACATCGGGTCCTCCGTAGGGACGTCGGTGGATGCGGCACTGCCAAACTACCGCGCATGCCGCTGGTCGTTGTAGCCGTCGTCGGGGCGACGGCGGCCGGGAAGTCCGACCTGGCGGTCGCGCTCGCCGAGCGCTTGGGCGGCGAGGTCGTCAACGCCGACTCCATGCAGCTCTATCGAGGCATGGACATCGGCACCGCGAAGCTGCCGCTCGATGAGCGCAGAGGCGTGCCGCACCACCTGCTGGATGTTCTCGAGGTGACCGAATCTGCCTCGGTGGCTGCCTACCAGAGCGCCGCCCGGGCGGTCATCGGCGACTGCCACCAACGCCATCAGGTCCCCATTCTCACCGGCGGATCACCGCTCTACAACCGCGCGGTGCTGGATCGCTTCGACTTCCCGGGCACCGACCCGGGCATACGCGCGACCCTGGAAACCGAGCTGGCGGACCGAGGCGCGACGGTGTTGCACGAGCGGCTTGCGCAGCGTGATCCGGCCGCGGCCGCGGCGATCCCGCCAACCAACGGCCGGCGCATCGTGCGGGCGCTCGAGGTCATCGAGATCACCGGACGACCGTTCACCGCCAGCCTCCCGTCCCACACGTACGCCTTCGACCGGGCGGTCCAGGTCGGGATCGACGTGCCGAGGGCCGAGCTGGACGCACGCATCACAGCCCGGGTGGAGCGGATGTGGGCCGACGGGCTGGTCGAGGAGGTCCGCCGGCTCGAGGCGCGCGGTCTGCGCAGCGGACGCACGGCCAGCCGGGCGCTCGGCTACGGGCAGGTGCTGGCGTACCTGGCGGGGGAGTGCACCCAGTCGCAGGCGCGCGAGGAGACCGTGCGACGTACCCGGCAGTTCGCGCGGCGGCAGGCGGCGTGGCTGCGCAGGGACGACCGGATCCGCTGGCTGGCGCACAACGCGCCGGACCTCCTCGAGTGCGCTGCTGCCGCCGTACGCTCCTCGACATGACGACGCCGTTTCGCTGGCTGAAGGGTCACGGCACGCAGAACGACTTCGTGCTGCTGCCCGACCACGAGGGGTCGGTGCACGGTGAGCTGAGCTCGGGCCTGGCTCGCGACCTGTGTCACCGTCGGCGCGGCATCGGGGCCGACGGCGTGCTTCGCGTGGTGCGCTCGGCAGATTGCGCAGACCCAGCAGCGCAGCAGGCCCGCCGCGACGGCGCGGAATGGTTCATGGACCACCGCAACGCCGACGGCAGCCGGAGCGAGATGTGCGGCAACGGCGTCCGCGTGTTCGTGCGCTACCTGGAGCGCGAGGGGCTGGTCGACGCTTCGACGCCGCTGCGCATCGGCACCCGTGACGGGACCAAGACCGTCAGATGGTGCGAGGACGATCGGCTCAGCGTCGACATGGGGCGGGTCCGCAAGCTCGGCGAGTGCACCGTCGGCGCCGGCGGCCGCACCTGGCCGGCGCAGCGGGTGGATGCCGGAAATCCGCACGCCGTGGCCTTCGTCGACTCTCTCGACGAGGTTGGCCCGCTGCTGAGCGCGCCAACCTACGACGATGCCCTCTTTCCCGCCGGCGTCAACGTGGAGTTCGCCGTGCGTACCGGGGAGCACGCCGTCGCGATGCGCGTCTTCGAGCGGGGAGCCGGCGAGACGAAGTCCTGCGGCACCGGTGCGTGCGCGGTTGCGTTGGTGGCCGCCGACGACGCCGTACGCCCGGCTCGGCTCGACGTTCGGCCGCCGGGGGGCAAGCTGACCGTGACGCTGCGCGCCGACGGAGGCGCCGATCTGGCGGGTCCGGCGGTGCTGGTCGCCGAAGGCCGCTACCTCCTCGGCTGAGCTTCCGCCGCCCCTGCGGACAACTCGGATGAGCCGATCCGCGATCCGTGCCAGGCTGAGGCAGGCGCCGGAATCGGACCGGCTGCACCGACGTTGACAGGTGACGATGACAGCTTCCTTCAGTGACCACGACGACGAGCGAGCGCTGTCGGTCGGTGACTCCACGATCGAGCTCGACGACGCGTACGCCCCGGACCAGCCCGAAGCGGCACGGCCGGACACCGGAGAGATGGATCTCGCCGACCGCAACTCCCTGCGCCGAGTGGCGGGCCTGTCGACCGAGCTGCAGGACGTCTCGGAGGTCGAGTACCGGCAGCTGCGGCTCGAGCGGGTGGTGCTTGTCGGTGTCTGGGGTGGCGGGTCCGTCGAGGACGCCGAGAACTCGCTGACCGAGCTGAAGCTGCTCGCCGAGACCGCCGGCTCGCTGGTGCTCGAAGCGCTCATGCAGCGCCGCAAGAGCCCCGACCCGGCGACCTTCATCGGCCGCGGCAAGGTCGACGACCTGCGCGAGGCGGTGCAGGCGAGCGGCGCCGACACGGTGATCTGCGACGGCGAGCTCGCGCCCAGCCAGCTGCGCAACCTCGAGGACCGGGTCAACGTCAAGGTGGTCGACCGCACCGCGCTGATCCTCGACATCTTCGCCCAGCACGCGAAGTCGAAGGAGGGCAAGGCGCAGGTGGAGCTGGCCCAGCTGCAGTACATGAAGCAACGGTTGCGCGGCTGGGGTGGCAGCCTGTCCCGTCAGGCCGGTGGGCGCGTGGGCATGCAGGGAGGCGGCATCGGCGGACGTGGTCCTGGCGAGACCAAGATCGAGACCGACCGGCGGCGGATCAACACCAAGATCGCCAAGCTGCGTCGCGACCTGGACACGATGCGCGTCACCCGCGACACCAAGAAGACGGAGCGGCGTCGCCGGTCGGTCCCGTCGGTGTCAATCGCCGGCTACACCAACGCCGGCAAGTCCAGCCTGCTCAACCGGCTGACCGGCGCCGGGGTGCTGGTGGAGAACGCCCTGTTCGCGACGCTCGACCCGACCACGCGGCGCGCCACGGCCTCCGACGGCCGGGTCTACACGCTCTCCGACACGGTCGGCTTCGTCCGGCACCTGCCGCACCAGCTGGTCGAGGCGTTCCGCTCCACGCTCGAGGAGGTGTCCGACTCCGACCTCGTCCTGCACGTCGTGGACGGGTCGCACCCCGACCCCGAGGGTCAGCTGGCCGCGGTACGGGAGGTCTTCGCCGAGATCGGCGCCGACCGGGTGCCCGAGCTCATGGTGATCAACAAGTCCGATGCCGCCGACCCGATGGTGCTGGCCCGGCTGCTGGCCCGCGAACCGCACGCGGTGGTCTGCTCCGCGCGTACCGGCGAGGGCATCGACGCGGTGCTCGCGGCGCTCGAGGCTGACCTGCCGCGCCCGCAGGCCCGGGTCGAGGTGCTGCTGCCGTACGCCCGAGGCGACCTGCTGAACTCGATCCACGAGACCGGCGAGCTGGAGTCGCTCGAGCACACCGCCGACGGCACCCACGTCGTGGCCCGGGTCAACCCTGCGCTGGCCGGGCTGCTCAGCGCCTATGCGGTGGCGCCGGCCTGACCTGCCGGGGGACCGGACCTTTCTAGGGGGTGCCGGTGAACTTCCAGTCATTGGGAGCCGCGCTGCCGCGGGGCGCAGACCGCATCCCCGCCGAGTGACGGGTTCGCCACCACCGGAAGCAGCCGCGGTGCGTGGTTTCCAGTCTTTCGGCGCCATCGTGGGGCCGCTACCCCGTCGGCTCGGCGTCATCGCCAGGCCGCGCCGTCGCCGGCCGTCGCCAGGCCGGGCCGCACCCGGCCGGCTGCGCTGTGGACGGACGCAGCTGAACGCGCTGGGCGCCGCTAACCTCTGCGAGTGAGCCTCCCGCAGCCGTCGACCGACATCGATCTGTCGGCCGCCGCCGACGCCGAGCCGCTCGCCGAGCCGACCACGCAGCTGCCGCCGCTGGTGGCCGTCGACCAGCCGGCACCGACCGTACGCGAGGTGCTGGCGGCTGCCGTGGCGGCGCTGCACGGCGACGAGCGCCCCGGCCAGATCGAGATGGCCGAGGCCGTGGCGCACGCTCTCGCCGGCGGTGAACACCTGCTCCTCCAGGCGGGAACCGGCACGGGTAAGTCACTGGGCTACCTCGTCCCGAGCCTGCTCCACGATCGTCGGGTAGTTGTCGCCACGGCGACGCTGGCGTTGCAGCACCAGCTCGTCGAGCGGGACATCCCCGCCCTTCTCGACGCCGCCGAGCACGTCCTCGGGACGCGCCCACGCGCGGCGGTGCTGAAGGGCCGGTCCAACTACGCATGCCTGCACCGGGTTCGTGAGGGGGCGCCCGACGACCAGGGCCATCTGGTCGAGGTGCAGCTGGGGCCGCTCGCCAGCGAGGTGCTCGCCCTACGGACCTGGGCCGGCGAGGAGCTGGCGACCGGCGGCCGCGGTGACCGCGACTCCGCTCCACCGCATACCGAACGCGCCTGGCAGCAGGTGTCGGTGCACGCCCGGGAGTGCCTCGGTGCCCAGCGTTGCCCCTATGCGAGCGAGTGCTTCGCCGAGACCGCCCGCGAGCAGGCGATGGGCGCCCGGATCGTCGTCACCAACCATGCGCTGCTGGCGATCGACGCGATCGACGGCGTACCGATGATTCCCGACTACGACGCCGTGATCGTCGACGAGGGGCACGAGCTGACCGCCCGAGTCACCCAGGCGGCAACCAGTGAGCTGAGCCCGGCTGCGGTCGAGCGGGCCGCCAGACGGTGCCGGCCGTTGCTCCACGAGGGCGAGGCCGACGCGCTCGAGGATGCCGCGGACGCGCTCCGCGACGCCATTGCGGCCGTCCCCGCGGGGCGGGTCGACTCGACGCCCGAGCAGCTGACTGACGCGCTGGCACTGGTCCGCGACGCTGCCCGCGCGTGCTGGTCCGCGCTGCCCAAGGACGCCGACGCCGCGCCCGACCCGGTCCGGCAGCAGGCCAAGGGGCTCACCGATGAGGTCCGCAAGATCGCGGAGCGGATGGCCGCGCGCGCCAGCTCCGACGTGCTGTGGATCGCCGAGCGCGACACCTCCCGCGGCGGCAACGAGCTGCGTGTCGCACCGCTCGACGTGTCGGCGACCCTGCGTAGCCGGTTGTTCAGCACCAAGACCGTGGTGCTGACCAGCGCCACCCTCAAGCTCGGCGGCGACTTCGCCCCGTTGGCCTGCGGTCTCGGACTGCGACCTGACGAGCGGGTCGCCGGCGCGGAGGGGGTCGATGTCGGAGCGCCGGCAGCCGAACCCGGCCCGGCCGAGCCGGTGCCGTGGCGGGGCGTCGACGTCGGATCACCTTTCGACTACGCACGCCAGGCGATCCTCTACGTCGCCCGGCACCTGCCGCCGCCGGGCCGCGACGGCCTCGGCGAGCCGGCGCTGACCGAGATCGCCGAGCTGGTGCAGGCGGCCGGGGGCCGAACGCTCGGCTTGTTCAGCTCCCGTCGCGCCGCCGAGGCCGCCACCGCGGCGCTGCGCGAGCGGGCGCCGACGATCCCGGTGTGGTGTCAGGGAGAGGCCCAGCTGCCCGAGCTGGCCCGGCGCTTCGTGGCGAACCCGACCACCTGCCTGTTCGGCACGCTCAGCCTGTGGCAGGGTGTCGACCTGCCCGGGGTGACCTGCCAGCTCGTGCTGATCGACCGGATCCCCTTCCCCCGACCCGACGACCCACTGATGAGTGCCCGCCAGCGGGCCGTCGAACGCGCCGGCGGCAACGGCTTCATGACCGTCGCCGCGACGCACGCGGCACTGCTGCTCGCGCAGGGAAGCGGGCGGCTCATCCGGCGCGGCACCGACCGCGGGGTGGTCGCCATCCTCGATCCGCGACTGGTGACAGCGCGGTACGGCTCGTTTCTCGCGGCCTCGTTGCCGCCGATGTGGCCGACCACCGACCCGGGCGTCGTACGGTCCGCGCTGGCCCGACTCGACGCCGAAGCGGCCGTCGACTCGTAAACCTTCGCGGCAGTCAGACTCTGCGTAGAACCGCGGTTACCTTGCCCAAGATGCTGGCTTCGCTGCCGTCGATCGGCTCGAACGACGGGTTGTGCGGCAGCAGCCAGACCTTGCCGCTCTTGCGGGAGAGCGTCTTGACGGTGGCTTCACCGTCGATCATTGCGGCCACGATCTCACCGTTCTCCGCACTCGGCTGCTGACGAACCACGACGTAGTCGCCATCACAGATGGCCGCGTCGAGCATCGACTCTCCGCGAACCTCCAGCAGGAACAAGGTGCCCTCGCCGACCAGCGTGCGGGGCAGGGGGAACACCTCCTCGACGCGCTCGTCGGCGAGGATCGGGCCGCCGGCGGCGATCCGCCCGAGCACCGGCACGTAGGCGGCTTCGGGACGCGAGTCGTTGACCTCGGTCTCGTCAAAACCGAAGTCGTGGGCGTTGCCGATGGCTCGACGCGCGGCCATGACGTCGGGGAGGAAAACCTCGAGAGCTCGGGGTCGGTTTGGATCGCGCCTAAGGAAGCCCTTGCTCTCCAGCGTCTTGAGCTGGTGGGCGACCGACGAGGAACTGGTCAGACCCACCGAGTGGCCGATCTCGCGGATGCTCGGCGGATAGCCGCGCTGCTCGATCGAGCTACGCAGGAAGTCCAGCACCCGGCGCTGACGCGGGGTCAGACCGGTGGCGTCTGGCGGTCCGTCGGGCAGCTCGGTGACGCTGCCCGAGTCGGGAGCGGTGCGGGCTGGCGGGCGCTTGGCCATCGCGTTTCCTCCTGGCGGAGCCGGCTGGTGGAGCTCGGGTCGACCGTACCGACTGCGCCACCCGGGATCAAACATGTGTTCGAACGGCGTGTCGCCGGTCGTTTCGCCGGCCGGGTGTCGGCGGCGGCCGGTTGCCACAGTCGATCGATTGTGCCACCCTTCGTACATGTGTTCGATCGAACATGCATTCGAGCCACCGCTCGGTTTGTCGGTGGCAGCCGGTAGGAAGCCGGTAGCAGCTCAGCAAGGCTGATCGACCTAGGAGGGCACCATGATGAGCACCGCCATGATGAGCACCGCCATGACGTGCACCGCCACCGGCCACCCGACTACCCAAGCCAGCGACGGGCCCGCACACAGCGCACCGCGCCGAGGCCAGCAACAGCCGGCCACGCACCTAACCCGCCGGGGAAGGTTCACGGTGCTGCTGGTCGCCGTGGCGCTGCTGCTGTTCGCGTTCGTCGCGTGGGGGCCGCGCGGAGCGGCGACGGACGCACCCGGCGACCCGGTTCCCGCGCACTTCGTCACCGTGCAACCAGGCGAGACGCTCTGGGAGATCGCGGCTCGGGCCAACCCAGGGAGCAACGTCAACACGACCGTGCATGACATCGCCGACCTGAACTCACTGCAGGACACCGGCGAGCTCGAGATCGGCCAACAGCTCGCTGTCCCTCTCTACTGAGCGACCGGCTCAGTGCGGAGCCGGCCACGCCGTCAAGCGGCGCGGCGCAGGCGACCGCCCCAAACGACGAGCGCTCGTCCTGCTCAGCTGTGTCGGTGGGCCGCCCTCGAGGCCTGCGCTGCCGCGTCGATCTCGGTGGACGCTCCCGCGGTGCTCAGACCGCCGGAGACCGTCTCCAGATGCGCCCGCACGAACCACTGGAACAGCTCCAGCGACTTCAGCTGTCCGATCAACATGTCCTCGGAGACGGCGTCGATCTCACCGACCTCCTCCTGCGCCTTGCGGTGGTCAGCGACCACGCCGTCGTAGACCCGGTCAAGGGCACCCAGATGCTCATTGGTGGTCGCTCGGCCCAGGCTGTAGTCGTCCCATGACCGGTTCTTGACGATCCCGCCGGGCGTCCCGTTCGGCGACACCCCGAGGGTCGCCATCCGCTCTGCGGTCTCGTCGACCATCTCCCGGACCTCGACAACGTGCGGGTCGATCATCTCGTGCACCGAGATGAAGTGCGGTCCGATCACGTTCCAGTGGACGTGCTTGAGCGTGAGCTGCAGGTCGTTGAGCGCGTTGAGCCGGTCCTGCAGGATCTCCGCGATGCGGTGGCCCTCCTTGATCGAGAGCCCCGGCACGGTGAACTCGGTCGAGGCGGCGGGCTTCGGGGCGGTTGTCTTCTTGGCCATGGCCCGACCGTAGAGCGTCCCTGGTGAGCCCGCACCCCCGAGCCGGCACGGCGGCGCCGAACCGTACCGGCCCGGCGCCCCTCACTCGCCGTGGCGACGGCTCAGTCGCCCGGCCATTCGCCGGTCCAGCGCTGGAACGCCCGGGCCCCACCGCGGTCGATGGCTGTCTTGATCACCGAGAAGATCGCGCCCTGGATCGCCGCCGCGACGAAGATCTGCTTGATCGAGTAGTCGGTTGCCAGCGCCTGGGGCGCGTCTTGCTGGTGTCCCGGAGTGGCCTTTCGCCACACCAGCTTGAACAGCTGGCCGGCGAGGACGCCACCGACGACGCTGCTCAGCAGACCCACCGGGCGGTATGCGATCTTGGCTGCCTTGCTCATCTGTTCCTCCAAGCTGCTCGGAGCTGCGGGTGTCGCGACGACGACGCTACCCGCGACAGTGCGGCACCGCCCGACGTCCCCGAGCGCCGCGAGCGCCAGCCCGCCTGGGGCAAATCCAGGGGCGAGTCGCGGCCGCCACCGCCGGGCGTGGACGTAGCCTTACATGGGTACCCCCCCGCGCGTACCCGAGACGGCACCGAGCCCGACGATCCCAGGAGCATGAGCCTTGGCCACTCAGCAGAGCACCGACCAGGCGACGAAGAGCACCGCCGGCAGCGCGCCGGGCGCCGACGCCGAGTCGCCCAAACAGATCCCTGGCAAGGGCTGGCTGCAGATCACCAAGCGGTCGCTCAAAGAGATGGGCAGCGACCACCTGACGCTGATCGCGGGCGGCGTCGCGTACGCGTGGTTCCTGGCGCTGTTCCCGGGCATGATCGCGGCGATCACGGTCTATGGCTTGGTGAGCAGCCCTGCTGATGTGCAGTCCCAGATGTCGGGGCTCTCGGACAACCTGCCCAAGAACGCACAGACGCTGATCACCAAGCAGCTGACCAGCATCGCCAACGGGTCGAGCAGCAGCCTGTCCATCGGTTTGGTGATCAGCCTGGCGTTGGCCCTGTGGAGCGCGTCGGCCGGCATCGCCGGCCTCGTGGAGGCGCTCAACATCGCCTACGACGAGGACGACAACCGCAAGTTCGTCGTCAAGCGGGGCCTCGCCATCCTGCTCACCATCGGCTTCATCGTCTTCCTGGCCGTTGCTCTCGGGCTGGTCGCGGTCGTGCCAGCCGTGCTGAGCTCGCTGTCGCTGGGGCTCGTGGGGACGATTCTCGCCCAGGTTGCCCGGTGGGTGCTGCTGGTCGCGCTGATCTTCGTCGCCCTGGCGCTGCTCTATCGGGTCGGTCCCGACCGGGACGCACCGAAGCTGAAGTGGCTGAGCCTCGGCGCGGTGGTGGCCGCGGTCTTGTGGGTGGTCGCCTCGGTCGGGTTCTCGCTCTACGTCAACAACTTCGGCAGCTACGGCAAGACCTACGGCAGCCTGGCCGGCGTGGTCGTGCTGCTGCTGTGGTTCTGGATCACGGCTTTGGTGGTGCTCCTCGGCGCCGAGATCAACGCCGAGACCGAGGCGCAGACCGCCGCCGACACCACCACCGGCGCACCAAAGCCCGTGGGTGAGCGCGACGCGGTCAAGGCCGACGAGGCCCCGCCGAGCGCCTGAGCGCCGGCCTTCGGCCCCCGGTTGGGGTCGGTGACCGGGTTCAGAACGGGACCTGGACGCCCAGCAGGCCGTTTCCGGGCGCTCGACCGGACAGGATCCGGCAGAACTCCACGGCGTCCAGATCGAGCGTCGGCCCACCGGCGCCGGCCGACCAGTGACCGCCGGCGGGACCGCTGAGGCGCAGGGTGTACGGCTGGCCGTGCCGACCGGCCCATTCGGCGACCACATCGGCGACGAGTACGCCGTCGTGGTCGGCGCTCAGGTGGATGTCCTTGCCCGTTGCGCGGGCGATGTCGACGCGGTGCATCCACGGGTCGCGGGTGAGCACGATGTCGACGAGGAAGCCAACCGTCCACGGCTCCGCGACGCCGTCGACCTCCTGCAGCATCGGCATCGGGCGTCGGCGGATCAGCCCCGGGGTGCGCCGCCGGGCCCGGGCAGCCTTCGGACCGATGCGCTCCATCCCGGCGATGAGCTCGACCGGCGTCAGCGAGCGCCGCTCCTGGACCTGCAGCGCGGTCAGTGCGTCGATGAACGAGCCGCCGAGCTGCCCGGCCGCCTTCATCTGCCGCCTTCCCTCGCGGATGCTGGCGGCCATCTTCGCCATGCCCAGTGTGTGCGCGGCGATCGCCTGCACATCCCAGTCGGGGCAATCGGTCGGCTTCCCCCAGTCGGCTGGTTCCAGCCAGAGCAGCAGGGCAGCGAAACGCTCGTACTCCCTCGCCGCCAGCTTCATCGCCGTGGGCCGGTCGAGCAACGGCGTACGCGGTGGTGTGGTTGTCTCGGTGGCCGATGTCATCGTGCTCTCCTTCGCGGACCAGGTAGGCCCATCTCGTCGGCGTACATGTCCATGGCTCGGTCCAGCAGCCGGCGCCAACGGCTCCCGCCCGGGTCGTTGGCCCATTGCTGGTCGATGAGGCCCCCGACTAGTGCGGTCAAGAGGTCGACGGCGTCCTGCCCGGTGGCACCCATCTCGACCAGCAGCGCGCGCAGGTTGGCGAGGACGGCGACGGCGGGTTCGTATGCCTGCGGGCTGGGCGCGAAACCGGGAATCGTGCGCACGTTCATGAGCTGGTGGCGCGCGAGGTCGGCCAGCGCGAAGTCGACGAACGTGCCGGCGAGCGTCTTTAGCATCGCGCGCGGTTCGCTCGGCAGCTGGTCTTGCGCGGCGGTCGCGACCGCGAGGTAGTCCGTCCAGGCCTGGGTAAACATCGCGTCGAAGATCGCATGCTTTGAGTCGAAGTGGGTGTAGAGGGAGGGCGCCTGCATCCCCACCCGGGCGGCCACCTCCCGCAGCGTGACCGAGGCGAGTCCGAGTTCGTGGGCGACGTCCCAGGCGGCGTCCAGGATCTCCTGTTGCGTCGCCGCTCGCTGTTCGGCGCGCCTATCACGGTTAGGCGTAGTGACCACAGTTGGGAGTGTCCAGCGACTGGCAGCGGCTGTCAACCGCCGCAGGTGGATCGACTCGTACGCCGGCGCCCCGCCCGGTTGATCGGTGGCGGGACGGTGTGCGGCCGGAGTCCCACCTCGAATGACTGGCTTCCTACCACGGGAGGCCGCCCCGGTGGGTAGTTGTCCGTCTTTCGACGCCAACAGTGGCGCGACGCGGGCCGCCGGCGAGCTTGTGCGGATCGAGACGTACGCCGGCGCCCCGCCGGCGCGCTTGTGCGGATCGAGACGTTCGCCGGCGCCCCGCCGGTCGGCACCCGGTCGGCACCCGGCCGGCGGGGCGGGGACGCGCTGACCGCATTTGCGGAGACCCCAGGCGCGGGCGCTTGGAGCAAGCCCGCCCACCGGATAGGTCAGGCGTTGATCTCCTGGCGGGAGTCGGAGGACGAGATGTTCACCTTGCGGGGCTTGGCCTGCTCGGCCACCGGGAGCCGGACCGTCAGCACGCCGGCGTCGTAGTCGGCCTGCATCCGCTCGGTGTCGAGGGGGTCGCCGAGGAACAGCTGGCGGGTGAACGTGCCCTGCGGCCGCTCGGCGGCGATCAGCTCGACCCCCTCGACCTCGTCGTGGGCACCCCGGCGCTCGGCGTGCACAGTCAGCACGTTGCGCTCCACGGTCAGGTCGACGTCGTCGGGGCGGACGCCGGGCAGGTCGAAGTGCACATAGAACACATCGTCCTTGCGGTAGGCGTCCATGGGCATCGCCACTGGCCGTGCGGTGGTCCCCATCAGCTGCTGGGTGAGCCGGTTGAACTCGCGGAACGCGCCAGTTTCACGGGGTCAAGCCCAGCGACAGCCGTCTTCCGTCGGTGTACGAGAGGTACGCCGCGGGCACGGCAGCCACCAGCCAGACGCCGTTCGCGGAGCGGTAGAACGTCGTGCCTATGACCGCCATCGCGGCGG
>JBBSGC010000008.1:0-34331 GCA_038254525.1 Propionibacteriales bacterium | reverse complement strand
TGTTCTGCACGTACGTCGTCGACTCCACCGACGAGGCGGTGGCGGTGATCAGGTCGGCCGGCGGCAGTGCGGAGGAGCCGACCGAGGAGCCGTACGGACGGGTCGCGATGTGCGCCGACAACCAGGGGATGCGGTTCTCGGTCTATGAGGGTCGGGCGTCGCAGCCGCGCCCAGCCGTGACCGGGAGACGGCACGGCGACCTGACCTACATCACCTACGAGGTGCAGGACGGCGCCCGGGCACACGCCTTCTACGGCACGGTGTTCGGCTGGGACTTCGACGGCGGAACCAGCGAGGACCGCTGGCGCGACGACGACCCGGTGCCGATGTTCGGCATGCCCGGCGGTCACGCGGGAGTGATCGTGCCGATGTGGCGGGTCGATGACATCGCGACGGCGGTCACCCGGGTGCGCGAGTCCGGTGGCACGTCGACCGACCCGGAGCGGCGACCGTACGGCACCACAGCCCAGTGCACCGACGACCAAGGGGGGCGCTTCTATCTCGGCCAGCTGTGAGGCGTCACGCCGCCACCGCCGTCAGGTGACCAGCGGCCCCAGCACAGCGGCCGCCCGCCGCGCTTCGGGTGCCGAAACGTCCAGGTGGGTCACGAGCCGCAGCGTCGAGGCACCTACGGCGCCGGTCAGCACGCCGGCCTCGCGGGCCGCGGCGACCACGGCAGCGGCGTCCCTGCACGGCACGACCACGATGTTGGTGTCGACTGTCGAGGGATCGACGCCGCAGGCGCGGGCGAGCAGCCGGGCGTGCTCATGGTCCTCGGCGAGCCGCTCGACGTGGTGGTCCAGCGCATACAGCCCCGCCGCGGCCAGCACGCCGGCCTGCCGCCAGCCACCGCCGAGCCGCTTGCGCCAGACCCGCGCCTCGGCGATCCGGTCGACCGAGCCCAGGAGCAGCGAGCCGATCGGGGCACCGAGGCCCTTCGACAGCGACACCGTCAGCACGTCGGCGACCGCCCCGTAGTCGGCGAGCGCGATGCCGGCGGCGACCGCGGCGTTCCAGACCCTGGCCCCGTCGAGGTGCACCGCCAGCCCGTGGCGATCCGCCAGCGCCCACAGCTGCCGCAGGCCGTCGAGTGGAAGCACGGTCCCGCCGCCGAAGTTGTGGGTGTTCTCGACCGACAACGCAGCCGTACGCACGAGGAAGGGACCGAGGTCGGGAGCGATCAGCCGTTCGACCTGCTCGAGATCGAGAAGTCCCCTCGGGGTCGACCAGGTGCGCATCGTGGTGCCGAAGACCGCGGCATGTGCACCGAGCTCCGCGCGCGCCACGTGCGCCTGCGCCTCGCAGAGCAGCTCCTGCCCGACCGGCACCACCGAACGCACCGCCAGCAGGTTGGCCAGTGAGCCGCTGACGCAGAACAGCGCCGCCTCGTGCCCGAACTCCGCGGCGACCCGCGCCTCGAGCTCCTGCACCGTCGGGTCGTCGGCGTAGACGTCGTCGCCCACCTCCGCGGCAGCCATCGCGGCCCGCATCTTCTCGGTCGGCCGGGTGACGGTGTCGCTGCGCAGGTCGATCACGCGTCGGACCCTATGCGCCCGCGGGCCGCGTGTCCGGGCTGAAGCAGTCCCGGGCGGCCTGGCCGGGCGGCCAGATGCCGAGGTGCTTGGCTCCCTCGATGCTCTTCTGAGAGCACGTCGCCGTCATCGCCCGTGAGCGGCTACCCAGAGCATCGGCGAACAGCCGACGGTCCTGGTCGGGATGGGCGCTTGATCACCAAGGAGCCACTACTTGGCGCCTTCGGAGATCGTGATGGTGACCGGAGGCGCGTCGCCTACCCTCACCACGGCCTGACCTGGCTGCACCGAGGCGGGCAATGTGATGGTGCCGTCAACATCTCCAAGCGGACCGGCGGCGTCCAAGAGGGGGAACCTGATGATGCTGCCCCCCGCTGGCGTGACTGTGACTGGTATGTCTTGGAGGGGTGCAGCGGTCTTGTTTTCGCAGTCCTGAACGAAGAACCGGCCTCTGACGGACAACCAGTCGCCTGGCCTTGCCTCAGTGGGCCCGACCGTTGCGCGTTGGCCAACGCAGGACCCCCCCTCGGTAGTCCCTCCCCCACCGGTGTCGCCACCGCTGCAGCCGGCACCGGCGACACACAGCAGGCACCCGAGAATGACGCACCCCTTCAACCGGGCCCGACTGCTGATGTGAGCCACCGTGCTCCCTCGGCCGATCCGGACCGACACTCGTCGGACTCCGCCGCACCCGGATCGGTTCCACGTTGCGCGGAGGACGCCGCTCAGTCGACGATCCGCACGCGTACGCGGCGAAAGCCCTTGCCCTTGTTCTCGACCTTCGCCACCTCGATCCGGCCGATTTGGCGGGTGGACGCCACGTGGGTCCCGCCGTCGGCCTGGGTGTCGAGGCCAACGATGTCGATGATCCGGACCAGTTCGACTTCCCGCGGGACCAGGTTGGTCGCGGTGCGGATGATGTCGGGGATCGCGAATGCCTCCTCGCGCGGCAGCACGTCGACCTCGATGGCTCGGTCGGCCGCCACCTCGGAGTTGCACGCCTCCTCGACCCGGGCCTTGAAGTCGGCAGGCACCTCCGGCAGGTTGAAGTCCATCCGGGCCGTGCCGGGCTCCATGTTGCCGCCCGTGACCAGGGCGCCGTAGTCGCGAAACACCACCCCGGACAGTAGGTGCAGGCCGGAGTGGGTCCGCATCACCAGCGTGCGCCGTTCGTCGTCGAGAGCGCCCTGCACCTTTGTCCCGACCGGCGGGAGGGGATCGTCATCGTGCGGGATCAACCAGATGTCGTCGCCCTTGCGAACACCGGCGACCCGAGTCTGCACACCGCTCCACAACAGGACGCCGGTGTCGGGCGGCTGCCCGCCCCCGCCGGGATAGAACGCCGACCGGTCGAGAACGATGCCCTGCTCGGCGTCGCTCGCGAGCACCGTCGCGGCCCACTCCCGCAGCGTCGAGTCGGCCAGCTCCAGCCGCGTGGTGCGTCCGTGTCGGTCGCTCATGCCGCCCAGCGTACGGATGGCGTCGGCTGCCCGCGTCACGGTCCGAGGAGGTGCCATCGTCGAAGCGGTGCTACCGGGTCCAGCCCACCAGCTGCACGATGCGCTGAGCGATCTGGGTGACCGGCTCGTCATCGGTGTCGATGCGATGCACCCACGCCGGGACGGCGGCGTCCAGGTCTCGTGCCGCTTGGCGGCTCTGTCCGGAGTGCCATGTCGAGGTTGTCTCCCTCGATCAAGCAGTGGTGCACATCAGCGGCCACCGATGAACAGCACCTCGGTGCCGGGCTCGGGTTTGCCGCTCACGCGGTTCGCAGCATCTCCGCGACGAGGAACGCCAGTTCAAGGGACTGGGCTCGGTTGAGTCTGGGGTCGCACACCGACTCGTAGCGGTTGACCAGGTCCGTCGCCGAGAGCTTGGCGCCACCGCCGATGCACTCGGTCACGTCGTCACCGGTCAGCTCGACGTGCACGCCCCCGGGCCAGGTGCCGAGCGCGCGGTGCACCTCGAAGAAGCCGCGTACTTCATCGATGATCGAGTCGAACTCGCGCGTCTTGTAGCCGTTGGCCGTCTCGAACGTGTTGCCGTGCATCGGATCGCACACCCATGCGACCGTGACGCCGGCAGCGGTGACCTTCTCGACCAGCTCGGGCAGCAGTTCGCGGACCCGGCCGGCGCCCAGCCGGGTGATGAACGTAAGTCGGCCGGGCTCACGGTCCGGGTCGAGGCGCTCGGCGAGCGCGATCGCCTCGTCGGCGGTCGCCGTCGGGCCGAGCTTGACGCCCACCGGGTTGCGCACCCGGGACAGCAGCTCGACGTGTGCGCCGTCAACGTGCCGGGTCCGCTCCCCGATCCACAAGAAGTGGCCGGACACGTCGTAGGGCAGGTCGGTGCGCGAGTCGATGCGGGTCATCGGCTGCTCGTAGTCGCAGATCAGCGCCTCGTGGGAGGCGAAGAAGTCGACGGAGTGGAACTCCTCGGGCTGGACGCCGCAGGCCTCCATGAAGGCCAGAGCCCGGTCGATCTCGGCGCCCATGGCCTCGTAGCGCTCCCCCACCGGGCTGGTGCGGACGAAGTCGGTGTTCCAGGTGTGCACCTGGCGCAGGTCGGCGTAGCCTCCGGTGACGAAGGCGCGGGCGAGGTTGAGCGTCGCGGCAGAGGCGTTGTAGACGTCGAGCAGGCGGTGGGGGTCCTGCCGTCGGGCCGTCGGCTCGAACGCCGACCCGTTGACCGCGTCGCCGCGGTATGCGGGCAGCGTCACACCGTGGCGCGTCTCGGTGTCGGCCGTGCGGGGCTTCGCGTACTGACCCGCCAGCCGGCCCACCTTGACCACCGGCACGCTGGCCGCGTAGGTCAGCACGACGGCCATCGAGAGCAGCACCTGCAGCTTGTTGCGCAAGTTGTCGGCGGTCATGCCGGTGAACGTCTCGGCGCAGTCACCGCCCTGCAGCAAGAACGCGTCCCCCCGCGCGACCCCGGCCAGCTTGGTCTTCAACCGGTCGCATTCCCCGGCGAAGACCAGCGGCGGGAGCGCGCGCAGCCGCTGCACCACCGCGTCCAGCGCCTCCTGGTCGACCCAGTTGGGCTGCTGGGCGGGCTGCAATGCGTGCAGGTCTGCCAGCGACGGGATGTCCACGTCCTCAGCGTACGGAACGGAGCCCGTCCGCGGGCGTCCCCATCCATGCCGTGGCTCGCCAGCAGCGCCAGCGGCATCGAGCCGACTGGGGAGGATCGCGACCGACACTGAGTGGGACAGGGGACCTCTACACCAATAGGTTCAGCACGAGGGACCCCCTCGCCACCGTGACGGGGGCGGCGCGCTCAGCCGCCGAGCAGCACGCTGACCTCGTCGTACAGCTCCGGACGGACCGTCTTCAGCTCGGCGGTGCCCTCGGCAAGCGAGACCCGCACGATCTCGGTGCCGCGCAGGGCGACCATGGTGCCGAACGCGTGCTCGTGGACCGCGGTTATCGCGTGCAGGCCGAAGCGGGTGGCCAGCCAGCGGTCGAAGGCCGTCGGGGTGCCACCGCGCTGAATGTGCCCGAGCACCACCGTGCGGGCCTCCTTGCCGGTGCGCGCCTCGATCTGCTTGGCCAGCCAGTCCCCCACGCCGCCCAGCCGGGCGTGGCCGAAGGCGTCGACCGCTGCGCTGGTCAGCGGCTCCGTGCCAGCGGCCGGCGCCGCTCCCTCGGCCACGACCACGATCGGCGAGAACTGCGTCGCGAACCGGCTCTCCACCTGCGCGCACACCACCTCGATGTCGAAGGGTCGCTCGGGGATCAAGATGATGTTGGCACCGCCGGCCAGCCCGCTGTGCAGGGCGATCCACCCCGCGTGCCGGCCCATCACCTCCACGACCAGCACCCGGTGATGGGACTCCGCGGTCGTGTGCAGCCGGTCGATCGCCTCGGTCGCTATGTTGACCGCGGTGTCGAAGCCGAAGGTGAAGTCGGTGCCGGACAGGTCGTTGTCGATGGTCTTGGGCACTCCGACGACGTCGACGCCCAGCTCCGACAGCTTCGTTGCGACGCCCAAGGTGTCCTCGCCGCCGATCGCCACCAGCGCATCGATGCCGAGCCGGGCAAGGTTGGCCTGGATCGTCTCGACGCCGCCGGTTACGGCGAACGGGTTCGTCCGCGACGAGCCGAGGATCGTCCCACCGCGGGGCAGGATTCCGCGGACCTGGGGCACCCCCAGCGGCATCGTGTCGTTCTCCAGCGGTCCGCGCCATCCGTCGCGGAACCCGACGAGGTCCATCCCGTAGGTGGTCACGCCCTTGCGCACCACGGCCCGGATCACCGCGTTGAGGCCTGGGCAGTCCCCGCCCCCGGTCAGCACTCCCACGCGCACGTGCGTTCCCTCCGCCCTCGTCGCAGCTCCCTCCGCAGCGTCCACCTAAGCACCTCATCGAGCGGTCGCGATCCCAGTCCACCGACTCGTCGGCAAGGCTGCGCTACGGCCGCGTACGGTGCTCGCCGCCCGGCTGGAGTGGTCCTCGCTAACGTGGGGCCATGACGTTCTCGATAGTCGCGCGCAGCGACGACGGTGACAGCCTTGGTGTCGCCGTGGCCTCGAAGTTCCTCGCCGTGGGCTCGGCGGTGCCGGCGGCCCGGATGGGGCTCGGCGCCATCGCGACCCAGTCGTTCTGCAACACCCTCTACAAGCGCGACGGTCTCGCCCGGCTGGCCGACGGCGCATCCGCGCAGGAGACGCTCGACGCGCTGCTCGACAACGACGACGAGCGCGAGGAGCGGCAGGCCGGAGTCGTGGACGCCTCGGGCCGCGCGGCGACCTGGACCGGGTCGGGTTGCCTCGACTGGGCCGGCGGCGTCACCGGACCGGGTTACGCCATCCAGGGCAACATCCTCACCGGCCCCGATGTCGTCCAGGCCATGCACGAGGCGTACCTCAACTCCGGGGCCGAGGCCGCGCTGCCCGAGCGGCTGCTGGCGGCGCTGAGGGCCGGCGACGCCGCCGGTGGCGACAGTCGCGGTCGGCAGAGCGCCGCCCTGCTGGTGGTCTCGGCAAGTGGCAGCTACACCCCCGGGGACGACCTGGCCTACGACCTGCGAGTCGACGACCACCCCGACCCGTGCACCGAGCTGACCCGGCTGCTCGCCCTGCACCACGTGTTCTTCGACCGGCCCGACGACGACGACCTGCTGCCCCTCGACGGCGAGCTGGCCGTCGAGGTCGAGCAGCACCTGCAGACGCTCGGCCACCCCGATCTCAACACGTGGGCGGGCGTCGAGAACTACGAGCTGCGACTGGTGCAAGGACACATCGACAGCTTCTTGCTGGAGCGCCTGCGGGAGCAGGCAGCCAACCGGCCGCACTGAGTGGTGACCGGTGTTGCCGGCAGGGCTCAGGACGCCTGCGCCGTGGGCGGCAGATCGCCGAGCGCCTCGAACTCAGGAACGGCATCGGGCTCCTGGGCGGACCCCTTCGCCTCCTCCTTCGCCTTGGTCGCGTAGACATCGACGTACTCCTGGCCGGACAGCCGCATGATCTCGTACATGATCTCGTCGGTGATCGCCCGCAGGATGTAGCGGTCGCCCTCCATGCCCTCGTAGCGGCTGAAGTCCAACGGCTTGCCGAAGCGCACCACCGGGCGCACCCGCTTGCCGTAGATCTTGCCGGGCGGCGCCACGACGTCGGTCCGCAGCACCGCGGTGGGGATGACCGGCACCTTCGCCTCCAGTGCCATCCGCGCCACCCCGGTGCGGCCCCGGTAGAGGCGGCCGTCGTGCGACCGGGTGCCCTCGGGAAAGATCCCGAAGAGCTCTCCCTTGGCCAAGACGTTCAGCCCCGACGTGATTGCTGCCTCCGAGGCGCGGCCGCCCGAGCGGTCGATCGGCACCTGGCCGGCACCGGCGAAGAAGGTGCGCTGCGCCCAGCCCTTGAACCCCCGGCCCTCGAAGTACTCGGCCTTGGCGACGAAGGTGACCCGACGGGGCAGGGCCAGCGGCATGAACAGCCAGTCGACGTACGACAGGTGGTTGCAGGCCAGGATCGCCGGACCGGCGGGAGGTACCGACGAGGAGCCGTCGGCCTCCGGGCGGAACACCGTCTTCAGCAGCGGTCCGATGAAGACCCACTTGAGCATCCAGTAGAACACCGATGTCCCTCCTCGCGTGAAGCCGAACACTACTCGCGGCCGGACCCGTGGGTCGGTCGGCGGCCTCGCGGCGCCGGCCCCCCTCGCCGTCGGCGCCGGGCCGTGGGACGATCACCGCAGTAGCGCGCGAGAGGAGCCGCAGGTGGTCCCTGCTGACCGGCCAGAAGACGTCGACGAGGCGTTCGCGCGGCTCGTGGCCGGTTACGACACGCCCCCCGACGCCAGGCTCGGCGGCCGCGGCCCGTGGCCGGAGTCCGAGGACCTCGGCGACGCGCCGACCGTCGACCCGCAGCCCGAACCGGCGGCGACGTCTGCCGAGTCGTCTCGAGCGCTGGATCTGCCGTCGTCCACCGATCCGCTCAACACCGAGGCGTCATGGGAGGACGAGGGTCACTTCGTGCCACCACCGCCGCCTCCGCTCCCCCGGCCCGAGCCGCTTCGGTTCCTCGCCTGGCTCGGCGTGCTCGTCGGTCCACTGGTCATGGTCGCCGCGGCGGTGCTGGTCTGGCCGCTCCCCCGGTTCGTCACCGGAGCACTCATCGCCGGTTTCGTGGGCGGTGTCGCTTTCCTCATCGCCACGATGAGCAACGAGCCGGCAGACCCCCATGACCCTGACCACGGTGCTGTCGTCTGAGGTGCTTGACTGCACCCGTGCAGGCCACCGACACCGTTGAGATCACCGGCCACCTTCTGGACAGCGGCATCCTGAGCCGGGTCCTGGAGGACATCCGGGAGTACGACGGCGACTACGTCATCGAACGGTTCGACCTCGGGCACGACAAGCAGGACGTGTCCTACGGGCGGATCTGCGTGACCGCCGACGACGAAGAGGCCCTGCAGCGGCTGCTGATGCGGCTGCAGACCAAGGGGGTCAACCTCACCGACCCCGGTGAGGCGTCGGTCGCCGAGGCGGAGCAGGACGGTGTGTTCCCCGACGGCTTCTACTCCACGACGAACCTCCCCACCCGCGTACGCCTCGACGGCCACTGGATCGACGTGGAGCACCCCGAGATGGACTGCGGACTGGAGGTGACCGGTTCCGGTGCCGGCAGATCGACGCGGACGATCCCGATGTCGGACGTGCTGGCCGGAATGCGCATCGTCGTGGGCGCGCAGGGGGTGCGGGTCAGCGTCCCTGCCCTCCGGGCGGACCATGAGGCGTTCGGGTTCATGGAGTCCGACGTGTCGAGCGAGAAGCCGCAGACGGTGCTGGTGCGGCAGGTAGCCGACGGGATCCGCGAGGCCAAAGGTGCCGGCAAGCGCGTGCTCTGGGTCGGCGGCCCCGGTGTGGTGCACACCGGCGCGCAGAAGGCCATGGTCGCCCTCGTCGACGCCGGCTTCGTCGACGTGCTCTTCGCCGGCAACGCGCTCGCCACCCACGACATCGAGTCCGCGCTCTTCGGGACGTCGTTGGGTGTCGACCTGGCGCACGGGCGCGGTGTGGAGCACGGCCACGAGCACCACATCCGCGCACTGAACACGATCCGCAAGGCCGGCTCGATCACAGCTGCGGTCGAACAGGGCGTGCTGACCAGCGGGATCATGCACGCCCTGGTCCAGCACGGCAAGGACTTCGTGCTGGTCGGCTCGGTGCGCGATGACGGGCCGCTGCCGGACGTCTACACCGACGTGCTGGAGGGCCAGCGCGCGATGCGCGCGCAGCTCGAGGACGTCGGCTACTGCCTGATGGTGGCCACCATGCTGCACTCGGTGGCGACCGGCAACATCCTGCCGGCGTCGATCCCGCTGGTCTGCGTCGACATCAACCCCGCGACGGTCACCAAGCTGGCCGACCGAGGGTCGTCGCAGGCGCGGGGGATCGTCACGGACGTCGGGTTGTTCCTCGAGCAGCTGGCGCAGGAGCTGGTGCCGGGCTACCGCTCGGTCCGCGCAGAGTAGTCGCTGCGCTCACGCAGCGGCGAACACCCAACGCCGGTAGCCGGCGAAGTTGACTCCGGCGCACAGGGCGATCGCGGTCCACTTCGCCAGCACGTAGGGCATGCCGGCTGCCGCCAGGCCGAGCACGATCAGCAACGTCAGCGTGTAGTTGACGGCCACCATTACCGCATAGCGCGCCAGCCGCGTCCGGAGCCGGTCGCGCGCGGCGAAGACGAGGGTTGAGTTGAGCCCGAAGTTGACGACCAGGGAGGCGAGAAACGACAGCGTCGTCGCAAGCCACAGCGGCGCTCCGAGGCCTCCTCGCAAAGCAACGAGCACGCCGGTGTCGACGCCGACGCTCAGCACCCCCACGGCGAGGTATCCCACCAACGGGCGTGACCCGGGCACGAGCGGACAGCGCAGCCAGCTCAGCGGGCCGTCGGGAACCCGAAACCCGCCGGCGACTCAGCGTCCACGTGCGGCCAGCGGCTCGTCACCGCCTTCGCGGCGGTGTAGAAGCGCACGCCCTCGGGGCCGTGGATGTGGTGGTCGCCGAACATGGAGTCCTTCCAACCGCCGAACGAGTGGTAGGCCATGGGCACCGGAATCGGCACGTTGACCCCGACCATGCCGACCCTGACCCGCCGGGTGAAGGTTCGGGCCACCTCGCCCGAGCCGGTGAACACTGCGGTGCCATTGCCGTAGGGGTTCGCGTTGACGAGGCCGATGGCCTCGTCCAGGCTGTCGACGCGCAGCACGCACAGCAAGGGTCCGAAGACCTCGTCGGTGTAGACGCTCATCTGCGGCGTCACCTCGTCGAGAAGTGTGGGCCCGACGAAGAAACCGTCCTCGTGGCCGACCACGCTCGCCCCCCGGCCATCTACCACGACCCGGGCGCCGGCGGCCCGCCCCGCCTCGACGTAGCCCTCGATGCGGTCGCGGGCCGCGGCGGTCACGACCGGGCCCATCTCGGTTCCCGGCGAGCTCCCCGGCCCAAGCCGCACCGTACGGGTGCGGTTCCGCAGCCGCTCGACGAGCGGGTCGCCGACCGGTCCCACGGCGACCACGGCGGAGACGGCCATGCAGCGTTGGCCGGCCGACCCGTAGCCGGCGGCCACGAGCTGGTCGGCAGCGAAGTCGAGGTCGGCGTCGGGCATCACCACCGCGTGGTTCTTGGCGCCGCCGAGAGCCTGCACGCGTTTGCCCGCGGCGGCGCCCCGGCCGTGCACGTAGCGGGCGACCGGTGTCGAGCCGACGAAGGAGACGGCCGCGATGTCGGGATGGTCGAGCAGCGCGTCGACGGCTTCCTTGTCACCGTGGACGACGTTGAAGACCCCGTCGGGCAGCCCCGCCTGGGCATACAGCTGCGCGACCAGGTCGGAGGCGCCGGGCACCCGCTCGCTCGGCTTCAGCACGAACGTGTTGCCGCAGGCGATCGCCACGGGGTGCATCCACATCGGGACCATGATCGGGAAGTTGAACGGCGTGATCCCGGCGACGACTCCCAGCGGCTGCCGGAAGGTATGGGCGTCCACGGCTCCGGACACCGAGTCGGAGAACTCACCCTTGAGCAGCTGGGGGATGCCGCAGGCGAACTCGACCACCTCGCGCCCGCGCACCACCTCACCACGGGCGTCCTCGAGCACCTTGCCGTGCTCGGAGGAGATGATCTTGACCAGCTCATCCTCGTGCCGCTCGAGGAGCTCGCGCAACGCGAACATGACCTTGACCCTGGTGCTCAGCGACGAGTTCCCCCAGCCGGCGAACGCCTGGCCGGCCGCCCGGACCGCCGCGTCGACATCTGCAGCGTCCGCCAGCGCGACGCGGGCCTGCGGCGCGCCCGCCGCCGGGTCGTAGACCTCACCGAAGCGACCCGACGAGCCGGCGGTGTGGCGCCCGGCGACCCAGTGCTCGATCGTACGCATCGTTTCGCCCTCCGTCGTGGGTGTGCGCCGCCCGTACCCTACGTCGGTCGACTCCCGCGCTCGTCTCGCCCGCCGCCGCCGCGGGCTCGAGACCGGGGCCCGCGTCGACGACGTCGATGCTCGAGCCTGGCGAGGTCGGCGGCGCCGATCAACCCCGCCTCGTTGCCCAGCGAAGCCCGCGTCACCTCGGCCTCCGGCCGGAAACCCCGACCGCTCAGCGTCTTGCGGTAGGCCGCGCGAGCCGGCGAGATCAGCAGGTCGCCCGCGTCGGAGACCCCACCGCCGATCACGAAGAGCCCAGGGTCGAGCGCGGCAGCGAGCGACGCGAGCCCGACGCCGAGCCACTGGCCGACCTCCGCCAGCAGCTCAACGGCCGCCGGGTCGCCCGCCTGGGCTGCGGAGGTGACCAGCGGGCCGGAGATGACCTCGGCGTCCCCCCCGGCGCGTTCGAGCAGGTGGTGGGCCACCGGAGAGTTGGCCCGGGCCAGCTCGCGGGCCTCGCGGACCAGTGCGTTGCCACTGGCGTACTGCTCCCAGCAGCCGCGGTTCCCGCACTCGCAGCGGTGGCCGCCGGGAACCATCTGCATGTGCCCGAACTCACCGGCCATGCCGAACCGGCCGCGGTGCACCGCGCCGTTGGAGAGCAGGGCGCCCCCGATGCCGGTGCCGAGGGTGACGCAGACCAGGTCGCTCTGCCCGCGCGCAGCACCGAAGCGCCACTCCGCCCAGGCAGCGGCGTTTGCGTCGTTCTCGACCACCACCGCCAGGCCGGTGCGGGCGCGCAGCGCGTCGCGGAGCGGCTCCCGCCGCCAGGCGAGGTGCGGCGCGAACAGCACAGTGGCACGGGCCGCGTCGACGAAACCGGCGGCCCCGATGCCCACCCCCCCGATACGGTGCCGGCGCCGTAGCTCGACGACAACCTCGGCGATCGTGTCCTCCACCGCCGACGGGCTGTGCGTTGGAGTGTCCCGGCGCAGGCGCTCGAGTACGCGGCCCGACTCGTCCACGACGCCGGCGGCCACCTTCGTGCCGCCGATGTCGATGCCGACCGCCAGTCGCTCCCGGATGCTGGGACGCGTGCGCGGGCCCGGATCAACGACCGTCATGCCGTCCGCGCCAGGTCCGCCGCTCCCACCAGGCCGGCTGTGTTGCCCAGCGTCGCGAGCCGGAGCTCGGCGTTCGCCCGGTGGCTGGCCGCCGGCAGGCTCTTCGTGAACGCTTCGATCGCGGGCTGCAGGAGCAGCTCCCCAGCGGCGGCGACGCCCCCACCGACGGCCACCACGGCAGGGTCCAGGACGGCCGCCAGTGAGGCGATGCCCTCGCCGAGCCAGCGGCCCACGTCGGCAAGCAGACCCACGCACAGCGGATCGCCGCCCTGCGCACACTGGGTGACTATCGGCCCGGTCACCAGCAGTGGGTCACCCCCGACCAGCCGGGTCAGCGGCCCGGCCTCCGGCAGCTCGGCTGCCATCCGGTCCCGTGCCTCCCGGACCAACGCACGGCCACTGGCGTACTGCTCCCAGCAGCCGTGCTGGCCGCACCCGCACAGCACCCCTTTCGGGACCACGCGGAGGTGACCGACCTCGGCCGCCACGCCGTAGGACCCGCGGTAGAGGTGCCCATCGGTGACCAGGCCGCCGCCGATGCCGGTGCCGACGGTGATCAGCAGCAGGTCGTCGGCGTCCTTGCCGGCCCCGAAGCGGAACTCCCCCCACGCCGCGGCGTTGGCGTCGTTCTCCACGACCACCGGCAGGTCGACCCGGGCCCGCACGTGTGCCCCCAGGGGCTCGTCGACCCAGTCGATGTTGGGGGCGAAGAGCACGGTCGACCGGTCGACGTCGACGAAGCCCGCGGCGCCGATGCCGACGGCTCGCACGTCATGGGAGGCGCGCAGCCGACCAACGCACGCAGCCACCGCGTCGGCCAGCGCATGCGGGTCTGCCGCCGGCGTCGACTCGGTCTCACGGGCGACGATCACACCGGCGTCGTCGACGACCCCGGCGGCGATCTTGGTGCCTCCGATGTCCACGCCCACGGTCAGCTGACCCACGAGTCCGGTCAGGCCGCCGGTCGGGTCGGGAGCGTCGTCCATCCACCTGCCTTGCGTCGGGCAGCACACCGGCTCAGCCGCTGCGAGCCGCCGGACCCGTGGACCGGGTCGTGCGGAACGCTACCGCCAGCGCGACCGGTGGCCTGCGGCCGCCTCGGCGCGCCGCGGCCCAGGTCGACGGAAAGGAGTCAGCCGTCAGCCTCGACGCGCTTCTTGAGCCCCTTGAGCGCGGCGTCGATGATCACCTTCTCCGCCTTGCGCCTCAGCAGGCCGATCAGCGGCAGCGCCAGGTTCACCGAGAGCCGGTAGGTCACCAGGGTCGCGCCGCCCGGCTGCTCCTCGAGCACGTAGGCCCCGTCCAGCCCTTTGATCATGCCGCCCTCGGCCAGTGACCAGGTGACCGACGAGTCGTCCTGCCAGCGGTAGGACAGGACGTACTCGTCCTGGATCGGCGCGGCGTCGAGCACGAAGCGGACCTGCTCGGCGCGACCCTGCGCGGCGGTCTCGACCACCTCGCACGACTTCACACCGGTTGCCCACTGGGGATAGGCGCCGAAGTCGGCGATGACGTCCATCACCTCGGCACGGGAGGCCTTGATCACGATCTCACTGGTCGTCTGGTCGAGCATCGCCGCACCCTACTGCGCGGCGAGGTTCGCCGGCCGGGCGTCTGCCCTCGGCAGCGTCCTTGATCGAGAAGCCCCAGCGCTTGAGCCGCAGGGCGTAGTCCCGCCGCAGCCGGCGCCGTGACCGCAACCGGTCCCGGCCGACCGGTCGCTGCGCGCGCAGGTAGACGTGCACCAGGACCCCGTCGGCGAACTGCTGCAGCCACACCTCGGCTGTCCCCGACAAGCGGCCGGCCATCCGCCACCGCTTCCCCAGCGCACCTCGGTCCTCATAGCACTCCAGGCGCAGGCCGGGGAGGACCCGAGTCCACTCCGATTCGCGGCACCACCGGGTCCGCACCACGGCCGCGGAGGCGACCACGAACGTCTCGTCGACGATGTGCAGGAACGGCACCCGCTCACCTCCTGCTCAGCCGAAGCGGGCTGACTGTAGCGTGCCGACGGGGCTGGCCCGGCGTGGAGAGGAGCACCGTTGCGCGAGTTCTCAGCGCCCGCGACGTTCCCCATCCCGGAGACCGGCAACCTCACCGACGACGTGCTGCACCAGGCGGCGCGGCGACCTGGCTCGGTCGGCTTCGCCCGTCAGGTCGACGACGGCTGGCAGGACGTGACGTACGCCGAGTTCCACGCCGAGGTCGTGGCGACCGCCAAGGGACTGGTCGCGCTCGGGGTCGGGGCCGGTGACCCGGTGGGCCTGCTGAGCCGGACCCGCTACGAGTGGACACTGCTCGACTACGCGATCTGGTGGGCGGGCGCGGTCACCGTCCCGATCTACGAGTCGTCGGCCGCGGAGCAGATCGGCTGGGTCCTCGGCAACTGCGGTGCGGTCGCCTGCATCGTGGAGAATGACCAGCACCGGAGCCGGGTCGAGTCGATCCGCGATCGCCTCCCCGCGCTGGCCCGGGTCGAGTCCATCGATAGCGGCGCGCTGGCCATGCTTCGCGCTGCCGGTGAGTCGGTGTCGGACCAGACCCTCGAGCACCGTCGCTCGTCGGTCATTCCCGGCTCGCTGGCCACTGTGATCTACACCTCCGGCACGACGGGTCGGCCCAAGGGCTGCCAGCTGACGCACGCCAACTTCATGGTCGAGCTGGGCGCGGTCACCGAGGAGCTAGCCGAGCTGTTCGAGCGGCCGGACGCCTCGACGCTGGTCTTCTTGCCGTTGGCGCACATCTTCGCGCGGATCATCCAGGTGGGCTGTGTGCGGGCTGGCGTGCGCATGGGGCACACGAACGACCTCGAGGACCTGGCCGGCAGCTTCGCGAAGTTCCGCCCGACGTTCATCCTGGGCGTGCCGCGGGTCTTCGAGAAGGTCTACAACACCGCCAGCCGGCGGGCGCACTCCGGCCACGGGGGCCGGGTCTTCGAGGCCGCGGCACAGGCAGCCATCGCCTACAGCCGAGCTCAGGACGGCTCGGGCCCAGGGCTCCTGCAGCGAGCGCGGCACCGGGTGTTCGACCGCCTGGTCTACGCGAGGTTGCGAGCGGCACTGGGCGGCCGCACCCGCTATGCCATGTCCGGCGGCGCTCCGCTGGGCGAGCGGCTGACCCACTTCTACCGTGGCATCGGTGTGCCGGTCCTGGAGGGATACGGCCTGACGGAGAGCACCGCCGCGCTGACTGTCAACGTCCCAGGCGCCATCCGGATAGGCAGCGTAGGGCGCCCCCTGCCCGGCACGGATGTCCGAGTCGGTGACGACGGCGAGCTGCTCTTCCGTGGCGGCCAGGTCTTTCCCGGTTACTGGGACGACGAGGCAGCCACCGCGGCCGCCTTCACGCCAGATGGCTGGTTCCACTCCGGTGACGTCGGTGAGATCGACGAGGAGGGTTTCGTGCGGATCACCGGTCGCCAGAAGGAGATCCTGGTGACCGCCGGTGGCAAGAATGTCGCACCTGCGGTCCTCGAGGAGCCGATCCGCTCGCACGCACTGGTCAGCCAGGTGCTGGTCGTCGGCGACGGTAGACCGTTCATCGGGGCGCTGATCACACTTGACCCCGATTCGGCGACGGCCTGGGCTGCCGAGCAAGGCCGGCCGGACGACCTTGCGACCCTCGCCAGGGACGAGGACCTGCGCCAGGTGCTCCAGGGCGCGGTCGATGAGGCAAACGCCCATGTCTCCAAGGCCGAGTCGATCCGGGAGTTCCGCATCTTGGCTACCGACTGGACCGAGGAGTCCGGGCACCTGACACCGTCTTTGAAGCTCAAACGCGCACTGGTCCTGCGCGACTTCGGCGCCGAGGTGGCGGCGCTCTACCGCTGAGCTGCACGGTCCTGCCCCCCGAACTGGCTCGAACGGGACGGGCGAAGCGTCCGATGAGCCGGGGCGGCGAAACCGGGCCTTCTCGACACGCCGCGGCGTAGTCAACTACTGTTCGTATTCCTATCACAACACACCGTATCGCCCTCTCCGGAGAACAGGCCTTGGCAGTGCTGCACATCTCGCCGGCTCGGCGTGACCGACGGGTGCTCCTCGGCGCCCGAGGGTTCGGCGTGCTCACGGTTGCCACCCTGGCCGTGACCAACCCGTCTCGGGATGCCTTCCTGGTCCTCGGCGTGGTGGCGATAGTGGCCATCGGCGCCTGCTGGACCACCTGGCTCCCGGGGTCGGGGCCGTCGATGAGCATCGTCGCCGAAGGCGTGCTGTCCACCGCGGCCGTGTGCGCGTTCCTTCCCGACACCCGAGCGGGGCTGGCCTACCTCGTCGTGCCGCTGCTTGCCGCCGGACTGACCGACGGTGCGGTGCTGATCGCCCCTACCTGGCTCGCGCAGACGGTGACCGCCATCGCGGCATCGGTTCTCGTCGTGAACAACTCGGCCGTCGGGGCCGGCGTCGCGGGCGTCGCCCCTTGGCTGCTGACGGCGCTGGGCGTGGGCGCCCTCGGTGCCTGGGTCCGGCAGACCAGGGAGGCCCCGGCGCCGGAGGCCGACGCCTACGGCGCTGCTCACCGGCTGCTCAGCGAGCTACGGACGGTCGCCCGCCAGCTCAGCGCCGGCCTCGACCCGGTGGGCATCGCCCAGCAGGTGCTCGCCGACGTCCACGAGGTCGTCGGCGACGACGCCTCGGTGGTCGTCGTCAAGTCGGGCGGAGGCTCGTTGATGCCGCTGGCCACCCGTGGGGCCGACACGCTGTCGACGATCGACATCGACGATGCCATGGTCATGGAGTGCTGGACCCATGAGGCGCCTGCGCAGGAGACGGCGGTGGTCGACGGCCGCAGCGTCGTGCGGCTGGCGCTCCCGCTGCTGGTCGGTGTCCGGATGATCGCTGTCGTCGTGCTGCTGCGCCCGACGACGCCGGACCCCGAGACCATGCGCGAGGTCCAGGACTCCTTGCGCCGGCATGCGCTGCACCTCGACACGGCCATGGTCTTCGACGAGGTACGCAGCCTCGCCACCATCGACGAGCGCCGCCGGCTGGCCCGCGAGATCCATGACGGGATCGCGCAGGAGGTTGCCTCCCTCGGCTACGCGGTGGACTCGTTGCTGACCGAGACCGCCACGCCGGCCCAACGGGAGGGGTTGGCCTCGTTACGCGACCAGCTCACCCACCTGGTCAGCGAGCTGCGGTTGTCGATCTTCGACCTGCGCTCTGAGGTGACCCCCAATGCGACGCTCGGGTCGGTCCTCGCCGACTACGTGCACCAGGTCAGCGCGCAGACCGGCATGACCGTGCACCTCTCGCTCAACGAGACGCCTCAACGGCTGCGGATCGAGGTCGAGACCGAGATCCTGCGCATCGCACAGGAGGCGATCACCAACGCGCGCCGGCACAGCGGCGCCAGCCACTTGTGGGTGACGTTCTCCGCGGACCCACCGCAGGCAACGTTGAGCATCACCGACGACGGCACCGGGCTCGGCGACCCGCGGCACGACAGCTTCGGCTTGAAGATCATGCGGGAACGCGCCGAGCGAATCGGCGCCGATCTCGCCGTGGTCTCCGAGCCAGAGCGCGGCACCTCCGTCGCGCTCACCCTCACCGCAGCAACCGCCCTGCGTCGCGACGACCCTTCGGCGGACGACCACCGAAAGGAGGCCGTCGATGCTCACGTCGGTCCTGCTCATCGATGACCACGACCTGATCCGTCAAGGCCTGTCCCGCGCGTTCGAACGCTCCGCGGACTTCCAGGTCGTCGGGGAGGCAGGGACGTTGGCAAAGGGCGAACGGCTCGCGACGACACTGCACCCGCAGGTCGTCGTCATGGACATCCGGCTGCCCGACGGGTCCGGCCTCGACGCCGCCCGTCGGTTGCGCGCCACCGACGCCGACCTGGGCATCGTCGTCCTCACGATGTACGCCGGTGACGAGCAGCTGTTCGCCGCCCTTGAGGCAGGCGCCTCGGCGTTCGTGCCGAAGAACGCTCCCAGTGGCGACGTGGTGGCGGCCGCCCGGCACGCCGCCGTCTCGCCCCGCTCGTTCACCGCGGCCGACCTGGCCGACGCGATGCGCCGCCGGATGACCCCCAGCGGCCCGCAGCTGTCACCTCGGGAGAAGGAGGTGCTCCGGTTGCTGGCCGACGGACTCGGCGTCGCCGCGATCGCCCGCAGGCTGTTCATCTCGGAGTCGACTGCCAAGACGCACATCTCCAAGATCTACGACAAGCTCGGTGCCGCCAACCGGGCCCAGGCCATCATGAACGCGATCCGGGCCGGCCTGCTCCGCGATCTCGAGAACACGTCGGACTCCGTCCCTTCCAGGTAGCCCCAGGTCACCGTCAGGGCGTCGGGTGCTCGGCCGCCCAGCCCTGGGCGATGGCGATGCGTTGCGCCAGCGACGGATGGCTGGCGAACATCAGGTAGCTGAACAGGTTTGGCTCGGGCGGTGACAGGTTCGCCGTGGCCAGCCGCCGCTGGGTGGCCATGAAGGTCGCCGGGGCGCGGGTGAGGTCCAGCGAGTGTACGTCTGCGCGGGCCTCGATCGCCCTACTGACCACGTTCTGCAACGGCGCGACCAACAGCGTGCCGGCGGCGGCCAGCGCCAGCAGAGCCGGGACCACGGCCACGTCACCGGCGTCGGCGTAGCCGGCTCGACGAGCCAGTCGCGGTGAGCTCACGAGCAGGGCCAGCGCACTGATGCCGACCAGCGAGCCCAGTGCCCCCAGCGCGGTGCCGAACAGCACGTCGTTGCGCTTGGCGTGGCCGAGCTCATGAGCGACGACCAGCCGGACCTCCGCCGGGCTGGCCTGCTGGAGCAGGGTGTCGTAGACGACGATGCGGCGGGAAGCACCGAAGCCGGACACGTAGGCGTTGACCGCGGTGGTCCGCCGCGACGCGTCGGCAACCAGCACATCGTCGACCGGCACGTCGTCGCGAGCGGCCAGCTCCAGCAGCGAGGTCCGCAGGGGACCCGCGGGCATCGGCGAGAAGGAGCTAAACAGCGGTTCGACCACCAGTGGGTACACGAACGAGCCGGCCACCACGAGGCCGGCTGACAACAGTGCCGCAGGGAGCCACCACCGCCGGAACCGCCGGGCGAGGGCCAGCACGATCAGCACCGGGATGGCGGTCATGACCACGGTGACCAGGTAGCCCTTGGCCAGGTCGAACCCCCACGCGGCCCAGCCCTGGGTCGACAGGCCCACCGAGCGCTGCACCGCCTGGACCCGGGCAAGCAGCGGCAGCGTCACCAGCTGACCGACCGCGAGCAGCAACGCCACCGCCAGCAGCGCCTGGACCGGCCACCGGCGCCGCCCCGGCAACCTGCGCACCAGGCACGATCCCCACGTCGTCAGGCCCAGAGCGAGTGCCACTGCCGACGACAGACCGACCGCGAGCAGGCTGACCGGCACGACCGCGCTGCGATAGGCGGCGATGCGCCGCAGCTGGACCGTTCCCAGGCCTCCCGTGGGGTCCAGCGGCGGCAGTGCGCCTCCGGGCAGCCAGTCCCACGGCGTACCCCACCCGGCGACCGACACGAGCACGAGCACGCAACTGCCGCAGGCGGCCGCCACGGTGCGGCGCTCGGCTCGGGACTGGGGAGGTCGGAACCGGCGATCAGGCACCCGCCGCCACCAGGCTCTGCAGGTACGCCCGCCACCGGGTGGTCAAGCCGGCGACGGGAAGGCCGAAGTCAGCACGAAGTGAGCCAGCCACGCTGTCACCGTCAAGCACCCGCCGGTAGAAGTCGACGACCGCAGTGTTGCCGTAGGTGCCGGCGAGATAGCGGAAGATGAGCCAAGCCGCTTCGTAGGTGCGGCCGAGCCCGTGCCGAGCGGCGCCGAAGTCCGCGCCGCTCGGCAGGTGGTTGGGCAGCGAGTGGTCCCGCAGGTGCGACAGGAGCTGAGCGGCGGCCCGCGAAACCGGGACCCGGCCGTCGTGCAGAGCGACGTAGTCGGCGAACCCCTCGGCCACCCATGGCTCCATCGCCGCCGCGGCGGCCCCCGTCACGGCATGGGTGGCCTCGTGGCTCACCACGACCTGCGCACCTGCTGGGTCGAGCCTGTCGAAAACCGCGGGGTTGAGGACCACGATCGCCGGCGCCCCGGCGGAGTCGCTGGCGTCGACGGTCGTCGTGACCGCTGCGATCTGGTCGAGCGCGCTGGCGCTGGACCCGAGCAGGGCAGCCGACAGCGGCTCGTCGGCCGGCACCACGATGCTCAGGGACCCGCCGCGCTCGCGGAGTCGGAAGGGGAGCAACGCCCCGAGGTCGGTGACCGCTGTTCGCGCGAGCCCGGCGCAGTGGGCGCTGCGTGGGCGCGTGTCCACCCCGATGCAGCGGACCGACCCGGAGCGGTCGACCGTGAGGTCGCCGGCCAGCCACACCGGGAGCGGCTGCCCATCGGTGCTGGTGCCTGCGCGGAGTCCGGCGACGCCCAGCACCGAGACCGAGCCGGCGTCTTCGGCGAGGCGCAGGCGCACGCTCACCGGCGCCGTCTGATAGCCCGGTCGTGGCAGCGTGCCGGGAACCCAGCGGACCTCGACGTCGCCGAGGAACTCGTCGGCCGGACCCGGCGCAGCCCCAGCCACCGAGGTCGGGTGGCCCGCGTAGCGCAGCGCCACGCGGCGGACGTGCAGCGCGGACAGGGCCTGGTAGACTTGGGCGGCCCATTCCGCCGCTCCAGGACGCCGACCGGCGGCGGCGACGAAAGCCTCCCGGTCGCGTCCGCGCCAGGCCCGGGCCAACGCGGTGAGGGTTTGGGTGATCTGTGCGGCGTCCCGCGCGTCGCCGGGGCGGCCAGGACTGGGTCGGGAGCCGCTTCGCGAAGCGGGACTTGCCGCTGGCGGATGGCTGCTGGTCGCCCGCCACCACGTACCGGCGATCAGCACGAGCAGCACAGCGGCGGCGATCGCGGTGCCCCTCCTCGCCACGCTGTGTGCTGGCGGCTCAGGCGGCGACGCGCTCACCTGCGCAGTGTAGGCACCGGAGCCGAAGTCTCCCGGCCTGGCGACGAGCTGGTCAGCCGATGTGGCGCACGGTTGCGATCGGCATCGAGTCCACCGGCACGACCTCCACCGATGAGCCAGGATGCGGTGCGTGCACGAGCTGTCCATTGCCGATGTACATGCCGACGTGGCTGATCGGGCTGTAGTAGAAGACCAGGTCGCCGGGGACCATCTGCGAGGTTGAGACGGCCGTGCCAAAGGTCACCTGCACGCTGGAGGCGTGTGGGAGCGAGACCCCGGCCGCTGCCCAGGCGGCCATTGTCAGGCCCGAGCAGTCCCATGCATCCGGGCCGGCCGCGCCGTAGACGTAGGGGTCACCCACCTGGGCAAGCGCAAAAGCAACCGCCGTGGACGCACTTCCCGTGGCTTGGCCGGGCACGCTGGAAGGCGAGGGACTGGGCGAGGGACTGGGTGAGGGACTGGGCGCTGAGCTGGTGCTCACCGGTGGCCGAGGGTCGGCGCTGCGGCTAGTGGTATGGGCGAGGGCGGCTTGACGCTCCGCCGCCAGCCTCGCCCGGCGCTGCGCGGCCTTGAGCGAGGCCAGCAGCGCCTCGGCGTCAGCGGACCGGGCGTCGAGCTGCACCTTCTCGTCGCGAAGCTGGTTCTTGGCGGCCGTGATGGCGTCCACCTGGTCCTGCAGGCGGGTTCGGCGCAGTAGGAGCTCGGCCTCCTGATCGTCATAGCTGGCGACCAAGTCGGCCTGCTTGGTCCCGTAGGCCTGCATGGCGGCCAGGCCCGTCAGGAAGGAGTCGGCGTCGCTGGAGTTGAGCAGCTGGGTGGTGGGCCCGACCGGTGAGCTCTGGGCCTGCGCCGCCACCATGTCACCGACGCGGTTGCGCAGCCTGGCGACCGCCGACCGCTGGTCGTTGACGTCAGTCTTCAGCGTGTCAAGGCGTTGGTCGGCCGCATTGAGCTGCACCTGGATCGTGTTGTATCGCTCCGACGCCTGCTCGGCTTGCTGGTAGAGCCGGTCCACCTGGCGCTGCACGCTGTGGATATCGGGCTTCGGCGTCGCGTAGCTGGTGGCCGGGACTACCGCGAGACCGGAGGCCAGCACTGCGCAGGCGATCAAGGTAGCTCGGACGGCTGTCCACTTCCGGGCGCTTGGCACGCTGGATGGGTCTCCTCGATCCTCATCGCCTGCCAGGTCAGCTGACGGGTTCGGGCCGGATCAAGCCCTAGTCGCGCCCGAGAGCGCTCGATTCACCCCTGCTACATGGGTCCCCGGCTCCGGGTCGCACCGCGTGGCCGACACCGGATGAGGCGAGGCATCCGCGTCGACCTGTGTGGTCGAACGCGCACGGACACCGCTTGGCACCCTAGTCAGGCACGGCGCACCAGATCAACTCAGGCTCTGCCGCCGGTGGAGATCGGCGCTGGTCGGCGCCACAGTGCCGTTCGGGCACCGGCGTCACCAGCCGTAAGGGGGGCAACATCCCGGAGTCGCTCAGCGCTCCCAGCGCACCCACCTCGTCGGCGGTGAGCCGGACGGGATCGGGCGGGCCGCCGAGCAGGCAGCTCACCATGCAGTCGGCGCACGCTTCGCCGCGGACCAGGCAGGTGCCGCAGTCGATGACCAGCGGCAGCTGCGGGGAACCCGTCGGTGCGGCCTCGGGTGGCTGCGTCATCTCGTCCTCCTCGGCGCGGATGTCGTCGTTGGTTGCGACCGTACGACCGACCACTGACACCTGGCGTGCGGCCGCAGCCGGGTTGGTCCGGGACGGTCCGCGGCAGTGCCGGCGCAGACTCAGCTGCGACCGAGCAGCGCGAGCAGCGCCGGCGCAGGTAGCGAACGCGCGCCCGCCTCGCTCACCCAGTCCCTGACCTCCCGGTCGCTGGAGACCACCACCACCGGCCGTCCCGCCGGCTCAGCCCGCACGAGGTCGCGCAGCACCTCGTCGGCGGTCACGCCACCCGGGCTGAAACGCACCCGTACTCCTCGCGGCGCGATGACCGGGGGACGGTTGGTCAGCTCTGCGCCGTCGAAGACCACCGTGACCTCGACGGCGTTGCGGGCCGCGACCGGCGCCAGCTCGCGCACCAGCCGGTTGCGCTGAACCTCCAGGGAGGAGCTGTCCCACTGCAGCTTGGTGACGTTGTAGCCGTCGACCAGCAGATGGGCTCGCGGCAGGGCCAGCAGGTGCTCCAACAATGCCGGGTCTCGGTCGTCCAGCGCCCGGTCACGTGGGCGGTCAGGGGCGTCGGCCTCCGGGCCGAGTGCCGTCAGCACGCCGTCGGCCGGAAGAACGTCCACCGGGGGCAGGGCGAGCTCGCGGCGAAGACCCTGCGCCGCGTCGAGGAGCGTCTCGAGCAGCAGGCGGGCGCGCACCGCTTCGCCGCCGCGTTGCCCACGTCCGCTGGCCCGGTCGGCTTGCAGCTGGGTCTCCAGAGCGTCGATGCGTGCCCGCAGCCGGCGGCTCTGTGCGGCTGCGCCGACGACGGCGAGTCGGCTCTCCTCCACCGCGACCCGAGCGGACTCCGCTGCGGCAGCCGCGTCCGTCACCGCCTGCTGAGTGCGCGAGCGCTCGGCGGCGAGCTTGTTGCGCAGCTGCCCGTTCTCGGCCTTGAGCCCGGCTACCTGCTCGCGTAGCCGCCGCTGCCGGCCGGCCAGCTCTTGGCGAGCAGCATCCAGCTGCTCGCGGAGCCGAAGGACCTGGGGCAGCGTCGGGTCGGACTCGACCTCCGCGCTCACGACCTGCTCGATCGCTGCGGCGAGCGCCAGCTCCCATCCGCTCGGGCGCACGAGGTAGGCGAGCGCGGCGATGTCGACCGGGTCGGCCGCCACCGGTTCCCCGTGCTCGATGGCCGTGAGCACCGACGCATGCTGGGGACGCACTGCCGCCGCCACCCGCTCGCGGAACTGGTCATCGAGCAGCGCGGCTGCGATCGGCCCGGCAGCGAGCCGAGCCCTCCGCGACCGGGCGAAGCGCAGCACCGGCCTCAGCGACGCCGGCAGCCGCTCGCCGCTGAGCAGGTCCAGGACGTCGGCGCACAGCGACACGACCCGCAGCCGCACCGGCTCCGGCAACACGGGGACGCGCGTCGCCGGCGGCTCTGATGGTGAGCCCGTTTCGTCGGGCGCCGAGAGCGGCGGCTCGTCGGTGTTCATCCGCGCCTCCCGTCCCGACTGCCGCGGGACTCGTCGCGGGTCGACACGAGCCTAGGCCCCAGGGCGCGCCGGAGAGGTTTCGTCGGTCCCCGGCCATACGTTGCGTCGCGTGAGCCCGATGGACGCGGTGGCCGCCGGTGTGGTGGCGACGCCCGCCGACCGCTTCGGGGCGCCGACCCGGCCGCGCACCGTCCAGGCGTCCTTCGACGAGCTGGGGCGACCGCTGTCGGAGGTGACCTTCTGCGTCGTCGACCTGGAGACCACGGGCGGCTCACCCGCGGGGGGGTCGATGGTCACCGAGTTCGGTGCGGTGAAGGTCCGTGGCGGGGAGGTCGTCGGTGAGTTCCAGACGCTGGTCAACCCGCACACCGCCATCCCGGCGTTCATCGCGGTGCTGACCGGGATCACGGACACGATGGTGGCCGACTGCCCCGGGATCGAGACCGTCCTGCCGGCATTCCTGGAGTTCGCACACGGGTGCGTGCTGGTCGCCCACAATGCGCCGTTCGACGTGGGCTTCCTGCGCCACTTCGCTGCCAGGCTGGACCGTCCCTGGCCCGCCTTCGAGGTGCTCGACACCGCGCGGCTCGCCCGCCGGGTGCTGACCCGCGACGAGGTGCCCAACTGCAAGCTCGCCACCTTGGCGCAGGCGTTCCGCTCGGGCACGCGCCCCAACCACCGCGCGCTGTCCGACGCACGGGCGACGGTCGACGTGCTGCACGGCCTGATCGCCCGGCTCGGCAACCTCGGTGTCCACACGCTCGAGGAGCTGTCCACGTTCTCCTCCCGGGTCAGCCCCGAGCAGCGGCGCAAGCGCCACCTCGCCGAGCCGCTGCCCCACGCCCCGGGGGTCTACCTCTTCCGAGACGCCCGTGGCCGGGTGCTCTACATCGGAACCTCGAAGGACCTGCGCGCACGCGTCCGTTCCTACTTCACGGCCAGCGAGACGCGCTCGCGCATGGGCGAGATGGTGCGACTGGCGGAGTCGGTCGAGGGGATCGTGTGCGCAACGGCTCTGGAGGCCGAGGTGCGCGAGCTGCGGCTGATCGCCGAGCACAAACCGCGCTACAACAAGCGCTCCCGGCACCCGGAGCGCGTCATCTGGTTGAAGCTGACCAACGAGCCGTGGCCACGGCTGTCCCTGGTCCGCCGGGTCCTCGACGACGGTGCAGACTACGTCGGGCCCTTCTCGTCACGCCGCTCAGCAGAGCGCGCGATGAGCGCCGCCCACGACGCCTTCGCGGTGCGCCAGTGCTCCGGACGGCTGGCCCGCAAGCCGAACGGCACGGCGTGCGTGCTCGCGCAGATGGGGCGCTGCCTGTCGCCGTGCGACGGTGCGGTGGATTCCGAGAGCTACCTTTCGGAGGTCCACCGGCTGCGTCGAGCACTCACCTGCGATCCGGCGGCGGTGGTGCAGGCGCTGTCGGCGAAGATGTTGGCGCTGGCCGCGGCCGAGCGGTTCGAGGATGCCGGCACTCAGCGGGACCGGCTCGGCGCTTTCGTACGCGGCACGGCGCGCGCCCAGCGGTTGAGCGCGTTGAGCCGCTGTCCCCAGGTCGTGGCGGCCCTGCAGCGCGACGACCGCGGCTGGGACGTCCACGTGATCCGTAATGGACGGCTGGCCTCCGCCGGCGTTATGGCGGGCCCGGTGAGCGCCCCTGAGTTCGTCGCCCGGCTGATCGCCTCGGCGGAGACGGTGGAAGGTGGGCCGGGACCCGCGCCGAGTGCTACCCCGGCCGAGAGCGAGCGCCTGCTGCGCTGGCTGGAGTCACCTGGTGTGCGGCTGGTCGACGTCCGCGGTGAGTGGTCGTGCCCGGTCAGCGGCGCGGCGCGCCACGTGGTCGGCCTCGACGCTGCCGGCGCGGCGCACGGCGAGCTGGTGCCCTTCGACGAGCGCCGCAGCTTGACCACGGTCCATCAACCGTGAGCGACCGCCGGTCGAGCAGCCGGGCCTCAGCAGCCGAGCACTACGCTGGGCCGCGTACGCCTCGCGATGCCCAGGTCCAGGCGCTCCCCCAGGAGGTCCGCGTGATCACCGCGATCGTGTTCGTCAAGGCCGACGTCGCACGCATCCCGGAGGTGGCCGAGCAGATCGCCGGTCTCGACGGGGTGAGCGAGGTCTACTCCGTCACCGGGCACATCGACCTGATCGCGCTGGTGCGCGTGCGCAAGCACGAGGACGTCGCGACGGTCGTCGCGGACTCCCTCAACAAGGTGCCCGGCGTCCAGTCGACCGAGACCCACATTGCATTCCGGACGTACTCCTCCCACGACCTCGAGGCCGCCTTCAGCCTCGGCGTCACCGAGGCCGACTGAGGTCGCGGCGAGCCGGCGCCGACTGCTGACGAAACCGGCTCCTCAGAGCCTCGGCGCCTGCCGCCGCGAGGCCGTCACCCAGCGGTCGAGCACGCCGGCGGCCGAGCCGGAGTCGATGGACTGAGCCGCCGCGTGGATCCCGTCGGTCAGCCCGGGGCCCAGCTCGTCAGCCGGCACGGCTGCGTACGCAGCCAGTCCAGCGGCGGCGTTGAGCAGCACCGCATCGCGTACGGGTCCGGTCTCGCCGGCCAGCAGGCGGCGGAAGACCGCAGCGTTGTGCGCGGCGTCACCACCGCGAAGGTCCTCGGGCCGGGCGCGGGCGATCCCGTAGTCGGCGGCGTCGACGGTCATCGCGCTCACCGTCCCCGTGCCGCCGTCGACGACCCACACCGACGACGTCGTCGTGGTGGTGAGCTCGTCGAGGCCGTCGTCACCCCGGAACACCCAAGCGTCGGTGCCTCGGGCGCCCAGCACGCCGGCCATGACCGGCGCCATCCGGACGTCAGCCACGCCTACTGCCTGCGCCTGCGGATGAGCCGGGTTGGTCAGCGGCCCGAGGAAGTTGAAGGTCGTGGCGATGCCGAGCTCCCGGCGGGTCACCGCCGCATGTCGCAGCGAGGAGTGGAACAGCGGCGCGAAGCAGAACGTGATGCCGGCCTCGGCGGCCACCGCTCCGATCGAGTCGCTGGGCACGTCGAGCCGGACCCCGAGTGCCTCCAGGACGTCAGCCGATCCGCTCGCCGACGACGCCGCCCGGTTGCCGTGCTTGACGACCGTCGCACCGGTGCCGGCGACGACTACGGCCGCCATCGTCGAGATGTTGACCGACCGCGACCGGTCGCCGCCGGTGCCGACGATGTCGACGATCCGGCCCGGCACCGACAGTGGAGCGGCATGCTCGTACATGGTGCGGACGAGCCCCTCGACCTCGGCGACGGTTTCACCCTTGGCTCGCAGCGCGACAGCGAAGCCGGCGATCTGGGACGGCTCGGCCTGGCCGGACAGGATCTCGCCCATCGCCCATCGCGTCTGCTCGGCGCTCAGATCCGCGCCGTCCACCAGCCTGGACAAGACAGCCGGCCAAGAAAGGGGCGAAGTCATCGGGTCCCCTCAGCAGCGGGTACGGGCGAACGGTGCGGGCAACGGCGTCGGCGCTCAGCCGGTAGTAACGGTGCCCAGCCGCTGGCGAAGCAACCGGATCACACTCTCGGCGAGCTGCATCGGGTCGATCGGGTGGGAGACCGCCGCGTCGGCGCGAGACCAGGTGGCGAGCCAGGCGTCCTGCGGTCGACCGGTGAGCACCAGCAGCGGTGGGCAATGGTAGATCTCGTCCTTGAGCTGGCGCGCGATCCCCATCCCGCCGACCGGTGCCGCCTCGCCGTCGAGGATCGCCAGGTCGATGTCGCCGGCGTCCAAGGTGGCGATCACCACCGGCTCGGTGGCGCACTCCACATAGTCCAGTGCCGGCAGGTCGGGGTGCGGGCGGCTGCCCAGTGCCATCCGCACCTTCTCCCGGGTGTTGCGGTCGTCGCTGTAGAGGCACACCTTGACGGTCTGCTCTGGCTGCTCGGTGGCCGTCTCGTTCACCCCCAGATGGTAGCGATCCCGCTCGGGTCCGGGCTGCGCCGCCTGATGTGTCCTACTCAACGTCGTAGACACGGGGGGTGCAGGTGCTGAACCCCGGACACGTCGTCATAATGGCTCTGTGTCGATCACCAGCGCGGTCCCGGCAGCCCGGCTGCACGGCCAGCCCGACCGGCCGTCGATCGTCAGCGTCGGCACCATCGTGTGGCTGTCCAGCGAGCTCATGTTCTTCGCGGCCCTGTTCGCGGCCTACTTCACGATCCGCAGCGTCAGCCCACAGCTGTGGGCGCAGGACACCCCACTGCTGAACGTCCCGTTCTCCACTATCAACACCACGGTGCTGGTGCTGTCCAGCGTGACCTGCCAGCTGGGCGTCTTCGCCGCCGAGCGCGGCCGGGTCGGCCGCGCCGGCTCCCCGTTCCAGATCGGTTCATGGGGCATGCGTGAGTGGTTCTCGCTCACCTTCTTGATGGGTGCCTTCTTCATCGGTGGGCAGTCGCTGGAGTACGCCAGCCTCGTCAGCGACGGCCTGACCATCTCGTCCTCCTCGTACGGCTCGGTCTTCTACCTCACCACGGGCTTCCACGGAATCCACGTCACCGGTGGGCTGATCGCGTTCCTGCTCGTGCTCGGACGGACATTCATGGCGCGTCGCTTCACCCATGAGCAGGCCGTCACCTCGATCGTCGTGTCGTACTACTGGCACTTCGTCGACGTGGTGTGGATCGGCCTGTTCGCCACCATCTACCTCCTGAAGTAGGAAGGCCCTCGTGCGGTTCCTCTCCACCCGACGCCGGCACCCGCTCGCGGGGATCATCGTGGTGCTGTTCGCCCTCACTGCAATGGGAGGGCTGTACTCCCTGCTCGGCCCCCGTCCGGCGAGTGCGGACGCGGGTCAGTCCGATCTGGTGAAACAGGGCCAGCAGCTGTTCCTGGTGGGTTGCGCCACCTGCCACGGGTTGGCCGCCCAGGGGGTGTTGTCCAACGGCAGCCAGAGCAACTACGGCCCGTCGCTGGTCGGTGTCGGCGCGGCGGCCGTCGACTTCCAGGTGGGCACCGGCCGGATGCCGGCGGCCCAGGTCGACACCCAGATCCCGAGAAAGCGGCCCACGTACACCGACGCCGAGATTCAGGCGCTGGCCGCCTACGTGGCCTCCCTCGGCCCCGGCCCCGCGATCCCGGACGCCAAGTACACCGACATCTCCGGGCTGAGCGCCGCAGACGTCTCCCGCGGCGGCGCGTTCTTCCGGACCAACTGCACCGCCTGTCACAACTCCGTCGGCGCTGGTGGAGCGTTGCCGGACGGCCGCTACGCCCCGGCGATCCGCGGTGACGAGGGCCGCTACATCTACGAGGCGATGCTGACCGGGCCGCAGCAGATGCCGGTGTTCTCCGACGACGTGATCACCCCACAGGACAAGCAGGCGATCATCGCCTACATCAACAGCGTGCAGAGCCAGCCGAGCTATGGCGGCAGCGCCCTGGGCGGGATCGGCCCAGTGTCTGAGGGGCTCGCGGCATGGGTGTTCGGGATCGGTGCCCTGGTGCTGGTCACCGTGTGGATTGCCGCCCACGGAGCACGAGCGGAGCGCAAAGAGTGAGCGGGCTGAAGCGGGTGGATGGCACCGGAGACAGCGAGGGGCCGTTGCCCAACCCGGGACTGTCCGAGCACCTGCCTCGGCCGACCGACGTGGACCCCGCCCTGGAGCGGCGTGCGGAGCGCCAGGTCGCCGGCATGTTCGGCCTGGCCACGCTGCTCATCCTCGGTTTCTGCGTCGCGTACTTCGCGATCCCCGGCGACACGCTGGGCAAGTACACGGTGCTCGGCTTCGACGCCATGAACTTCACCCTCGGCATGACGCTGGGAGTCGCGCTGCTGTTGATCGGATTCGGGGCCATCCAGTGGGCGAAGAAGCTCATGGATGACCACGAGATAGTGGAGCTGCGGCACTCCTCGGCCTCCAGCCCGGAGGACCGCAAGGTGGCGCTCGAGGAGTTGTCGGCCGGCGCCACCGAGTCGGGCATCGGCCGTCGGCCCCTGATCCGCAACAGCCTCATCGGCGCTCTGGGGGTGCTCGGTTTCCCGGCGGTGGTGCTGCTGGCGGACCTCGGCCCGCTCCCCGGGAATGCGCCCAGCACGACCGTGTGGAAGAAGGGCATGCGCGTCGTTAACGACGTGTCGGGCACGCCGATCAAGCCCAGCGAGATCGAGCTCGGCCAGCTGATCAACGCCGAACCCATCGTCTTGGTGCCAACCGGCGACCCAAAGACTGACCAGCAGCTCGGGGTCCTGGAGGGGACCGAGCAGCTCACCGCCAAGGCAAAAGCCGCGGTCATCTTGGTCCGGATGCGTCCCGACGAGATCCACGCCCCGGCCGGCCGCGAGAACTGGGATGTCGACGGCATCTTGTGCTACTCGAAGATCTGCACGCACGTGGGTTGCCCGATCTCGCTCTACGAGCAGCAGACCCACCACGTCCTCTGCCCGTGTCACCAGTCGACCTTCGACCTCGCCAACGGTGGTGAGGTGCTCTTCGGCCCGGCCGCCCGGCCGCTCCCCCAGCTGCAGCTGGGCGTGGACGGCGACGGTTACCTGATCGCCGTGGACGACTTCCAAGTGACCGTCGGACCCAGCTACCCCCAGATGGACTGAGGCAGCCATGAGCCACGCCAGCAGCGTCCCTCCGCCGGTGACCCGCACCGCGCCGCTGAAGAAGACCCCTGGAGCGGGTCCGGTCAAGTGGCTCGACGACCGCGTCGGCCTGGCCGGCCTGGCCAAGAAGAACCTCCGCAAGGTCTTCCCCGACCACTGGTCGTTCATGCTGGGGGAGATCGCTCTCTACAGCTTCATCGTGCTGCTCATCACCGGCGTCTTCTTATCGCTGTGGTTCAAGCCGAGCATGGCCGAGGTCACCTACAACGGTCCGTACTCGCTCCTGGACGGCGTCTCCATGTCCGAGGCGTTCTCCTCGACCCTGCACATCTCCTTCGAGGTGCGCGGCGGCCTGCTGATGCGGCAGATCCACCACTGGGCGGCGAACCTGTTCATGGCGGCGATGACGGTGCACATGCTGCGCATCTTCTTCACCGGCGCCTTCCGCAAGCCCCGCGAGATCAACTGGCTGGTCGGGGTGGGGCTGTTCTCCGTCGGCCTGATCGAGGGCTTCGCCGGCTACTCCCTGCCCGACGACCTCTTGTCGGGCACCGGCCTGCGCTTCGTCGACGGTCTGGTCCGCTCGATCCCCGTCGTGGGCTCCTACATCGAGTTCTTCATCTTCGGCGGGGAGTTCCCCGGTGACGTGCTGGTCCCCCGGCTCTACATCGTCCATGTGCTGCTGATCCCAGGGGTGCTGATCGGGCTGATCACCTTGCACATGCTCCTGCTGGTCTACCAGAAGCACACCCAGTGGCCGGGGCCCGGGCGGACGAACCGCAACGTGGTGGGCTACCCGGTGCTGCCGGTCTACGCCGCCAAGGCCGGCGGGTTCTTCTTTGTGGTGTTCGGCGTCACCGCGATCATGGGTGCGTTGTTCCAGATCAACGCGGTGTGGAACTACGGGCCCTATGACCCTGCCCAGGTGACGGCCGGGTCCCAACCGGACTTCTACATGGGCTGGGCCGAAGGTGCCGTGCGGATCATGCCCAATTGGGAGAGCCACTTCTTCGGGCTCACCTGGAGCTGGAACGTCTTCGTCCCGTCGGTGGTGGTCCTCAGCTCGCTGTTCGTGGCACTGGCCGTCTATCCGTTCATCGAGGGTTGGGTGACCAAGGACCACCGCGAGCACCACCTGCTGCAGCGGCCCCGCGACGCCCCGGTGCGCACCGGGATCGGGGTCGCCGGCATGACGTTCTACGGGCTCCTGTGGGCCGCTGGTGGCAACGACATCATCGCCACGAAGTTCCACCTGGACATCTATGCGATCACGTGGTTCACCCGCTTCGCGGTCTTCGTCGGACCGGTGCTCGCCTTCTTGGTTGCCAAGCGGATCTGCATCTCGCTCCAACGGCAGGACAACGAGCGGGTGCTGCACGGCTACGAGACCGGCATCATCACCCGCTCGGTCGACGGTGCCTACGCCGAGCGGCACACGCCGATCCCGGTCGAGGAGGCGTTCGTGCTCACCGACCGGGACCGGGTGGCGGTCGCCGCGGCGGAGGCCGACACCGACGAGAGCGGTGTCGCCGCCCCGAACCGGAGGATGTCACGGCTGCACGCGCGGGCATCGGCTTTCTACAACGCCGACGTGACCAACCCGCCGGATGCGGGGGAGATCGAGGAGGCTCAGCACCACGGTGGGCGGCGCGAGCTCGACGCGGCCCCGGAGGGCTTCCGCGGGGTCAGCGAGACGGGCATCCCCAAGGACCACTAGAGGACTAGAGGGTACCGAGCGCGGTCAGCAGCTCAGAGCGCGGAGCCCTGCTTGTACGACGCGTACGACTGGTTCCAGTCGGTCCAGCCGTTGCCGGCCTCCATGGACCGGTTGCTGCCCTTGACGATCACGACGTCGCCGATGTGCGAGCGGTCGAAGAGCCAGTGGGCGTTGGCGGTGCTCATGCCGACGCAGCCGTGGCTGACGTTGGCGCTGCCCTGGTCAGCGACCGACCAGGGAGCAGCGTGCAGGAACTCCCCCGAGTTCGTCACCCGCATCGCGTACTGCACGTTCGCGATGTTGTAGTACTCGGGGTTGCTTGGGGCGATGCCGGTGGTGGCAGCGTCCATGCGCTTGCTGAGGAACTTCTCCATGATTACCTTGGTCCCGCTGCGGGTCTCGAAGCCCGGCTTGCCCCCCGTGATCGGAATCGTGCGGGCCAGCCGACCGTTGATGACGACCCTCAGCCGGTGAGTCCGCAGGTTGATTCGGTCGATCACCGAGCTGCCGATGTGGAATGACACCTCCCGGGACTCCTGGCCGTAGATCCCGTTGCCGACGTCGACGCCGTTGAGGTCGGCGTGCACGGTCACGTCGGCACCCGCGGGCCAGAACCGCCGGGGCCGGTAGTGGACCTCGGTGTCGTCGACCCAGTGCCACGTGCCCCGCACGGCCGGCGTCGACTCGACCGAGAGGTGCCGCTCCGCCGCAGCGCGATCGGTGACCGGCACGTCGAAGGTGACGATGACCGGCATGCCGACCCCTACGGTGGTATCCCGAAGCGGCGCCACGCTGGGGAAGGTCTGCTGGTCCAGGCTCAAGTCCTGGGTGGAGAAGATGGAGATCTGGCGCGCGGGGGCTCCGTCAATGCTGGTGCCCGTGGCGCCCAGACGGTAGTCGGCGCCCGGCTCGAGGAGGCCGTCGGCGACCCAGGACGTGCCGTCCTTGCTCAAGGTTCCCGGCACCGTGCCCTGCGTGCCGCCCGCGTCGAACGTCAGGTGCACCGCGTCGAGTTGCCCTCCGGAGGCAGACATTTTGACCACCGTGTCGACAGGGACGTCCTCAGCGTGTCGACCGGGTCCGAGGTTGGTCGAGAAGCTGACCGGCTGCGCGCCCGGCGACGACACCTGGTGTCCGCCTCCGCCGTGCGCGGCGCCGGAGCAGGCGGCGAGCGCTCCGGCGGCCAGCACCGAGGCCAGGGCGAGCTCGACCTTGCCGACGGGATCGCGCCGAGCCGGGCTCAGGCGCCCGCGCGGCGACGCGGGAGGGCACAGGGACACGGTGCAGATCCTACCAACGCTACCGCAGCGCTCCTGCCGAACCGGCCTCGCCCGGCCCGGCCCGGGCTGATCCCTGTCCCCGGGGTTGCCGGTCAGTGCGGCTGGTCAGCCGGGTCGAGCAGAGCGTCGAACACCGCACCGGTGGCCGCGGCCTGCACGAGCTTGTCGACCACATCGATGGCCCAGTCCTCAGCCGACCAGCCAG
>JBBSGC010000007.1:0-35098 GCA_038254525.1 Propionibacteriales bacterium | reverse complement strand
GAGGTCGTGGCCGAGCTCGTCGAGGACTGCGACGACCTGCCGGCTGGTACGCGCGTGGTGATCGACCCGGTCCTCGCCTGCGCGGCCCGCGGGGTGGACGCCTGCCCGGCGTGCCGCAGCGGAGCCACGAACAGATGCGACCGGATCACCGTCGGACACGTCTCACCGGGGCTGCAGACCGGCTTCTGCGCCGACACCGGAGGCGGCTGGGGCGAGCTGCTCAGCGTGCACCGCAGCCAGCTGCACGTCGTGCCCGACGGGCTCAGCGACGAGCAGGCAGTGCTGATCGAGCCGTTGGCCTGCGCGGTGCACACCGCGCTGCGAGCCCGGGTCGGTCGGGGTGCCCACGTCCTGGTCAGCGGCGCCGGCGCCGTGGGGTTGTTCACCACCCTGGCACTGCGCGAGCTCACCGCCGCGGGCGACATAACCGTCGTCGCCAAGCACGGTCGCCAGGGGGAGCTCGCGCGCGCGTTCGGCGCTACCGACGTGGTGGCACCCGATGCGGTGCTGCGCGGGGTCCGCCGCTCGACCCGTGCGTTCCACGTCAAGGGCGAGCTCGGGCACTCGTTCCTGCTCGGCGGGGTGGACCTCGCGGTCGATGCGGTCGGCAGCCGGCAGTCGCTGGAGACCGCGCTGCAGGCGACGCGTTCAGGAGGGCGGGTCGTGCTCTCCGGCATGCCCGCCGCTGCCGATCTCTCAGCTGCCTGGTTCCGGGAGCTGGAGCTCGTGGGCTCCTACGCGTCGGCCGCCTGCGAGCCGGCGGCCGACGGGCGGTCGGCCTTCGACATCGCCACCGAGCTGGTCGGCGGCAGCGGGCTGCGCGACCTCGCGGTGGCGCGCTATCCCCTGCACCGGTGGCGGGAGGCGCTCGACCATGCCCACTCCGCCGGTCGCCTGGGCACCGTCAAGGTAGCTTTCGATCCGAGGAGCACCACGTGAGTCGTCCAGGATTCGTGCTAGAGGTCGACGACCGGACCCCGCCCCTGATCGTCCATGAGGGCGAGGGGTTCCGGCTGGAGGACTTCCCACTCGGCACCCGGGTCATCTACCCTCCGGAGTCGTTGCCGGCCGTACCTGACGTCGACGAGGCGATCCGTACCGCGCTGTTGGAACCGCAGGGTTGCGACCCGCTGCCGACGCTGTTGTTCCCCGGCATGCGGCTCACGATCGCCTTCGACGATGTCTCGCTGCCGCTGCCACCGATGCGCAAACCCGACGTGCGCCAACGCATCATCGAGGCCGTGCTGACGATGGCCGCCGAGGCCGGTGTCGACGACGTGGAGCTGATCAGCGCCAACGCCGTACACAGGCGGCTCACCGCAGCCGAGCTCAAGGGCATTGTGGGGGAGCGGGTGTTCCGATCGTTCTTCCCTCAGGGCCTGCTCTACAACCACGACGCCGAGGACCGGGCAAACCTGACCCACGTGGGGTTGACCGAGCACGGCGAGGACGTAGAGATCAACCGGCGCGCCGCGGAGTCGGACCTGCTGGTCTACGTCAACGTCAACCTCGTCGCCATGGACGGTGGGCACAAGTCGGTGCCGATCGGGTTGGCCTCCTACAAGAGCCTTCGGCACCACCACAACGCGAAGACGATGGTGCGCTCGCACTCGTTCATGGACGCCGAGAAGTCGCATCTGCATCACTCGGCCCAGCGCATGGGCCGCCTGCTCGCCGACTCGCTCAAAATCTTCACTGTCGAGACGACGCTCAACAATGACGTGTTCCCCGCACCCTACGAGTTCCTTCTGAAGCGGGAGTGGGAGTGGAACCTGCGCGACCAGGCGTCGATGCTCGCGATGCGGCGCGGCCTCGCCATGGCGCCGGCGAAGCTGCGGCACAAGGCCTTCCAGGACCTCCGGGCGCCCTACGGCGTGACCGGAGTGCACGCCGGCGAGACCGAGGCCGTACACAAGCGCACGCTCGCCAACGTGCACCGCCAGCAGCTGGTCGACGTGCAGGGCCAGTCCGACGTGCTGGTCATGGGCGTGCCCTACCTCGGGCCCTACAACGTCAACTCGGTGATGAACCCGATCCTCGCGACCTGCATGGGGCTCGGCTACTACTTCAACTCCTACCGCGGTGCGCCGCTCGTGCGGCGGGGCGGCGCGGTGATCCTCTACCACCCGGTGCGGCCCGACTTCAGCCAGCTGCACCATCCCAGCTACGTCGACTTCTACGAGGAGGTGCTGGCCGAGTCGACGGATCCCGCAGTAATCGAGGCGAAGTACGAGGAGCAGTACGCGACCGATCCGTGGTACATCCACTTGTACCGCACCTCGCACGCCTACCACGGCGTACACCCGTTCTACATGTGGTATTGGGCGGCGCACGCGATGGACCATGTCGACGAGGTGGTCTGGGTCGGGGCCGACCGCAAAGCCGTGCAGCGGCTTGGGTTCCGGGCCGCCTCCACACTTGCCGACGCCCTCGAGATGGTGTCCGGGACGGTCGGCAGCTCACCGTCCATCAGCTACCTGCACAACCCGCCGCACCTCATCGCGGACGTGCACTGATGTCTCGTGCCTCCGCCGGCCGCGGCGGGCTCGTCCGCGGCGGCATCGACGACGTCCGGGCGGTGGCCCGCGGCTGGCGATGGGGACGCCGGCCGCTGGTCCCGCGCTCTGCGGAGGCCTATGTCGTCGCGCAGGAGTCGACGGTCTTCCCAACCGCGTGGGCCCGCCGGCCGGCCGCCTCCGTGGTGCGTGAGGTGGCGCAGCAGGCCGCCCTGCGCCCGCTGTTCCACTCCACGGTCACCCCGCACGTCGAGGGGCTCGACCTCCTGGAGCGCGTGCACGGGCCGGTGATCTTCGTGGCCAACCACGCCTCCCACCTGGACACCCCACTGATCCTGCTCTCGTTGCCGAATGCGTGGCGGCGCAGAACCGCGGTCGGCGCGGCAGCCGACTACTTCTTCGACACCTGGTGGCGGGCGGTGGGATCGGCGCTGATGTTCAACACGTTTCCGATCGAGCGGCGCAGCGGGACGATGGCCTCGACGCCGGGTGACGTGCTCGCCGCCGGCTGGAACCTGGTGGTCTTCCCCGAGGGCACCCGGTCCAGCGACGGATGGCTCGGCAGGTTCCGGACGGGTGCGGCCTGGCTGGCCGTCGAGCACGGGGTGCCCGTGGTCCCGGTCGCGCACCGCGGCACTTTCGCGGCGATGCCGCGCGGTCAGGAGTGGCCGAGTCGGGGCCGCCGGTCGGTGAGGGTCCGGTTCGGTGCGCCGCTGTGGCCGGCCGACGGGGAGAACGCCCGCGACTTCGCGCCCCGCGTGCACGCAGCCGTCGCGACGCTTCTCGACGAGGACTCCAGCACCTGGTGGGAAGCCCGCCGGCGGGCGGCCAGCGGCACGACGACCGACCCGGCTGGACCGCAGGTCGCGCAGTGGCGGCGGATCTGGACGCAGAGCGAGTCCCCGCAGGTGTCGGGGCAGCGGCTGCCGGCCTGGCGAGCGAACCGGTAGCGTCGAACAGCGCTGTTGTGGGCCCGCGCGGGGATGGATTGTCTTTCGAACGTGTGTTCGATAGAATGCAAACCATGCACGCAGCCGCGGTTTCGCGAACCGACGAGGCACCAGCAGACGCCTGGGCTGAGTTGGGCTCGTCGATGGCGCTGCTTTGGTCGAACATCCCTAGCGGATCGGCGCTCGCGCAAGCGCTGGCAGACACCGACGTGGCCACGCTCGACGACGACGAGTGCGTTGAGTTCGCGCGGGCGGTGCAGCGGCAGCGTGCGTGGACCGACCGGTTTCTCGTGGACGTGACCAAGCGCTTCACCGAGCACCGGCCGGGCCCGAGCGACCGAGAGCACCGGCGCTGGTCGGCGCCCGGCTCGGAGGAGCGCATCGCGCCCGGCGGTGACCCTGAGCAGACGGTGGGCTCGTTCGCGGCGGCCGAGTGGGGTCCAGCAGTTGGGCTCAGCACTGCGGCGGCGCGTCGGCTGATCGCAGACGCTCTTGACCTGACCGAGCGGCTGGGCGCGATCAGGTTCTTGGTGCGGCTGGGGCTGTGTGACCTGGCGCGGGCCCGGATGGTCGCCACCGCGACCCGGGACCTCTCGCGTGAGACGGTCGCTGTCGTACAGCTGGAGCTGCTGCCGCTGCTCGGCACGCTGACCTACCATCAGCTGCGGCGGATCGTCGACCGCGTGGTGGCCCGAGTCGAGCCCGCCGCGCTCGAGGAGCGGTCGGCGAAGATCCGGGCGCGGCGCGAGGTGTTCATCGACGCGACCTATGACGACCACGCCGAGGTGTCGGCCACTCTCGACGCCACCGACGGCAAGCGGCTCGACGACCGCCTCGACGGCGTGGCTCGCCAGCTTGGCATCGTCCAGCGCGCCCTCGGTGAAGGCGCCGGCTTCGGACCGGAAACAGAGTCGTGGCAGCAGCGTCGCGCGCGGGCGCTCGGGCTGCTCGCAGACCCGGGCTCGCTGGTGCGGCTGACCCGGGTCGTCTCGGGGATCACGCATCCGCACAGCGAGCGGCCTCGTGAGCCGCTCGAGGACCTGGTGGCCGACGACGCCCGCTCGGTGCCGGCAACCACTCTCTACGTCCATCTGCGTGGCGACGGCACCGCCGACCTCGAGGGACTCGGCGTCTTGTCGCTCCCAGCGCTCAAGGAGCTGCTGAGCACCTCAGCGGTGACCGTGCGCCCGGTGATCGACCTCAACCGCCCAACGGCATCCAGTGGCTACACCCCGTCGCCTACGGTGCGCGAAGCCATGGTGCTGACCAACGAGAGCTGTGTGCATCCCTACTGCGACCGGCCCGCCCGCCGCTGCGAGAGCGAGCACACGATCCCGTATCCGCACGGTCCCACGGCGAGCGGGAACCTAGGCCCCGAGTGCTCTTCCCACCACCGGGTGAAGACCCACGGCGGCTGGCGAGTCAAGCAACCGTTCAACGGGGTGTTCGTCTGGCGGGCGCCGACGGGACACCTATACGTTGTCGACGACAACGGCACGCATCCGCTGTGAGCGGACCAAGCCGAAAGGTCGGGCACCACCAGGGCAAGCCCGTCTCGGAGGAGGCGGAGGAGGCTTGAGGATGGCGACCTGGGACGACGTCCGCCGGATCGCGCTGGCGCTTCCGGGAACGAGCGAAGACTCCCCGCCTGGCGACCTCGGGTGGCGGGTGCAGACCAAGAGCTTCGCTTGGGAACGACCGCTGCGGCGCGGGGACCTCGAGGCTCTGGGCGACGCCGCGCCGGTCGGGCCCATAGTGGCCGCGCGCGTGACGGATGAGGGTGTGAAAGCCGCGCTGCTTGGCGATGACCCGAACGTCTACTTCACCACACCGCATTTCAACGGCTATCCAGCCGTCCTCGTACGCCTCGACCAGATCGACGTCGAAGACCTGCGGGAGCTCATCGTCGAGGCGTGGCTCGCTCGCGCACCCAAGCGGCTGGCCAAGCAGTACCTCGACTCATCGTCGTGACCGCGCGCAGTGGAACCGACCGGGGCGTTGCCGAACCGAGGGAAACGAGTGGACACTACGGCGGTGGTAGCAGCACGAAACGAGCGCCTGCAGCAGCTGATGCACACCGGCGACCGAATGGCTTGGTCCACGGCCGCGGTCGTGCTCGCGCTCGGCGACGACGGGACTGATGATCAGCGGCAAGCCGCCGGTGACGTTGCGGACGCCCTCGGCCTGACACTCGGCGACCTTGCTGAGCCCGAGCGCCGAGGCGCTGCGGCTCAGGCGGCCGCACCGCTGCTCCAGGCGGCCGCGTTGCTGCACGGCGACGGAATGCTCTGGTCGGGCCAGTCGGACGAGGCTCTGCTCGCCCAGGGTCGGACCAGCGCGCAGGGCGTCGCGATGTTCGCCCGGCTGGGGCTTCCTCTGCTCCCCGGACTCGCCGAGGCGTTGGCCCGGCAGGGTGCTCGCATGCTTGACGTCGGCACCGGCGTTGCGGCCCTAGCCGTCGCTTACGCCGAACACTTCCCCGCGCTGACTGTCGTCGGGATCGACGTGCTTCCCCGGGTGCTCGCCCTGGCGGCGCAGACGGCCTCCGCGAGCAGCGTCGCGGACCGCGTCGTGCTCCGTGAGCAGGACGTGGGCACACTCGATGAGGAGGCGGCCTACGACCTGGTGTGGCTGCCTGCGCCGTTCGTCCCCGGGGCCGCGCTGCGGGCCGGCCTGCCCCGTGTCGCCAGCGCCCTCCTTCCGGGTGGCTGGGTGCTGCTGGGTCACGGCAAGTTCACCGGTGAACACCTCGACGACACCCTCACCCGCTTCAAGACGCTGGCGTTCGGCGGCACCGCGCTCGATGACCACCAGGCTCAGCAGGTCCTGAAGGACAGCGCTTTCGAGGCGGTCAGCACGATGCCGACACCACCTGGGACTCCCGGCATCACGGTGGGGCGCAAGCCTGCTGGGCACCTGCCAAGCGATCGCTGACCGGCTACCCAGTCGAAGCAGCGGTCACGAGCTCGACGTCCACTGCCAGCTGCTGGGCACCTTCGACGGCGGTGAGCACGACCTCGCCCGGCACCCGGCCAGCAGCCTTGACGTCGCCGAGCGCGCGGGCGACCAGGTCCAGCCAGGCCTGGGATCCGCGCACCGTCAGCGCACTGACCTCCGTCTTCATGCCGACCTTGGCCGTCGACTTGGCGCCGCGGATCCCGGCCAGCACCGAGGCGGCCGCGTCGAGGACCCCAGGGTCGTGGGATTTGGCCAGGAGGTCGACCTCGACCTCGGGCCAGGCGGATCGGTGCACCGACCCCTCCTGCCACCACGACCAGACCTCCTCGGTCACGAACGGCAGGAACGGCGCAAACAGGCGAAGCTGAACCGAGAGCGCCCAGGCCAGGGCGGCCTGCGCAGATCTCGCTGCCTCCTCGCCGCGACCGCCGTAGGCGCGCTCCTTGACCAGCTCGAGGTAGTCGTCGCAGAACGCCCAGAAGAACCGCTCGACAGCCTCCAGAGCTGCGGTGTAGTCGTAGGCATCCAGCGACCCGGTCGCCTCGGCGACCACCTGGCGCAGCCGAGACAGCATCGCCAGGTCGAGGGGCTCGGTGACGTTCGACGCATCGGTGTCCGTGGCTCCCAGCCCGAGCACGAACCGACTCGCGTTGAGCACCTTCATCGCCAGGCGCCGGCCGACCTTCATCTGCGCCTCGTCGAACGGGCTGTCCAGACCCGGCCGCGACATCGCCGCTCGCCACCGCACCGCGTCCGACCCGTAGCGCTCGAGGATCTCGGTCGGCACTACCGCGTTGCCTTTCGACTTGCTCATCTTCTTGCGGTCGGGATCGACGACGAAGCCGGAGATCAGCGACGTGGCCCAGGGGATCGTGTCGTTCTCCAGGTGCGCACGCACGACCCGGGAGAACAGCCAGGTGCGGATGATCTCGTGGGCATGGGTGTTGAGGTCCATCGGGAACGTCTTCGCGAGCAGCTCGGGGTCGCGCTCCCAGCCGCAGACGATCTGTGGCGTCAGCGACGAGGTCGCCCAGGTGTCCATCACGTCGGGGTCGGCCAGGAAGCCGCCCGGCTCACCGCGCTGCGACTCGGCATATCCCGCCGGTGCCTGCGAGGCCGGGTCGATCGGCAGCTCGCTCTCCTCAGGCAGCAGGGGCCGGTCGTACGTCGGCTCGCCATCCTCGTCGAGCGGGTACCAGACCGGGAAGGGCACGCCGAAGAAGCGCTGTCGCGACACCAGCCAGTCGCCGTTGAGCCCGTCGACCCAGTTGGCATAGCGGTGCTCCATGAACTCCGGCACCCAGTGGATCTGCGCGCCGCGCTCGACCAGCGCCGCACGCAGGTCGGCGTCGCGGCCGCCGTTGCGGATGTACCACTGGCGGCTGGACACGATCTCCAGCGGCTTGTCGCCCCTCTCGTAGAAGTTCGCCATCCGGGTGGTGGCGCGCGGCTCAGCGTCGAGGTCACCGGACCGGCGCAGCGCCTCCACCATCGCCTCGCGGGCGCTGAACGTCGTCTTGCCGGCGATCGCCGCATATCCTTCGCGCCCCGACTCCGTCGTGACCCACTCCGGTGTCTCCCGCTGGAGCCGGCCGTCCCTACCGACGACGGTGCGCATCGGCAGCCGCAGCTCGCGCCACCACTGCACATCGGTGAGGTCGCCGAACGTGCAGCACATGGCGATGCCTGCGCCCTTGTCGGGCTCGGCGGCCGGATGGGCGAGCACCGGGATCTCGACGCCGAACACCGGCGAACGCACCGTGGAGCCGAACCGCGCCGCGTAGCGCTCGTCGTCAGGGTGGGCGACCAGCGCGACGCAGGACGCGACGAGCTCGGGTCGGGTGGTCTCCACATGCAAGGGCCCGTCGGCGGAGTGGAAGGCGATCCGGTGGTAGTGGCCGGGGTAGTCGCGGGCCTCCAGCTCGGCCTGGGCGACCGCGGTCTGGAACGTGACGTCCCACAGCGTCGGGGCCTCGGACTGGTAAGCCTCGCCGCGCGCGAGGTTCCGCAAAAAGGCCTTCTGCGAAGCCGCCCGTGAGACGTCACCGATCGTCGTGTATGTCTGGCTCCAGTCCACAGAGAGGCCGAGCCGGCGCCACATGGCCTCGAAGGCGCGCTCGTCCTCCTCGACCAGCTGGGTGCAGAGCTCGATGAAGTTGCGTCGGCTGGTCGGCAGCTGACGCTTGGGGTCGGGAGCCTCCGGCGGCGTGAACCCCTGGTCGTAGGGCAACGTGGGGTCGCATCGCACCCCGAAGTGGTTCTGGACGCGCCTTTCGGTGGGCAGACCGTTGTCGTCCCAGCCCATCGGGTAGAAGACGTGCTTACCGCGCATCCGCTGGTAGCGGGCGATGACGTCGGTGTGGGTGTAGCTGAAGACGTGACCGACGTGCAGCGCACCTGACACCGTCGGCGGTGGGGTGTCGATGGAGAACACCGACGAGCGATCCGCGACGTCGCGGTCGAAGCGATAGGTGCCGTCCTGCTCCCAGATCGCGGACCAGGTGGCCTCGAGCCCTTCGAGGGCTGGCTTCTCGGGGATGGTCGTCACAGGGATGGTCGTCACAGGGATCACCTTTGCCGGGGTGTCGGCACGGCCAGAGGTGGGCGGCGACCGACGGAGGATGCAGGACCAGACGGGCGGGGGCGACGCTCAGCGCCGCACGGGTACTCGAGCCGTGCGTACGCGGGCCGCGGTGCTGGGGCGCTCGCGACTGGTCATGGTCAGCCAGTGTAGGCGCGCGGGGCAGTGCCCGTTGGTGGCCGCCCTAGACTTGCCGCCTGATGAGCAGCCGATCCGCACGCTTTCCGGAGCCGGCTGCGTCTCCCTACGCCACGGTGGAGGGGGCGCTGCTCGCCCGCTGGCCCGAGTCGCGGCTGGAGCCGAGCCTCGACCGGATCCGGGCGCTGGTCGACCTGCTCGGAGACCCGCAGACCGCCTACCCCGTGATCTCCGTGACCGGCACGAACGGCAAGACTTCGACGAGCCGGATGATCGACGCGTTGCTCCGCGAGATCGGGCTGCGCACCGGGCGCGTCACCAGCCCGCACCTGGAGTCGATGACCGAGCGCATCTGCATCGACGGGGAACCGGTGAGCGAGGACGTCTTCGTCCGCGCATACACCGAGGTCGCCCCTTATCTGGAGGTCGTGGACCGTTCTGCGCCACAGCCGCTGTCGTTCTTCGAGGCAATCACCGGCATGGCCTATGCGGCGTTCGCCGATGCCCCGGTCGACGTGGCGGTCGTCGAGGTCGGCATGGGTGGCACGTGGGACGCGACCAACGTCGTCGACGCGCAGGTCGCGGTCGTCCTGCCGGTCGCTGTGGACCACGTCGCCTACCTCGGCGCCACCCCCGGCGACATCGCGGTCGAGAAGGCCGGCATCATCAAGGCCGGCTCGTTTGCGGTGCTCGCCGCCCAGCCCGACGCCGCCGCGGCCGACGTGCTGGATCGCCACGTCGCCGAGGTCGGCGCGGCGGCGGCCCGAGAAGGCATCGACTTCGGCATCGTCTCCCGACAACCGGGCGTGGGCGGCCAGCTGGTCACGCTGCGTGGGCTCGGCGCCGAGTACGCGGACGTATTCCTGCCGCTGCACGGTGCTCACCAGGCCCAGAACGCGGCCAACGCGCTGAGCGCCGTGGAGGCGTTCGTCGGTGGCCTGGAGCTTGACGCCGATGCCGTCCGCGACGGGTTCGCGGCCGTCACCTCGCCGGGTCGCCTGGAGGTCGTGCGGCGCAGCCCGGTGATCGTGCTCGACGCCGCGCACAACCCCGCGGGAGCGCACGCGACTGCGGCCGCCGTGCAGGAGGCGTTCTCCTTCTCGCCCCTGGTCGGCGTCGTCGGCGTCATGGCCGACAAGGACGTCGAGGAGATCCTGGCCGCCTTCGAGCCGGTGTTTGCGGAGCTGGTGTGCACCCAGAACAGCACGCCGCGGGCCTTGCCCGCAGATGAGCTGGGCGACATCGCCGAAGGGGTCTTCGGAACCGACCGGGTGCACGTCAGGTCGCGCCTCGACGACGCCCTCGACCTGGGCGCTTCGCTCGCCGAACAGGGGTGGGGCGACGGCGAGGCGATCGGCAGCGGCGGGGTGCTGGTCACCGGTTCGGTGATCACCGTGGGCGAGGCCCGGCACCTGCTCGGTGGGCCCCGCTGATGCGGGGCATGTGCTCAGGAGTCCTCGGACTGCAGTCGGTGGTGCTGTTCCTCACCACACCGGTGCTGATCACGATCACCGGGCTCTCCGCAGCGGTCGCCGTCACGGTTGGCGTCGGGCTGGCGCTGCTTGCGATTGCCGGGGCCGCGACGATGCGGCACCGGTTCGGCTACTGGATCGGCTCGCTGGTGCAGCTGGCCGCGCTGGCCCTGGGGTTCGTGGTGCCGGTGATGTTCGCACTCGGTGCGTTGTTCGGTGGGCTGTGGGTGCTGGCCGTCGTGCTGGGGCGCAGGGTCGAGGAGGCCAAGGCTGGATAGGGTGCGCGACATGAGCTCGCGCACACTCGTCCTGCTCAAGCCCGACACCGTCCGGCGGGGCCTGGTCGGAGAGGTCCTCGGACGCTACGAGGCCAAGGGGCTGACGGTGCTGGCGATGGACCTGCGGAGCATTGACGCCACGCTGGCCGACGCCCACTACGCCGAGCACGTCGACCGCGACTTCTACCCCCAGCTCCGGGCGTTCATCACCTCCGGCGCCCTGGTGGCGATGGTCCTCGAAGGCGACTCGGCTGTTGACGTGGTCCGCGCGCTCAACGGAGCGACCGACGGCCGTGCGGCGACACCGGGGTCCATCCGCGGGGACCTTTCGCTGTCCAACCGGGAGAACCTGGTGCACGGCTCGGACTCCACGGCGGCGGCCGAGCGCGAGGTCGGGTTGTGGTTCCCCGACCTGTGAGGGTCGCCGGCCGAGTCCGGGTGTGCGTGTCGCGGCGCGGCGCAGCCACGGGTCCCACTTAGCCTGGGAGCGGCCTGCTGCAAGGAGACAGACCGCTCATGCGCAACAGCATCATCGGCCGCGACATGGCCGTCGACCTCGGGACCGCCAACACCCTGGTGTACGTGCGCGGTCGCGGTGTGCTGCTCAACGAGCCATCGGTGGTCGCGCTCAACGCGCAGACCCGCGAGATCCTCGCGGTCGGGTCGGAGGCCAAGCGGATGCTCGGCCGCACGCCCGACAGCATCATCGCGATCCGGCCGATGCGCGATGGCGTGATCGCCGACTTCGAGTCCACCGAGCAGATGCTGCGACTGTTCATCCAGCGCGTGCACCGTCGCCGCTACTTCACCAAACCACGTCTGGTGGTGTGCGTCCCAAGCGGCATCACATCGGTCGAGCAGCGCGCCGTGAAGGAGGCCGGCTACCAGGCCGGAGCCCGGCGGGTCTACATCATCGAGGAGCCGATGGCCGCCGCCATCGGAGCCGAGCTGCCTGTGCACGAGGCGACCGGCAACATGGTCGTCGACATCGGCGGTGGCACGACCGAGGTGGCGGTGATCTCGCTGGGCGGGATCGTGACCAGCCTCTCCATCCGTACCGCGGGCGACGACCTGGATGCCGCGATCATCAGCTGGTTCAAGAAGGAGTACTCGCTGATGCTCGGCGAGCGCACCGCCGAGGAGATCAAGATCGAGCTCGGCTCGGCGTTCCCGCTGCCCGACGAGCCGGAGGCGGAGGTACGCGGCCGGGACCTGATCTCCGGGCTGCCCCGCACGGTGGTCGTGTCGAGCGCCGAGGTCCGGCAGGCTCTGGAGGAGCCGCTGCACGCGATAGTCGACGCGGTGCGCGCCACGCTGGACAAGACGCCGCCGGAGCTGGCCGGCGACATCATGGACCGCGGCCTGGTGCTGACCGGCGGTGGGGCGCTGCTTCGCGGGCTGGACGAACGCCTGCGGCACGAGACCGGGATGCCGGTGCACATCGCCGACGACCCGCTGCACTCGGTGGCCCTCGGGGCCGGCAAGTGCGTGGAGGAATTCGAGGCGCTGCAGCAGGTCCTCGTCTCCGAGCCCCGCAGATGAGGGTCGCGGACCGACGGGAGCGCGACGGCTCGCGCACCCGCAGCGTCGTAGCGCTATTGGCGCTGGCCGCGGTGGCGATCATGGCCGTCGACTCAGCCGGCGACTCCACGCCGATCGAGCCGCTGCGCGGCGCCACCAGCGCCGTGGTGAGCCCCGTGCAGGCCGGGCTCGACCTGGCTGCCGCGCCCATTCGGTCGCTGGGGAGCTATGTCACGACCGTCAACGGGCTGCGGAAGGACAACACCGCGCTGCGGGACGACAACGCCAGACTGCGGGCCCAGCTGGAGACGGCGGGCGTCGACTCGACACGCCACTCCGACCTGGCCGCCATCGCCACCATCGCCGCCGGCAGCGGTCTGCAGCTGGTGCCCGCGCGGGTGGTGGCGATTGGAGCCGCGCAGTCGTTCTCGCGCACGGTGTCGATCAGCGCCGGCACCGCCGACGGGGTGCACGCCGACATGACGGTCCTCAACGCCGACGGCCTGGTGGGGCGGGTGCTCCGCGCGGACGCGCACTCGGCGACGGTGCTGCTGATCATCGACGCCGGATCGGTGGTCGGGGGGCGGCTGGGCTCCGACGGTGAGCTCGGCCTGTGCCGCGGCGACGGTGACCTGTCCGGCGCGGGGCGGCTGACGCTGACCACTTTGGACTCCACGGTCACACCGCGCGCCGGTGACTCCGTCGTCACCTGGGGGTCGCAGGACGGCACGCCCTACGTCGCCGGGGTGCCGATCGGGTCGATCCAGTCGGTGCAGGCGAGCCCGCGTGACTCGACGACGACCGCGGTGGTCCGTCCGTACGTCGACTTCTCGGCACTCGACACGGTGGCAGTCGTGGTCTCAGCGACGCAGAGCTCGGCGGCGCCGGCCCCCTCGCGCCGGCAGGGCCGCTGACATGGGCGCCCTGAGAGCCCTGGTCACAGCGGCGGCGGTGGTGGTCGCGGTGAGCCTGCAGTCCGGGCCGCTGGCGGCTCTGGCGGTTGCCGGTGTGGTGCCCGACCTGGTGCTGCTGCTGGTTGTCGGCGTCGCGCTGGTGCGGGGGCCGCAGCACGCCGCCGTGGTCGGCTTCCTGTCCGGCCTGGTGCTCGACCTGGCCCCGCCGGCGGACCACACCGCCGGCCGCTGGGCGCTGGCGTTGCTTGTCGTCGGCTACCTGGCCGGGCTGGTGAGCCAGGACGCGCGGCACAGTGCGGTGGCCGCCATTGTCACCGTGGCGGCGGCCGCGTTCGTCGGCAGCTCGGTGTTCGCCCTGTCGGGGCTGCTGCTCGGCGATCCCGGCGTCACGGTCGCGCACGTCCTGTCCGTCGTGCCGGTCGAGGTGCTCTACGACGTGGCGCTGACCCCGGTCGTCTTGCCGCTCGTGGTCGCGGTGAGCCGTCGTCTGGAGCCGGGGACCGACCGGTGGGTGCGCGCATGAGGAGCCCTGCGGTCAACCCGTCGCGGCCGCGGCTGGTCGTGGTGCAGGTGCTGCTTGTCGCGCTGTTCGCCACCCTGCTCGGGCGGCTGTGGTACCTCCAGGTGGCCAGTGGCGCGTCCTACCAGGCGCAGGCTGCCGACAACGTCGTCCAGGACGTCGTCGTGCAGCCGCAGCGGGGGCTGATCGTCGACGACCTGGGTCGCCCCCTGGCCGCCAGCCGGATGTCGTGGGTGGTCGCGGTCGACCGCACCTCCCTGGCCGCCCTCAGTGCCGCCAAGCGCTCCACGGTGCTGCACCGGGTCGCCGGTATCGTGCACCTGCCCTACCGCGCGGTCGTCGCCCGGACCAAGCTGTGCGGCGAGCCGGGCGCCCCGCCGGCAGGCGTTTGCTGGAACGGCTCACCCTACGCACCGGTGACGATCGCCGAGGACGTCCCCCAGCAGGCGGCGATCACCATCCAGGAGCGTGGGGAGGACTATCCCGGTGTCGTTGCCGAGCAGCGCAGCGTGCGCTCCTACCCCGCTCCGTTCGGGGTCAACGCCGCGCACCTGCTCGGCTACCTGACGCCGGTCACGGCGAGCGAGTACGCCGCCGCGACCACCGACGGCGACAGCACCCTCAACGCCGGGTCGCTGGTCGGCCGCTCCGGCCTGGAGCGCGAGTACGACGCGTACCTGCGCGGTGTGCCCGGAGCCGAAGGCGTCGCCGTCGACTCACAAGGCCGGGCCACCGGGCCACAGGACGCGACTCCGGCGACGCCGGGCGACACCCTGGTCACCAGCATCGACGCCCGCGTCCAGGCCGTCGTGGAGCGGGAGCTGCGGCAGGCCATCTCGACCGCCCGGCAGACCGTGGACCCGGTGACCTCCCGCAAGTACCGGGCAACCTCCGGCTCGGTCGTGGTGCTGGACCCGCACGACGGCCGAGTGGTGGCGATGGCCAGCTACCCCACCTACAACCCCGGCGCCTGGGTGGGCGGGATCAGTGCCGCGGACCTGCGGCGGCTCTACTCCACCAAGGCCGGCGAGCCGCTGCTCTCCCGGCCGACGCAGGGACAGCTCGCGCCGGGCTCCACGTTCAAGCCGATCTCGACGGCCGGCGCCCTCTCGCACGGCTACTCGCGGTCGACCAAGCTGGACTGCTCGTCCAGCTACACCGTCGGTGGCCGGACCTTCCAGAACTACGAGTCGGCCGCCCACGGCTACCTCACCTTCGCGCAAGCGCTCCAGCTGTCGTGCGACACGTTCTTCTACCGGATCGGCTACGCCAAGTGGCTCGCAGAGGGCGGCGACTCCGGCGACGTCCACGCCAAGGATGTCCTGGTCCAGAACGCCAAGGCCTTCGGCTTCGGGCGTCCCACCGGGATCGACCTGCCGGGCGAGGCGAGCGGCCGGATTGCCGACCGCAGCTGGCGGCTCGCGTACTGGCGGGACAACAAGGACTACTACTGCCGGGTCGGCAAGCAGCCAGGAACCGACTTCCTCCACGTGTTCGCCCGCGAGTTCTGCGTCGACGGCTGGCGCTACCGCGCAGGTGACGCCGTCAACTTCGTGGTCGGGCAGGGCGACACCACGGTGACGCCGATGCAGCTCGCGGTGGCCTACGGCGCGCTGGCCAACGGTGGCACGCTGTGGGAACCCCGGCTGGGCAAGGCGGTTCTGGACTCCGCCGGACACGTCGTCGAGCGGATCCCGCCCCAGGCTGCTGGCCGGGTGCCTGTCTCGCGCAAGAACCTGCACTACATCGACCACGCGCTGCTCGGCACCGCGAAGGTCGGCACCATGGCGTGGAAGATGGTCGGCTTCCCGCTCGACAAGGTGCACATCAGGTCCAAGACCGGAACGGCTGAGGTCTACGGCAAGCAGACGACGTCGTGGGTGGCCACCTACGACAAGAACTACGTCGTGGTGATGATGGTCGAGCAGGGTGGGACCGGCTCGGGCACCTCCGGGGATGCGGTGCGCCATATCTGGGAGGCGCTCTACGGCATCCACGGCATGCGGGTCGACCCAGCACATGCGGCCATTCCCGGAACCACTCCACCAGGGCGGCTGCCAAAGCTCGCCGCCGACGGTGCACTGGCCCCGCCCAGGGGGGCGAACCGCGGGTGATGGCGCCACGGACCAAGGCGACGTGGCGGCGGTTGGACTGGTGGCTGCTCGCCAGCGTGGCGGCGTTGTGCGCCATCGGGCTGCTGCTGGTCTGGTCGGCCACCGTCCACCGGACCTATCTGGTCGGCAACGACGGCACCGCCTACCTGCGCCGGCAGGCGGTCAACCTGGCGATCGGCACGGTCCTCGGTGCCATCATCGCCGCCACCGACCACCGCTGGATGCGGATCTGGGCCCCGGTCATCTACCTCGGCTCGATCGCCGGCCTGCTGCTGATCTTTGTCCCCGGAGTCGGCGCCACCGTCAACGGCTCGCACTCGTGGCTGATGCTGGGCGGACTGTCGGTGCAGCCGTCCGAGCTGGCCAAGCTGGGCGTGATCGTCGGCATGGCCCTGGTGCTGGCCGAGCACACCGAGGGCCGGCTGCGCACCCACCTCACCAGCTCTGACCTCATCTCGGCCCTCGGCATCGCGGGCGTGCCGGCGCTGCTGATCCTCGCCCAGCCCGACCTCGGCACCCTGATGGTTCTCACCGCGATCGTCTTCGGGGTCCTCGCGCTCGCCGGTGCTCCCAAGCGGTGGCTGGCCGGGCTGGTCACCACCGGGGTCGGCGCGGTCACGGTCGCGGTGTCGGTCGGACTGCTGCAGCACTACCAGCTGCTGCGTTTCGAGGCGTTCGCCGACCCGTCGCTGGACCCGCAGGGCGCCGGCTACAACACGATCCAGGCGCGGATCGCGATCGGCAACGGTGGGCTGTTCGGGCAGGGACTCTTCCAGGGCTCACAGACCCAGGCCGGCTTCGTGCCCGAGCAGCACACCGACTTCGTGTTCACGGTGGCTGGTGAGGAGCTCGGACTCGTCGGCGCGGGCGCGATCATCGTGCTGTTCATGGTGGTGCTGTGGCGGGCGCTGCGCATGGCCCGCAACGCCCCCGACCTGTTCGGCCGATGCGCCGCGGTCGGGGTCGCCTGCTGGTTCGGCTTCCAGGCGTTCCAGAACATCGGCATGTGCCTGGGGATCATGCCGGTGACCGGCGTCCCGCTGCCGCTGGTCTCCTACGGGGGCACCTCGATGTTCGCATCGTTGATGGCCGTCGGACTGCTGCAGAACCTGCACCTGCGCGCCGACCGGCGGCTCGGGCTCGGCATCATCGTGCGCTCGCAGCTGGCCCGCTCCCGCTGAGCGGCGCGGAAGTCCGATCGCCGCCCCGGCGTTACCCTGAGCGAACCACCGTCGCCGAACCGAGGTCGCCGTCATGCCGATCGAGTCCCTGTTCCCGCGACTCGAGCCCCTGCTGCCCACCGTCAGCAAGCCGATCCAGTACGTCGGCGGCGAGCTGAACTCCTCGGTCAAGGACTGGGACGCGGTCGAGGTGCGCTGGGCGCTGCTGTATCCCGACGCGTACGAGGTGGGGCTGCCGAACCAGGGTGTACAGATCCTCTACGAGATACTCAACGAGCGGGACTGGATCCTCGCCGAGCGCACCTACGCGGTGCTCGGCGACATGGAAGCGGTGCTGCGCGAGCACGGGATCGGCCAGTTCACCGTCGACGGGCACCGCCCGGTGGCCGCCTTCGACCTGCTCGGGGTGTCCTTCGCCACCGAGCTCGGCTACACCAACCTGCTGACCGCACTGGACCTGGCCGGCATCCCGCTGCACGCCGCCGACCGCGATGAGTCACACCCGGTCGTGCTGGCCGGAGGCCACAGCGCCTTCAACCCCGAGCCGGTGGCTGACTTCATCGACGCGGCGGTGCTCGGCGACGGTGAGGAGGTGGTGCTGGCGATCAGCGAGGTCGTCCGCGAGTGGAAGGCCGAGGGTTGCCCGGGCGCTGCCGGGCGGGGTCCCCGCGACGAGCTGCTGCACCGGCTTGCGGTGTCCGGCGGCGTCTACGTGCCTCGGTTCTACGACGTCAGCTACCTGCCCGACGGGCGGATCCGCCGCGTGTGGCCCACCGTCCCCGGCGTCCCGTGGCGGGTGCACAAGCACACGTTGATGGACCTGGACGCCTGGCCCTATCCACGCAAGCCGCTGGTGCCGCTCGCCGAGACAGTGCACGAGCGCTACTCGGTCGAGATCTTCCGCGGCTGCACTCGCGGGTGCCGGTTCTGCCAGGCGGGCATGATCACCCGGCCGGTCCGCGAGCGCAGCATCACCACGATCGGTGACATGGTCGCCAGTGGGGTGCAGCAGACCGGCTTCGAGGAGGTCGGGCTGCTCAGCCTCTCCAGCGCCGACCACTCCGAGATCGCCGAGGTGGCCAAGGGGCTGGCCGACCGCTACGAGGGCACGAACGTGTCCCTGTCGCTGCCGTCGACCCGGGTGGACGCCTTCAACATCACCCTCGCCAACGAGTTCAGCCGCAACGGGCGGCGCTCCGGCCTCACGTTCGCGCCCGAGGGCGGCTCGGAGCGGCTGCGCAAGGTCATCAACAAGATGGTCACCGAGGAGGATCTGGTGCGCACCGTCGCCGCGGCGTACTCCTCGGGCTGGCGGCAGGTCAAGCTCTACTTCATGTGCGGCCTGCCGACCGAGACCGACGAGGACGTGCTGGCGATCGGGGACCTGGCCCGCAAGGTCATCGCCACCGGCCGGGAGGTGTCGGGCCGCCGCGACATCCGGTGCACGGTGTCCATCGGCGGCTTCGTCCCGAAGCCACACACACCGTTCCAGTGGGCCGGCCAGCTCGACGCCCCGACCACCGACGCCCGCCTCGCCGCGCTGCGGGAGTCCGTCCGCGCTGACAAGCAGTACGGCCGGGCCATCGGCTTTCGCTACCACGACGGCGAACCCGGAATCGTCGAGGGGCTACTCAGCCGCGGTGACCGCCGGGTCGGCCGGGTGATCGAGGCGGTCTGGCGGGCCGGCGGGCGCTTCGACGGCTGGAGCGAGCACTTCAGCTATGAACGCTGGATGGCGTGCGCGGAGACAGCGTTGGCCGACGAGCCGGTCGACGTCGCCTGGTACACCACCCGAGAGCGCGACTACGCCGAGGTCCTGCCGTGGGACCACCTCGACTCCGGCCTCGACCGCGACTGGCTGTGGGAGGACTGGCAGGACGCGCTGGACCCCGACGGCGGCGTGGAGGTGGACGACTGTCGCTGGACGCCGTGCTTCGACTGCGGCGTGTGCCCGCAGATGGACACCGAGATCCAGATCGGACCGACGGGCAAGTCGCTGCTGCCGCTGTCAGTGGTGTGACTCAGCCGAGGGACGCGCGATCGTGTCCTCGACGTACTGCGGGCGGGCAAACCCGAGACCGGCGAGCAGCATGGGGACCGACAACCCGGCCAGCGCGAGCAGCGGCACGTCCCACGAGCCGGTGAGGTCGAACAGCAGGCCGGTGCCCAGGGGTCCGATGGCAGCAATCAGGTACCCGACGCTCTGCACAAACCCCGAGAGTGCCGCGGTGCCCTCCGGTGTGCGCGACCGCAGCCCGATCATCGTGAGCACGTACGGGAAGGCACTGCCGCCGGCTCCGAGCAGCAGCGCCCACAGCCACGGTGCCGTCATCGGGTCGCGCCACAGGCCGAGGAAGCCAACCGCGGCCAGCGCCACGAAGGTGGCGATAAGCCGGCGCTGGTCACCGACCCGGCGGATCAGCCACGGCAGCAGCAGCGTCACCGGCACACCGACGATCGTGAGCAGGCCCAGCATCAGCGACGCCTGCTCCCGCGAGGCACCGGCGTCGCTGTAGACCTGCGGCAGCCAGCCGAACTGGGCGTACGCCATCGCCGACTGCAGGCCGCAGAAGGCAGCCATGCACCAGGCGAGCCGCGAGCGAGTGAGCATCCGGACCGAGATCACCCCACCACCTGGAACCGGCGAGGTGCGCACGTCCTGTCCCGCCAGCAACAACCAGGGCAGCAGTCCGAGGCCGGCGACGACCGCCCAGGCCAGCAGGCCGGCCCGCCAGCTGCCGGTCGCATCGTCGAGAGGGACGACCACCACCGACGGCAGGAACGCACCGGTCATGAGCATGGCGGTGTAGAGACCGGTCACGACGCCGATGCGGTCCGGGAAGTGCAGCTTGACCAGTGGTGGGAGCGACACGTTGGCGACCGCGATGCCTGCCAGGGCAACGACCGAGGCGAGCAGGAAGATCGCCGTCGAGCTGGTCAGTGCGCGCACGGTGAGCCCGAGCAGCAGCAGGGCCAGGGCGCCGAGGGCCGTCTTGTGCAGGCCGAGGCGCCCGGCGACGGCCTTGGTGGCGAGCCCGAATGCGGCGAAACACAGGACCGGCAGGGTGGTGAGCACGCCGGCGACCGAGCCCGACATGCCGAGGTCGTTGCGCAGCTGCTCGAGCGAGACCCCCACGCTGCTCACCGCCGGCCGCAGGTTCAGCGCCATGAGCACGATGGCGACCAGCACCAGCGGACGAGCAGCGGCGAAGGACCGACGGCCGGCCCGCCCTACGGCGGGCGAGCGCAGGTCCGCGGAGGTCACTTGCCACATCGTGCCAGGATGGCCCTCAGTGCCGAGGTGGCGCCGGGCCGAGGTGTGCCTTACCGCGTAACTCCCGGGTTTCGCGCCGCTGACGGTGGGTACACCGAAGAGGTTCCGGCACAAGTGAGGTCGCGCACGAGGTGCGACTCGTTTTTCCCAGCACCGGGAGGTCCCATGACCGAGCAGTGGAGCAGCAGCGGGAGCACGTCCTCGCAGGGGGCCGAGACCTCCTCGACGACGGACGCCGCGAAGGAGGAGGCAAGCAACGTCGCCCAGACCGCAGCCGACAGCGGCAGCCAGGTCGTGGGCACCGCTCGTGAGGAGGGCGGACGCGTCGTGTCCGAGGCCACGGACCAGATCCGGGACCTGAGCTCACAGGCGCAGTCCCAGCTGAAGGAGCAGGCCGGCTACCAGCAGCTGCGCGCGGCGGAGGGCCTGCGCTCGGTGGGACAGCAGCTCGACACCATGGCCAGCTCGAGCGACTCGGGCCTGGCGCAGAAGCTGGTCAGCAACGCGTCGCAGCAGGTCAACTCGGCGGCCGGCTGGCTGGAGAAGGACGCGAGCGAGCTGCTCGACGACGTGCGCAGCTTCGCGCGCCGCAAGCCGGGCGCGTTCCTGCTCGGCGCCGCCGTCGCAGGCGTGGTCGCCGGACGGATGACCCGCACCGGCGTTGAAGCCACGCGCTCCGACGACAGCTCCCAGGGCGGAATGCAGGACTACCAGACATCGGGCTACGGCTACGGCCAGCCCGGTTACCCCGAGACTCCCGGCTATACCGACACCCCCGGCTACACCGACACCCCCGGCTATGCCGCGGCTCCCGGTTACGACCAGGCCGGTTACCCGGCCGAGCCGGTCGCGGGCGGTTACGCCGACCAGTCGACCTACGGCACGGGCCAGACGTACGGTTCCGGTCAGACCTATGAGCCGGGCCAGACCTATGAGGCGGGCCAGACCTACGGGGCCGACCCGGCCTACGGCGACCAGTCGGCCTACGGCGGCCAGTCCTCCGGTGGGGACACGACCTACGGCGAGCAGCCGGTGCGCCCCGTCGACCCGACGGATCCGCAGAGCACGACTCCCGAGGAGCCGTGGCGATGACGGGAGCTCACGAAGCGGGCTACTCGCCCGGACCGCAGGACGGAACCGCTCGCGACATGTCGGACGTGTCGGCGGGGCAGCTGATCAGCGACATCAGCCGTGACATGTCGACGCTCATGCGCCAAGAGGTCGAGCTGGCCAAGGTCGAGCTGAAGCAGGAAGCGGTCAAGGCCGGCAAGGGCGCCGGGATGCTGGGCGGCGCCGGGCTCGCCGGCTACTTCCTGGCGCTGTTCCTCTCGATCGCGCTGTGGGAGGCCCTGTCGAGCTTCATGCCCCGCGGCTGGGCGGCTCTCATCGTCGCTGTGCTGTGGGGAGCGGTCGCCGCCGTGCTGTTCGTGCAGGGACGCAAGCAGCTCAAGCAGGTCAACCCCAAGCCCGAGCAGACCGTCGAGACGATCCAGGAAATTCCGTCGGCCCTGAAGCCCGAGACACCCCCCACCAACCGCTGAGGAGATCATCAATGACCAGCGATCCGGACCAGATCCGTCGAGACATCGAGGCGACCCGCCAGTCACTCAGCGACGATGTCGACACGTTGAACGAGAAGGTCAACCCGAAGTACGTCGTGCAGCGCGGCAAGAGCCGGGTCCGCGACAGCGTCAGCAGCGCCAAGGACAAGGTGATGGGCTCCGCGCAGCAGGGTCAGTCGCAGATGTCCAGTGGCGTCGGCACGGTTCAGGACAAGGCATCCTCGGCGCTGTCCTCCGCGAGCGACGCGGCGTCATCGGCGCCCGACGCGGTGCGCGAGCGTACGCAGGGCAACCCGCTGGCCGCCGGCCTGATCGCCTTTGGCGCCGGGTGGCTGCTCTCCTCTCTGCTGCCGGCCACCCCGATCGAGCAGAAGGCCGGGGCCGAGCTCCAGGACAAGGCCTCCGACCTCGGTCAGACCGTGATGGACGAGGCGAAGAGTGCCGCCAAGGACGTGGCACAGAACCTGCAGGAGCCGGCTCAGCAAGCGGCCGAGTCGGTGAAGTCCACCGCGCAGGACGCGGCTGCTGAGGTGAAGTCGCAGGCTCAGCAGGCGCAGTCCGACGTCACGACACAGGCACAGCAGTCCACGCAGAACGTGCGCGACCAGTCCGGTTCCTGACCGCGCAGTTCACCCCCAAGACCCGGCCGGTCCGACGCAGCAGCGTTGGGCCGGCCGAGTCTTTGCGCCCGGGTGACGGGTCGTGAACGTGCAGCCTCCGCGCACCAACGCGGAGGCGCCCAACCCCCAGCTGCCGGTGGTGCAGCGGATCCGGGTGCGTTACGCCAAGCGGGGCAGGTTGCGCTTCACCTCCCACCGCGACATCGGCCGCGCCGTCGAGCGCGCGGTCCGGCGGGCCGGCCTGCCGGTCGCCTTCTCGCACGGTTACCACCCGCATCCGCGGATCTCCTACGCTGGGGCGGCGCCGACCGGTGCGGCCAGCGAGGCTGAGTACCTCGAGCTGGGGCTGACGGCTCCGCTGGATCCGGACGCTGTGCGGCTGGCGCTCGACGAGGCGCTGCCCGCGGGCATCGACATCCTCACCGCGGTGGCGGCCTCGGGGGCTGGACTCGCGGATCGGCTGGCGGCCAGCGACTGGGAGATCACGCTGGTCGGCGTACCCCTCGACGCAGCGCAGGCGGCCATTTCCGCCTTCGCCGCGCGGCCCGAGGTCCTGGTGTCCCGGATGACCAAGAAGGGGCTGCGCACGTTCGACTGCCGGGCGGCGGTGGTGTCGATCAGCGCGCACGCGGCCAGCACGGCGGACCCACCTGGACCATGTGCGATACTGCGGGTGGTGCTACGGCACGGTGTTCCGTCCGTGCGCCCCGACGATGTTCTCGCCGGCCTCCTCGAGGTCGCAGGGCTGCGTGCGGCGGTTCCTCCGTTGTTGAACCGCCGGATGCAAGGGCCCCTCGACCACGAGACCGGCACGGTAGGGGATCCGTTCGTCCTCGACCGCGACACCCCGGCCGCCACCTCGGCAGCCGATGTTGACCGCGGCGGAGCAGCGGACCCTCACTGACGACTTCGGAGAGCGTCGTCGGCCACGCAGGCTTTGTTGCTCGTGGCGGCTCCGGTCGTGACGGGCGAACGACGTGCCCCGGGAGGCTCTGCCCCCGGCGGCCGAAGGGAACCAGATGCTCGACCAGAGCGCCGCCGGCTCGACCGGCACCACAGAAACCCCCGCCGCAGCTGCTCCACGTCGCCGCAGGGCGGCGTCTCGGCCGGCGGGTCCGCCACCGGCCGTTGGTCCGGCTGTCCCGGACGCTGGTGGCACCGAGGCCGAGGCCGCCCCGGTACGCAGGACAACCAAGCGCGCCGTGCGCACCACCACGAAGAAGGCCCCCTCCTCCGCACCTCTCGGCGAGCTGCCTCCGACGGCCGGCGACCCGTCCGACGAGCTGCCGGCGGAGCTGCCGGTCGCCCCCGAGGCTGGCCGAAAGACCGCAAAGCGCGCACCTCGCAAGAAGGCCGCAGCTTCCCCGAATCCCGATCCGGTGGACACCGCCGCCACCACCTTGCCCCCACCAGTGACCCCACCAGTGGCCGCACCGGTGGCCGCAGGGTCAGCACCTGTGCTGTTCCAGCCCCCGGACCCCGCTGCGGCCCCGGCGCCACGCCGCCGCTCGCGCGCGGCCCGCCCGGACATCGCCGACGCCACGGATCTCGACGAGGCCGTCGCCACGGACCGCGACGGCGGCAACCAGGGAGACACCGAGGCTGAGGACGCCGAGGAGTCCGAAACCGGCTCTCGACGTAGACGTCGCCGTGGTGGGCGGCGACGCCGTAAGTCCGCAGGTGAGCCAGGTGCGGACGACACCACCGACGAGCCGACTCCCGAGCCGGCTACCGCGGCCGAGCCCACGCTGGAGCTCGCCGAGGCGGCCGAGCCGGTCGATGACTCTGCCGCCGATGAGGAGGCGCCGTCGGAGGGCGGGACCCGTCGCCGTCGACGTCGACGGCGCCGGGGCGAGGGCACCGAGCCGGCCGGGGACGATCCGGCCAACACCGTGGTGCGCGTACGCGAGCCACGCAGCGCCGAGGACGAGGTGACCTCGATCGCTGGATCCACCCGCCTGGAGGCGAAGAAGCAGCGCCGCCGAGAGGGCCGAGAGGCGGGACGCCGACGAGCGCCGATCGTCAGCGAGGCTGAGTTCCTGGCCCGCCGGGAGTCGGTCGATCGCGAGATGGTCATCCGTCAGCACGACGACGTCGCGCAGATCGCGGTGCTCGAGGACGGCGTGCTCGTCGAGCACTATGTCGCGCGGGAGTCGCAGACCTCGTTGATCGGCAACGTCTACCTCGGTCGCGTGCAGAACGTGCTGCCCAGCATGGAGGCCGCTTTCGTCGACATCGGCAAGGGACGCAACGCTGTGCTCTACGCGGGTGAGGTCGACTGGAAGGCGCTCGGCGCCGAGGGCAAGCCTCGCCGGGTGGAGGAAGCGCTGAAGTCCGGGCAGACGGTGCTCGTGCAGGTGACCAAGGACCCGGTCGGCCACAAGGGGGCCCGGCTGACCAGCCAGATCAGCCTGCCGGGACGGTTCCTGGTCTACGTGCCCGGTGGGCAGACCTCAGGCATCTCCCGCAAGCTCCCCGACACCGAACGCAACCGGCTCAAGAACCTGCTGAAGACGATCCTGCCCGAGGAGGCCGGCGTCATCATCCGCACCGCCGCCGAGGGCGCGACCGAGGAGCAGCTGACCCGCGACGTCAGCGCGCTCACCGCACGGTGGGACGACATCACGGCCAAGGTGAAGACCGGCAGTGCCCCTGCCCTCCTCTACGGCGAGCCGGACCTGATGATCAAGGTCGTGCGGGACCTGTTCAACGAGGACTTCGGCTCGCTGCAGGTACAGGGCGCCGACGCCTGGGACATGATCGAGGCCTACGTGAACCACGTCGCGCCCGACCTGGCGGAGCGGGCGTCGCGGTGGGGCGACGACAGCGGGGACCATCGCGACGTCTTCGCCGCGCACCGCATCGACGAGCAGATCGCCAAGGGACTGGACCGCAAGGTGTGGCTGCCCTCGGGCGGCTCGTTGGTCATCGACCGCACCGAGGCGATGACGGTCGTCGACGTCAACACCGGCAAGTTCACCGGTTCGGGCGGCAACCTCGAGGAGACGGTGACCAAGAACAACCTGGAGGCGGTCGAGGAGATCGTGCGCCAGCTGCGGCTGCGAGACATCGGCGGAATCATCGTGATCGACTTCATCGACATGGTGCTGGAGAGCAACCGTGACCTGGTGCTTCGCCGCCTCGTCGAGTGCCTGGGGCGCGACCGTACGCGCCACCAGGTCGCCGAGGTGACCTCCCTGGGCCTGGTCCAGATGACCCGTAAGCGGATCGGCACCGGCCTGCTCGAGGCATTCAGCGAGAGCTGTGAGCACTGCCTGGGCCGCGGAGTCGTCGTGCACACCGAGCCGGTTGAGGTACGCAAGCGGGCCGACGGGGTCTCCGGGGAGAGCGACGAAGGTCGTCGCGGGCGCCGTGGACGCGGCCCAGCCGTCGTGCCCGTCGAGGCCGAGACGCCGCTCGACCCGGTCGACCCGGTCGACGCGGTCGACGCAGACGACATCCCGGCTCTGCTGGCTGACGAAGCAGTCGTCGAGATGTCGGCCGAGGGCCGCCGGGGCCGTAGTCGCGGCCGGCGCACGAGCCGGGCCCGCCAACCCGCCGTTTTGACCGGGCCGGAGGCTGGTCCGTAGACTGGGCAGTCGCGTGCGCCTCGGCGCACGTTCGCGCGCCCGGCCGCTTGGTGCCAGCCGCCTGTCCGACCGGTTCCCGTACCGACGAAAGTGAGCCCCGGTGTACGCGATCGTCCGCAGTGGCAGCCAGCAGCAGAAGGTTGCCGTCGGCGACGTCATCGAGATCGACCGGGTGGCCTCGTCGGTCGGGGAGAGCCTGCGACTGCCCGCCCTGCTGCTGGTCGACGGCGAGGCAGTCACCTCGGCGGCCGACGCCCTCGCCGAGGTGAGCGTGACCGCCGAGGTCGTCGCCGAGACCAAGGGCCCCAAGATCCACATAGTGAAGTTCAAGAACAAGACCGGCTACCGCAAGCGCCAGGGTCACCGGCAGAAGTACACCCAGGTCAAGGTCATCGACATCTCCGCCAGCTGATCGACTCGCGAGGACACTCATGGCACACAAGAAGGGCGCTGCCTCGACCCGGAACGGCCGGGACAGCAACGCGCAGCGGCTCGGCGTTAAGCGTTTCGGTGGGCAGCTGGTCAACGCCGGCGAGATCATCGTGCGGCAGCGTGGCACCCACTTCCACCCTGGCGACAACGTCGGGCGAGGCGGCGACGACACGTTGTTCGCGCTGGCGCCCGGCAACGTCGAGTTCGGCACCCGCCGCGGCCGCCGAGTGGTCAACATCGTCGCTACCGCGGCCCCCAGCACGGCTGAGTGACCGTCCCGAGCTTTGTCGACCGGGTCACCCTGCACGTCAGCGCGGGAAACGGTGGCAACGGGGTCGCCTCGGTGCACCGGGAGAAGTTCAAGCCACTTGGCGGTCCCGACGGGGGCAACGGAGGGCACGGCGGTGACGTGGTGCTCCGGGTCGCTGCCGACGTCACCACCCTCATCGACTACCACCACGAGCCACATCGCCGAGCGGGCAGCGGCGGGCACGGAAGCGGCGCGCACCGCAGCGGGTCCCACGGCGCCGGGCTGGTGCTGCCGGTGCCAGGTGGAACAGTGGTCAAGGACGACCGCGGTCAGGTCCTGGCCGACCTGGTCGGCGCGGGCACCGAGCTGGTCGTCGCAGCAGGAGGGCGCGGGGGACTCGGCAACGCCGCGCTGGCCTCGACCAGGCGCAAGGCTCCCGGCTTCGCTCTGCTGGGCGAGCCAGGAGACGAGCGCACGATCACCCTCGAGCTCAAGGTCGTCGCCGACGTCGGGCTGGTCGGGTTTCCCAGCGCCGGCAAGTCCAGCCTGGTGGCGGCGATCTCCCGGGCACGGCCGAAGATCGCCGACTACCCGTTCACGACGCTGGTGCCGAACCTCGGAGTCGTGACCGCGGGTGACGTCACGTTCACGGTTGCCGACGTGCCGGGCCTGATCGAGGGTGCCAGCGAGGGCCGTGGTCTCGGTCACGACTTCCTGCGCCACGTCGAGCGCTGCTCCGCGCTCGTCCACGTCATCGACTGCGCCACCCTCGAACCCGGCCGCGACCCGCTGAGCGACCTCGACGTGATCGAGCGCGAGCTCGCCCGCTACGGCGGCCTCGACGACCGGCCCCGCCTGGTCGCCCTGAACAAGGTCGACGTGCCGGACGCCAACGAGCTTGCCGAGCTGGTCCGCCCCGACCTGGTGTCGCGAGGCCTCGGGGTACACCAGGTGTCGGCCGCCAGCCACGAGGGGCTGCCCGAGCTCACGTACGCGATGGCGGCGCTGGTGATGCAGCACCGCACCGCGGCTCCGGTCGCGGAAGCAACCCGGATCGTGCTGCGGCCGAGCGCCGTCGAGGGCGCTGACTTCCGCATCGAGCAGCGCGACGGACGCTGGCACGTGAGCGGCGACAAGCCGCAGCGCTGGGTCCGCCAGACCGACTTCTCCAACGACGAGGCCGTAGGCTTCCTCGCCGACCGGCTGGCCCGGCTCGGGGTCGAGGAGCGGCTCCAGCAGCTGGGCGCACAGCCAGGGGACGACGTGGTGATCGGGCCCGAGCACGACGCCGTGGTCTTCGACTTCGACCCGCAGGTGCAGGCCGGAGCAGAGGTGCTGCACGGCCGAAGGGGTCAGGACCCCCGCCTCGAGGGGCGCTGAGCACTGCACCACGGGCACCAAGTGGTCGGTTCGGGCCGCGGTCCGTCAGCGCGTACACGACACTGGACCGACCAGCGCAGCCGGTGGGTTGCCCCGACGGAGAGGTGGCTCAGTGGCCGAGCGCCGACGGTTCTGGCACGTCACCGTGACGGTCGCCGGTTCCGCGCACCAAGCGGCCACGGTCAAGTCGGCGTTGATGCGGTTCGCCGAGCAGCACGCCTTCCTGCACTCGCTGCGCTACTCGCCGGACCGGGCCGCGATCTCCTACTGGGAGGAGGCCGACGAGATGCTGGACGCCGCCGCGCTTGCGCTCCGCGTCTGGGACGAGCACCGTGACTCCGCCGGCCTGCCGCGTTGGGAGGTCGTCGGTCTCGAAGTCCTGGAGCGCGACACTTTCAGCTCCCGCGCCAAGGCAACGCCGATGACCGGCATCGGCGTGCACCGGCCCGAGCCGGTCCCGTTCTGATCCGACCATCGGGTCTGGTGAGCCCCGCTGGGTGCTGAGCCGCTAATCTGGGCGCCATGTCGAACCTGATGGGCGCCGCCGCGTCGGTGCGCGAGCTGCCGGTTCCGCCGTTCGTGATCGGCCTGATCGCCTTCGGCTTCCTGGCGACGCTGCTGCTGTGGACCCTGGCGTACGGCAAGGGGCGTCCGCACACCTGATGGCAGACCGTCGCCGGGTCGGTGTGATGGGTGGCACCTTCGACCCCATCCACCACGGGCACTTGGTCGCCGCAAGTGAAGTGCAGGCCTGGTTCGGCCTCCACGAGGTCGTGTTCGTGCCCACCGGACGGCCCTGGCAGAAGGCGGAGCGCAAGGTCTCGCACCCGGAGGACCGCTACCTGATGACGGTGGTCGCGACGGCGTCGAACCCCCGGTTCAATGTGTCACGCGTCGACATCGACCGGGACGGCCCCACGTACACGATCGACACCCTTCGCGACCTGCGGGGCGAGCTCGGGGACGTTGCCCTCTACTTCATCACCGGCGCCGACGCGCTGGCTCAGATCCTCACCTGGCGCGACCACGACGAGATCTTCGAGCTGGCCGAGTTCGTCGGCTGCACCCGACCGGGACACCGGATCGACGATGCGACGCTCGACGGGCTCCCATCGGACCGGGTCACGATCGTGGAGATCCCGGCGCTCGCCATCTCCTCGACGGACTGCCGGGCGCGGGTGAGCCGCGAGGAGCCGGTGTGGTACCTCGTCCCCGACGGCGTCGTCCAGTACATCGCCAAGCACCGGCTCTACCGACCGTACGACCGCTCCGACCTCGAGGACGTCCAGTGACCGCAACCGACCGCGCTCGCGAGCTCACCGTGGCCGCCGCCGCCGCGGCCTCCGACAAGCTCGCGGACAGCATCCTCGCCTTCGACGTTTCCGAGCAGCTGGTGATCACCGACGTGTTCCTGATCTGCTCGGCGAGCAACGACCGACAGGTTGGGGCAGTCGTCGACGCGGTCGAGGAGGCTCTGCGTGGGTTGGGGGAGCGGCCCGTGCGCCGGGAGGGTGAGCGCGAACGGCGGTGGGTGCTGCTGGACTACATCGAGCTGGTCGTCCATGTGCAGCGCGAGGAGGAACGCGCGTTCTACTCCCTGGAGCGCATCTGGCGCGACTGCCCGGTCATCGAGCTGCCAGCCGCGGTGACCAGCGGTCGCTCGGCACCGGGCGGTGCCGAGCCGGTCCGCTGATGCGGCGGCGGCTGGTCGTGTGGCGGCACGGGCGGACGGAGTGGAACGCCCGCGGGTTGGCGCAAGGGCAGCGTGATGTGCCGCTGGACGACATCGGTCGCGAGCAGGCGCGTCGTTCGGCGCCAAGGGTGGCAGCGCTGCATCCGGCGCGCATCGTCTCCAGCGACCTGCAACGAGCCAGCGAGACCGCGGGCGCACTGGCAGCGGTCGTCGGGCTGCCCGTCGAGCTGGACCGGCGGTTGCGCGAGACTCGCTTCGGCGCCCGCGAGGGGTTGCCGCTGGCCGAGGCGTTGGTGCGCTGGCCGGCGCAGATGGCCGCCGTGCGGGCCGGTGCGGACGTGCGGTTTGCGGGAGGCGAGACACAGGCGGAGACCGCCGTACGCTTCGCGGCCGCGCTCGACGACGTCACCGGTGAGCTCGGTGACGGTGACACGGTCGTGGTGGTGTCGCACGGTGCGGCGATGCGGGTGGGCATCTGCTCCTGGCTCGGCTTTCCGCAGGAGCTGTGGGGCCGGCTCGGCGGCTTCTCGAACTGCTGCTGGGCGCTGCTGGTCGAGGACCGGCTCGGCTGGCGGATCGCGGAGTGGAACGCCGGGTCGCTGCCCGAGCCGGTGCTCTCCGACGACACCTGACCCCCCATGCGCTGGCACAGGGGTCCCCTGCACCAATAGGAGTGTTGTAGGGGACCCCAGTGCCAGCCGGTGAATGGTGTGGACGGACCCACAAGGCGATTCGAACGCCTCCCAGCCAGCGGTTATGCTGTCCGGGCTCAGTCGGCGGCTCCACCCGTCGGCAGAGCGTCCGGGGCTGTGGCGCAGCTGGTAGCGCACTTCCATGGCATGGAAGGGGTCAGGGGTTCGAGTCCCCTCAGCTCCACCGGCACCTGCTCTCTACGCTTGCCGTCGTGCCGCGACTCGCGTTGGGCCTCGCCGCCCTCGGCCGGCCCGCCTACATCAACCTCGGTCGCGACTCGGCGCTGCCCACCGAACGTACGGTTGCTGCGATGCGCCAGACGTGTTACGCCGTGCTCGACGCTGCATACGACGCCGGGATCCGCCACGTCGACGCCGCCCGCTCCTACGGAAGGGCCGAGGAGTTCCTGGCCGACTGGCTCGTGCGACCGGGACACGGCGATGTCACCGTCTCCAGCAAGTGGGGCTACGAATACGTCGGCGACTGGCGCATCGACGCCCCAGTGCACGAGGTCAAGGAGCACTCGCGGGCTCGCTTCGAGCACCAGTGGCAGGAGTCGTACGCACTGCTGGGAGACCGGCTGGCGCTCTACCAGGTGCACTCGCTCACCGCCGACAGCCCACTGTTCGACGACGTGGCGCTGCTGTCGGCGCTCGCCGACCGACGCGACAGCGGCGTCCGCCTCGGCTTCTCGACCTCGGGACCGGCCCAGTCGAAGGCGATCCGGCGCGCCGGCGGGCTCGAGGTCCGCGGCGCACGGTTGTTCGACGCCGTCCAGTCGACGTGGAACCTACTGGAGCCCTCTGCGGGCGCCGCCCTCGCCGAAGCGCACGCCGACGGCCTGCAGGTCATGGTGAAAGAGGCACTGGCCAACGGCAGGCTCGCGGTCGAGCCGCCGGCTCCACTCGCCGATCTCGCCCGTGACCACGCAACCGGGCCGGACGCAGTCGCGCTTGCGATCGCGGCCGCTCAACCCTGGGCCGACGTCCTGCTGCTGGGAGCGGCGAGCCCGCAGCAGCTCGCTGCCAACCTGCGGCTACGGCAGGTAAGCCTCGACGCCCGGACGCTGAGCGATCTTGCCGAGCCGGCCACCTACTACTGGAAGCACCGCGCCACGCTGGCGTGGAACTGACCATGCGAAGGGAACCACCGCGGGCTGAGCCCCGTCGAAGCGTCATCGAGAGGACGAGGGAGACGATGACGAAGAACAGGCAGCAGCGCACGGCCGCATTGGCGATGCTCGGGCTGGCAGTGACGGCGGCCTGCGGGTCGACCGCTGCAACCACGGCCGCCGGTCTGCAGATCAGCGACGTCGCCCGGGTGCAGGCTCCCGCCGACGCGCCGGTCGCGCCGGCAGCCGACGGCATCGCCGCCTTCGGAGCCGATCTGCTGCATGAGGTGGGGTCCGACAGCCAGGGGAACGTCGTGGTGTCACCGGCGAGCCTGAGCCTGCTGTTCGCGATGCTGCGGCCGGGCGCCCGCGGGCAGACCGGTCGCCAGATCGACAACGTCCTGCACTTCCCGGCCGACGGGCTCGGCGCCGCCTACAACGCGCTGAGCTCCTCGTGGACCGGCCTCGCCGACGGTGGCCGCCATGCACCGGAGCTCAGCATCGGCAACGCACTGTGGGCCCAGGACGGCCTCCCGCTGAAGAGCGCCTACCTCGACCAGATCGGCCGGGACTTCGCGGCGGGTGTCCGGACCGTGGACTTCGCTTCGCCGAGCGCCGCGAACACCATCAACGCGTGGGTCCAGCAGCAGACCCACGGCCGTATCGACAAGCTCTTCGACCAGCTCGACCCCAGCACGAAGCTGGTGCTGACCAACGCCGTCTACCTCAAGGCGACGTGGAAGTCGCCGTTCGCGGCCGGCGAGACCTACGACGCGCCGTTCGACACCTCGAGCGGCGGCTCTACGCGCGTGCCAACGATGCACGCGACGCAGACGTACGACTACGCCACTGGCCCGCGTTGGCGCGCGGTGCGGCTGCCGTACGTGGGTGGCTTGTCGATGGAGGTGCTGCTGCCGAACCGCCGCGACGGCGACCCGATGACGCTGCTCGACCCGGCCACGCTGGCGTCGGCCACCGGGATGGCAGAGCGCCGTCCGGTCGAGCTCGCGCTACCCAAGTGGGACTTCCAGAGCGACCTGCCGCTGACCGTCGCCTTGCAGGCGATGGGGATGCGCGACGCCTTCAGCTCCGCCGCCGACTTCTCGGTGATGTCGCCGCAGGCGTTGGCGATCAGCCAGGTGCAGCACCGAGCCGACATCACCGTCGACGAGAAGGGCACAGTCGCCGCCGCGGTCAGCGGGCTGGCGATGGCCACGTCGGCTGTCGTGCCGCCGCCACACGTGGTCCAGTTGCACGTCGACCACCCGTTCGCGTTCGTGATCGTCGACGACGCGAGTGGGGCCCCGCTGTTCGAGGGCACCGTCGGCGACCCGTCCGCCACCCAGTGAACGGGCGGTCTCAGCTACCGGACAGCACCGCCGCCCGGCGGCGGCCCCACTCAAGCGCGCTGGCGATCGCCTCGTCGAGGCTCAGCTCGGCCCGCCAGCCCAGCAGCCTGGCCGCCTTGTCGGCGTTGGCGTAGGCGTAGGCGCCGACGGCATCGCCGGGCCGCGGTGGCGCCTCGCGGGTCGGCACCGGCTGTCCGTAGACCCGCTCGAAGGCGGTGACCAGCTCCCGCACGGTGACCCCGCTCCCGGTGCCGAGGTTGAGCACGGTGCTCGTCGACTGCTCGATGGCCAGCACTTCATCGAAGCGCTCGACAGCGGCGACGTGGGCCCGAGCCAGGTCCCACACGTGCAGGTAGTCACGGATGCCGGTGCCGTCGCGCGTCGGGTGCTCGGTGCCGGTGATCTCGAAGGACTCGATGTCCCCACGGGCCGCAGCGACCAACCGTCCGAGCACATGGCTCGGCAGCGGGTCGTAGCTGCCGGAGCGGTAGTCGGGATCGGATCCGATCGGGTTGAAGTAGCGCAGGATGAGCGCCCGCAGGTCCGTGGCGGCGCAGATGTCGCGCAACGCCAGCTCCATCACGAGCTTGGTCCGCGCGTACGGGGATGCGGGGTCGAGCGGGGACTCCTCGGTCACCTCGAAGGACTCGCTCGTCGCATACAGCGACGCCGACGACGAGAACACCACCCGTGGCTTGCCGAGCGCGGTGAGCTCGTCGAACAGCTCGAGCGACTTGCACACGTTGTCGCGGTAGTAGGCGTACGGCTGCGCGACGCTCTCTGGGACCACGATCCTCGCGGCGCAGTGGATGGTGCATCCCAGGTCGGGGTGTTCGTCGACGATCCGGCGCAGGAGCGCTCGGTCGGCGATGTCGCCGACGTAAGAAGTCCGCCCGTGCAGGAACGCCCGTGGGCCGGTGAGCAGGCTGTCGAGAACCACCGGCTGATGGCCGGCCGCTTCCAGCGCGGTGCCGAACGTGCTGCCGAGGTAGCCGGCGCCGCCGGTGACGAGGACCTTCACGAGGCCCGACCCTAGCGGGCGCGTGCGCTACCCTGAGGCATGCGAGCCACCCTGCTGCTTGGCCAGCCGCGCTGATCGTCGATCCCGACGGCGCGGCCACCCCTCGTTTGTGAGGGGTTTTTTTCTGCCATGGACCAGCAGATGCCCTACCAGCAGATGCCCAGACCAGGAGTTGCCCAGACCAGGAGTTGCACAGTGGACAGCCAGCAGCGAACGCCGGCCACCGAGCGGGTCGCCTACGACAGCGGCGCCCTGCAGGAGAAGTGGCAGCCGGTGTGGGAGGCGCTCGACCCGTTCCGCGCCGACCACCCGGCCGGTAAGCACGTCGGCGACCTCCGGGACCGCCGCTACGCGCTGACGATGTTCTCCTACCCATCAGGCGACCTGCACATGGGTCACGGCGAGGTGCTGGCCCTGCACGACGTGCTGGCGCGCTACTGGTTCCAGCGCGGGTTCAACGTGCTGAACCCGATCGCCTGGGACTCCTTCGGGCTGCCGGCCGAGAACGCCGCGATCCGCCGCAACGAGAACCCGGCGCGCTTCACCTACGACAACATCGAGACACAGGCCGAGTCGATCCGCCGCTACGCGGTGAGCTTCGACTGGTCGCGCCGGTTCCACACGTCGGACCCGGACTACTACCGCTGGACGCAGTGGCTGTTCCTGAGGTTCTTCGAGCGGGGGCTGGCCTACCGCAAGCAGTCCTTCGTCAACTGGTGCCCGACCGACCAGACCGTGCTGGCCAACGAGCAGGTCGTGGGTGGTCACTGCGAGCGCTGCGGCGCGGCAGTGACCAAACGCGAGCTCACCCAGTGGTACTTCAAGATCACCGACTACGCACAACGGCTGCTGGACGACATGGCTGAGCTGGCGGGCCACTGGCCGGAGCGGGTCCTCACCATGCAACGCAACTGGATCGGTCGCTCCGAGGGAGCCCACGTCGACTTCCCGGTCGACCGCAGCACGGAGACGATCAGGGT